>JAUCGB010000001.1:0-88546 GCA_030377895.1 Anaerolineales bacterium HSG24
AGTGGTGCAGAAGTAGTGATATAGTCAGTTACCTACCCGCAAGTTTGGAACTTGCGGGTAGGTGATCACTACATGTGCAGGACTACCTACCAATTAATACTCATTCCTAATCTCATTGGGTGTTATCAAGTTGTGGTATTTCCTACTATAGCACATGTAATTCAAGTATACAAGTTAATTAATGTCTATTCTTTAGCTGTCTATCATCGGCATGGTGAACCAAAACTCAGACCCAGCTTCCAAATTACTCTGTACCCCAATCGTGCCGCCATGCATCTCCACCAGTTCCTTACAAATTGGCAATCCCAAACCAGTTCCACCATATTGACGAGAATCGGACATGTCGGCCTGTTGGAACTTGTTAAAAATTAGGGCTAACTTATCCGGTGGAATACCAACGCCGCTGTCGATAATGCTAAACCGAACATAGTTATCCTCAACAACGGCCTTGATGATAATCTCGCCCTTGTCCGTAAATTTGATGGCGTTGCTGACCAGATTCAGCAAAATCTGTTTGAGGCGAATATGATCGGCCTGGAGGGGGGGTAAAGTATCGGACAAGTCGGTCAACAACTCAATCGGTTTACCACTGCTTAACGGGCGAGTTGCGGTTATGACCTCTGTAATCATCTCAATCGCATCAACCTCGGTTGGGTCGATTTGTATCTGTCCCGATTCAATTTGCGAGATGTCGATAATATCGTTGATGAGATTCATCAGATGTTGCCCATTATCATAAATCAACTGAACATCACTCTGCGCTTGGGTGGATAGTTCACCACTTAGGCCAGATAGCAGTAATTCAGAAAATCCATTGATAGCCTGCAACGGAGTTCGCAGTTCATGGCTCATCATGGTGATAAATTGTGACTTAGCTCGATCCACTTCCTTGAGTTTAACGATGGTGGTTTGCCGCTCGGCCAATAATTGGGCATTGGCAATGGCAATCGCAGTCTGGTCGGCAATCGACTGGAGCATGGAGATATCTTCGGGGGCAAATACATCTATTTTATTACTTTGGATGTCTAACACGCCAATCAGTTTTTCTTCTAATCGAAGAGGAACGGCCAACTCTGATTGGGTATCAGGCAAAAGAGTATTGCGGAAAAATTGGGGAGTTTCTGAGACGTTATTAGTAAAAAACGGCTTGTTATTCTGAGCCACCCGTCCCACAATCCCTTGACCAAAGCCTAAACGATGATTTTGGGTTTTAAGGATACGCCCAACCTCTCCATACCCCTCAACCATCATCAACTCGTTGCTGGACTCATCAAGCAGGTAAATATGGGCATAATAACAACCGAAATAGGCCTCAAATTGATTAACCAGTTCATGCAATAACAGATTAATGTCCAAAATTTTGTTCAACTGCTCGCTCAGGGTGGTGATAGCCTGTAAACGATGGGTGCGGTCGGCGACCAGTTGCTTCAAATGATTACGGTGTTGCTCAATCTCCCGTTCCATGCTCTTACGTTTCGTAATATCGCGTGAATATTCTATCATCTGGACAACTTCATCCGCCTCATTAAAAATCGGGAAGCCATGTATCTCGATATTAATGGGGCTACCCGCCTCGTCAAAATGAATATGCTCCACGACCGTCGGTTTTCGAGTTTGCATGACGATTTTAAGGGGGCAGGGGTGTTCGGTGCTATCACAGGGAGTATCTCGATAATGGGTGGCGGCATAGCAGGTTATCTCCTCTGAGACTCCCAGCCTGCGCGCCGCTGAGTTAGCCGTAGCAACACTATAATCATGCACGTTGATTACATAAAAGGGATGGGTGAGCGATTCTAAAACAATATTTAGATGTTCTTTTTGTGCCTGTATCGCCTCCCGCGCTCGTTTCTGCTCAGTAATATCTTCTTTTACAGCCAAATAATGGATAATCTTTCCGTCCTCATTTTTCACAGCAGAGAGGGAAGCAAACTCCCAATACAGTTCACCATTTTTTTTACGATTACACTGTTCACCCCGCCACTCCTGACCGGCCATCAGAGTACTCCACATTTCCTCATAAAACTCTACGGAATGATAGCTCGAATTTAATATATTAGGATTTTTACCGATAGCTTCGGCAATAGTGTAACCTGTTATTAGGGTAAAACTGGGATTAACATATTCAATCAGGCCGTTAAGGTCGGTGATAACCACTGAGGTTGGACTCTGTTCAATGGCCCGATATAACGTTTGCAGTTCAAACTCAGTCTGCTTAACCTGAGCCAGACGAGGTGACAACGATTCATGGTAACGAAACAGAATCGCCCCCGCCAATCCCGCGGCAAACATGGTGCTAATGATAATGGTCATCAGACCCGATGTCCACGAGGAAATTGTGGCGAAATAATATTGCTTAACCAGTTCATACACGGTCATCACAACAATCATTGTCACCACCACGATGATGACAGATACAATTGGGTTCTCTAGTTGTTTTGGTTTAGAAGTCGGGTTCATCATATAAAAATCATCTCCAGATTATTACTCTAATACTGGCTACCAGTTTTTCAATCGCTTTTTTTCGTACCCAAACTCAGTTTGGACACAGCCAAACATCCGCCTCGTGCCAAACTTACACCCAACCAATCGCCACTACCGTCACCTCGACACCATCAATCCTCTCCATACCGGATAACTCGGTTAGCACTTCCTCATCCAATACTGGCACAAAGACAGCCATGGTGATGTTGTCTAGTCCCAAACTTTTGGCATATTGGGCCGCTTTTCCTTTATCCACATCCAGTCGGTATTTATCCACAAAACTCTTGATTTCAATGATACCTTCCTTGCCTTCATGTCTTAGGTGAATGTCTACCTTGCCATTGCCGGTCGGAAATTCAGGGCTAATCACACATCGCCAAGCCGCCGATTGAAGCCAACTGAACAGATGAAAATGGCCCACAGCCTCCGTCAACTGTAAATCAGTTTTGCGTCGGGGCTGTTGCTTCCAAGGGTTGTGTCCTGCGGCTTTCAAACGAACCAGATAATCTTTGTATCGTTCCAACAAGGCTGGTAAATCAAGGTTCTTCTTGGTCGGGTCAAACACATCAGCCAAATCATCCCCAATTTTAATCGCCAGTGGGCGGTGGGTATGATTCACTAAATCACGTTTTAGGGCATTGTAGATGCGAGTTTGGATAAACGGTGAACTAAAACGGCAAATTTCACTCAGTTCACCGTTGGGATACTCAACTGTTTCAGTACCAATGATGCCATTCATATACATGTGGTTGTGTAAAAGGTCATCAAACGAGAAGGGGATGTTGGATTGAGCAAATAGTTCCATCAGAAAGCCCATATATTCTGGGTCTCTGGCCTTGGCTATCAAGTTCATCACCGTATTGTTTGGCTCAACGAAACGAGCTTTCAGCCAAACCAGTTTCCATGCTTTCTCACCGATAGGTTCGTCGGGGTCTAAATTGTAATTTTTCGTCAGCAATTCACCGAACCAGCTAACTAGTCCGGGCTGACCTTTCGTCACATAGTAGAGCCGCTCAATGACCCGATCCTCCACTATTTGACCACTTTCCTGTTCGTACCATCGGTACATCGATTCCACTTCGGCAAAAGTTAGGTTGGGGACATGCAGACTACGTTGCACATTGAAGGGTGAACCAGTACGGCTCTCAACCCCTAACACCGCCCGTACTCCGACCAATGCCAACCCGTGTAGCAAACAACTCTTTTCGCCACTCAATTTGCCCAGTTCGTTCACTCGGCCACCGTACATATTCCTGAACTCATTAGCAAAATTGTTGATGAACTGTTCTCCCATCGAGTCAAACTCATCTAGGATCAATATCACTGGCTTGTCGAAGTATGTATGCGAAAACAGATTATTCATTTCTTTCCACGAAGTAAGTTTTGGAAAATCTATCCCAAACCCTGTCCGTAATTGCCCGACAAACACATCCAAAATATCTTGTTCATCTCTCGCTGTCTTGGTAGATTGCAAGGTTACGATAGCCACCTCAAAATCGTCTCGTTTCATGATTCTGCGAACGATCTGGCGCATGACCCAACTTTTGCCCGTCTGCCGAGGAGCCCACACGGTTATGTAATGACCGCCTTTGTCCACTTTACCAAGCAGATGATTGTAACCCTGTTCTATCAATTTCTCGCGGGGTACATAATAATTTGATTCTGTATCAACTTCTTCATAAGAACTAAATGTCCGCATAATTTTACTCCTTTTGTTCTCTATAATTACACCCAACCAATCGCCACCACCGTCACCTCGACACCATCAATCCTCTCCATACCGGATAACTCGGTCAGCACTTCCTCATCCAATACTGGCACAAAGACGGCCATGGTGATGTTGTCCAGTCCCAAACTTTTGGCATACTGGGCCGCTTTCCCTTTGTCCACATCCAGTTGGTAGTTGTCTACAAAACTCTTGATTTCAATGATACCTTCCTTGCCTTCATGTCTTAGGTGAATGTCTACCTTGCCATTGCCGGTCGGGAATTCAGGGCTAATCACACATCGCCAAGCCGCCGATTGAAGCCAACTGAACAGATGAAAATGGCCCACAGCCTCCGTCAACTGTAAATCAGTCTTGCGTCGGGGCTGTTGCTTCCAAGGGTTGTGTCCTGCGGCTTTCAAACGAACCAGATAATCTTTGTATCGTTCCAACAAGGCTGGTAAATCAAGGTTCTTCTTGGTCGGGTCAAACACATCGGCCAAATCATCCCTTATCTCAATGGCTAAAATTCGGCTCTGCGACACCAAATCATGTCCCAACGCATCATAGATACAATCTTGGATAAACGGTGAACTAAATCGACAAAGGTTGATAATCTTACCATTTGGTTGCCGGACTGTTTCTGGAACTATAATGCCGTTCATATATAAGTAGTTGTGGGTGGGATTGTGAAAAGAGAAAATGATATTCGGTTTGGTAAACAGTTCCAACAGATAACCCATATATTCTGGGTCTCTGGCTTTGGCTATCAGATTCATCACCGTGTTATTCGGTTCAAGATAGCGGGCACTATTCCACGCCATCTCCCAAGCCTCCCAATCTAGGGGTGGTTGCTCTGGTTTCGGTGTGTAATCTCTGGTCAGCAATTCACCGAACCAGCTAACTAGTCCGGGTTGACCTTTTGTCACATAGTAGAGCCGCTCAATAACCTGATCCTCCACTATTTGACCACTTTCCCGTTCATACCATCGGTACATCGACTCCACTTCGGCAAAAGTTAGGTTGGGGACATGCAGGCTACGTTGCACATTGAAGGGTGAACCACTACGGCTCTCAACCCCCAACACCGCCCGTACCCCGACCAATGCCAACCCGTGTAGCAAACAACTCTTTTCGCCACTCAATTTGCCCAGTTCGTTCACTCGGCCACCGTACATATTTCTGAATTCATTGGCAAAATTGTTGATGTACTGTTCTCCCATCGAGTCAAACTCATCCAGAATCAATATCACTGGCTTGTCGAAGTATGTATGCGAAAACAGATTATTCATTTCTTTCCACGAAGTAAGCTTTGGAAAATCTATCCCAAACCCTGTCCGTAATTGCCCGACAAACACATCCAAAATATCTTGTTCATCTCTCGCTGTCTTGGTAGATTGTAAGGTTACGATAGCCACCTCAAAATCGTCTCGTTTCATGATTCTGCTAACGATCTGGCGCATGACCCAACTTTTGCCCGTCTGCCGAGGAGCCCACACGGTTATGTAATGACCGCCTTTGTCCACTTTACCAAGCAGATGATTGTAACCCTGTTCAATCAATTTCTCGCGGGGTACATAATAATTTGATTCTGTATCAACTTCTTCATAAGAACTAAATGTTCGCATAATTTTTTCCTTTTGTTCTCTATATCGTCTTTCAGATAATGATTTTCAATTCAAGACCGTAAGTTTAGAACTTACGGCGGTAGTGTTGCCATGTTGACTGATGGCCATGTCATTCGAGCGTAACGAAGTGGAGTGAAGAGTCCCTCAGAGCTTATAGAGTCGAGAGATTCCTCGGTTCCGCTTCGCTACATCTCGGAATGACATGAGGGCTTATCAGTCAATAGGTCAGCACCACCACCAAATCTACAACCCCACCACGGTCTCCCGCACCCGAATATCTCGTTGAGCATATTCTGCTAATAAATCCTCAAAACAGCCGCTGGTTTGTCCAATATGTTCGGGTGGAACGATACCCACTTGGCTGACCATGCCCTTAATCAACTGCCGAGCAACGATGGTGCAGGTATAGCCAGTGGTGCGGGCCATAGAGGTCGTCTGCGTCTCTCGATGATAGGTATCGAATAAATCATAAGTGTAACGATAACGTTTATCCCCTTTCTGTCCCTCCATGATGACCTGCATGACCGTCAAATCTTCCTCGTCCGGTTGCATGCGCCATTGCTCAAACAGCAATTTGGCCGTCAGGGCAATCGGACGCACCATTTGCCCTTCTACCTCAATTGGTTCTGTATCGAAAAAGCCACTTTCGCGCCAAGCGCGCATCAGGTTGATATGACCGGGGTAGCGCAGGGTTTTTTCTTTCATAAATGGGGCTGATAAGGTCGTCATCAGAGAGCGTAAACCGTCGGTGTTAAAGGCTTCCACGGTTCCAACCTCCGGCAAATCGACCAGTTCCGCATCCGACAAGGCTGGACGCACTACCGCCTGCCCATACTCCACAAAACGCGCCGGACGGGTGTACTCCTCCAACACATCAATCGGCGAGAAGACAGCTTTATACTCGTAGGGCCACTGCCGTACTCGAGGCAGTCCGCCTACATAACAGAGGTAACGCTCGGTTTGGTCGAAGAGCGTATCAACATAGCCCGCAATAATATTACACAAACCCGGCGCAACCCCACAATCGACCACAGCGGTGACACCTTTTTCTTGAGCCAGTTCATCGAGCAAAAACGGGTCTTCGCTGAAAAATGATATATCGACCACGTTTTTTCCGGCAGAGATAATCTGCTTGAGGGTTTCAAAGCCCATAAATCCAGGTACGGCACATATAGCCAGATCAAAATCGGCTACTAGTTCGGCCACACGGCCCGCCTGCTGAACATCGACTTGAATGGTGGTTATACTAGGTAAGTCGGTCTTCAAACGATTCAGGGCTTGCTCGTTAATATCAACCGCGGTGACGGTCATATCTTGGGCTAAATCTTTGACGATGGCTTGCCCAACTAAGCCAGTACCAAGCACAATAATTTTCATAATTTCTCCATTATTTCTTATTTTGTTGCCACTCAGAAGTTTATCGTTTCTCACAAGGTTAGGGAATCGGGATTAAATAAGTTACGCGCTTGACTGGGAGACCCCCATTTTCTGAGTGATAGTTTCAATACCCGACAGAAAAGTTAGCCAAAACTAATTAGCACAGAGTTTCACAGAGGAACACAGAGCTTCACAGAGAAAAAGCGATTTATTTTTTCCTCTGTGCCCCTCTGTGCGTCTCTGTGAAACTCTGTGTTCCTGTTTTATCCTTCCCTAAACCACTTTGTCGGATAGCAAGGTCAGGTCTAAGGTACTATATTAAATACTGCTTCACAAATTTCTCAATCCCTTGGTTATCAAACTGCTTCACCAAGGCCAACACCTGCTCAACAAATGGACGGTACGCCTCATCCATCTGCGCCACCCGTTCCGCCCATTTATTCATCTTTCGTATACTGCCTCGTTTGGCGAGGTGATGCAACTCGGTCAACTGCTCCATTGGTGGCAAAATTAACTTTGTTTTGCTAACTAATTCTAATATATCATCATAGTCAAACCTTTCAATCAACTTGATCAGATGCTTACCAAGGATCACATCATGTTGAGTTATCTGCTCTGCTAACTCTAGCAGTTTCGTAAAACCGCCATCCAATGCCGCCACCTCCAGACCGATAATAAGTGACGGTGAACAATTCTGAAGCCGTTTAAGCAACTGTTCTTCTGATAAATCTGTCTCAATTGATGGAGCAATCACAGCACTCTCACTGAGCCACTCCCCTGAGGGCAACGGGGCAACCGCAGGCATGGTGAATTTGAAGGTTGTTCCAACTCCGACCTCACTCTCAACCCAAATCTGCCCGCCATGTTTACTGACCATCTCTTGACACATAATCAAGCCCAACCCCGTGCCACTCTCTTGAGCTGTTCCGATGGAGGTGTGGTGTTCACCGACTTTGAACAGTTTCACTATGTTTGCTTCGTTTATACCAATTCCCGTATCTTGCATCCACACCTCAACCATGTCTGGCTCTGCACTTGGATGGACTGATAACGTCACCCGCCCACCCGATGGGGTAAACTTCAGGGCGTTGCTGATCAAGTTACGAATAATCGTGTTCAACATCCACTCATCGGCCTGTACCACGATACTTGCATGCAACTGGCTTTCAATCGTTATCTGTTTGTTATGGGCTGTACTCGCTAACATCTTGATATTCTTCTCGAACAACTGGTTCAGAGAGACATAGTTAGGATTGTAGGGCATGCGCCCCATCTGCATACGCGCCCACTCTAGCAGATTTTCCAGCAAACTATAGGTTTGTTTGGCCGCATGGTTTAACCTCACTCCTATCTCCTTTATCTCAGATGTAGGATAGATTCCCGTTTTGTCGACCAACAACTGACTGTCGCCTAATAAAGGTTGGAATGGGCCTTTCAAATCATGGGCCACGATGGAGAAAAACTTGTCTTTGTCATTATTCAATTTTTCTAGTTTTTTGTTGGCTTGTTGAGCCAAGCCATATAAGCGAGCATTTTTGAGAGCAACCGCTACTTGGGTCGCCAAGAAACGAAAGAGGTTCATATCTGCCTCATTCCAATCAAGAGGCTCATCATGCTGAACATTCAACACGCCCACAACAGATTCACCTTCCACAATGGGAACATCGATTTCCGCTTGTGTGTCTGGGAGAAGAGAATTTGGTAACCAGTTGGAGGCTGAGGAGACATCATCAATCCACACAATTTGCCCCGTACACGCCGCCTGAGCCACTAGACTACGCTCCGCCAGCAAAGGGATTTGATGCCCATGCAGTTTTAACGCCCCCACCTTGCCAGTACCTTCAGTCATAATTAACTGTTCACCTTGTTCGTCTAACAGATAAACCTGAACATAATAGTATCCAAACTGCTTTTGCACCTGATAAACAAGGGTCTTTAAGACATGGTCAACATCTAACAAGGCATTGAGTTGCTCGCCCAACATGGCTATTATCTCCAAACGTTGGGTACGGGCCTGCACTCGCTTTTCAAGCATGCTGTTGGCCTCTTCCAGTTTTCGATTAAGTTTACCCAAAACTTGCTGATTCGATTGGATGGTTTTAATATCACGATAAGAGCGTAAAGCGGCTACTACCGTAGTAAACAGTTTATTGCGCGTCAGTTCAGTTTTTGTTTTGTAATCATTAATCTCATAATTCAAGATAACCGTTTCTTCAGGCGTTTCGCCGGGATGGCCCGTCCGTAAAACAATACGAACCTGTTTGTTGCCCAACTCCTCGCGCACATACTGGGCAACCTGCAATCCCGTATCAGGTTGCTCCATAATCACATCCAACAAAATTAAGGCCGTATCGTCATGCTCTCGCATCAGATTTTGAGCCTCTCGCCCCGAATAGGCCGAGATAAACGCCAGTCCCTTTTGGTCTACCTGCAAATTATCCAAGGCAATCCGAGTAGCTTCATGGATTTCTACCTCATCATCAACAATCAATACCTTCCAATATTCATCTGGGTCAACCTCTACAGATAGGCTATCATCCACTAAATCCAAGGAGTCCCCTTGGTCTAGTAAATCATCCATATCGCCCCATATCAAATCCTCCGATTCTCCAAAACCATTTGCCTTATTCATAGATATAATCTCCGAAAAAATAACTCAAGAGACGTAAAAACGTGAGGTATCGGATAATCGACAACCTTTTGATTCACGCCTCACATATTCACGTTTCACGCCTCACATATTCACGCTTCACGCCTCACATATTCACGTTTCACGCCTCACATATTCACGTTTCACGCCTCACATATTCACGTTTCACGCCTCACATATTCACGTTTCACGCCTCACATATTCACGTTTCACGCCTCACATATTCACGCTTCACGCCTCACATATTCACATTTCACGTCTCACAACGTAATAACAAAGGTAGTCCCCTGTTCCACGACACTTTCACACTCAATCATACCGCCTAACTTCTGTGTCACCAAATTATAAACGATATGCATGCCCAAGCCGGTACCGCCTCGATTACGAGCCGTAGTGAAAAACGGTTCAAAAATGCGAGGTAAGTTTTCTGAGGGAATCCCTTTTCCATCATCACTATAATGGATGATGACCTTGTTTGTCTCTTGCCCAACCGAAATCTGCAAGCGTCCCGATTCTCCCTCATCATAGCCATGTTTAACCGAGTTCATCATCAAATTGGTGATGATTTGGGCCAACGCCCCCGGATAGGTATCTAGTTCAATCAGTTCATTCCCCTCCACCACAATTTCATGGGCCGTTTGTTTCAGTTGGGGACGTAAACTGAATAATATCTCATTCAGGTAGCCCACCACCTTGAAGGAGCGTCTTTCTAAGTTTGATTGGTCTACTGCCACCTGTTTGAAACTGCTGACCAGTTCGCTGGCCCGTTGCAAGTTCCGTAAAATCAACTCGCTACTCTTAACAGCTCCTTGCAGATAGCTCTGCAAGGCCATTTTACCCAGCTTACCCGCTTGATAGGCTTGGGATACCTTTTCGCTGTTATCTACCAAGGCCGAAGCCGTGGTCACCCCAATCCCGACTGGGGTATTAATCTCATGGGCCACCCCAGCCACCAGACCGCCCAACGCGGCCATCTTTTCCGCCTCTATCAGTTGGCTTTGGGTTGACCGCAGATTGTCCAACGTTGCTTGGAGTTCTTGAGTACGTTGTTCGACCAATGTTTCAAGGTTATTATAGAGCAACGAGTTCTCCAACGAAACCGCCATCTGGCTCGACAACATTTTCAGCAAGACCAACCGTTCCGGCGTAAACGCCCCTTTGCTCAGGTTGTTTTCCAGATACAGCACTCCGCTAGTCCGCCCCTGATTGAGCAATGGCATACACAACACCGATTTCGGTTCTATTTTGTCGATATATTCTGCCCGCGCAAACTGCTCACTGGTCATGGCATCATTCAACACCACATCCTCTTGGGTACGGATAACATAAGTGACAATGGAAACCGATAGCTCTGGGTCTTGACTTGCCCCACCCACCTGTTTAATCGGGATGGCTTGAAGCAACTCTATCACTTCGGGGTTGATTTCCAACTTGGCTTGCAAGAGCCACTGCTCATCCTGTTGTAAAATCAGTAAGCCTCGTTGCGCCCCCGCGTTCTCCACCACAATCCGCATCATTTTTTCTAGCAAACGGCTCAACTTTATCTCACCAGAGATGATTTTGGTGGCTTTTATGACACTCTCTAAATCAAGTTGCCCAGAAACGCTGGTGTTACTACTAGTACTGCCATGTGTATACATGGTGGTAAATAAAGTTTGTGTGATTGAGGTTTGCATGGTTGTGGTCGGACGATTTAGCAGAGTGGGGTATTTTTCCTCCAAATCCTTTGCTTTGGCAGTGGCTCCCCAGCGTTGATAAGCATAGTGGGCTTCTCGCATGTAATCCATAGCCACCCGATCGAGTCCTTGAGCGAAATAGAATTTGGCTGCCCGTTCGTTGCCCAGAGCTTCACTTTGGGTATATTCATGCTTCTTAGCTGATTGAATGCCTTGTTCATACAACTTCATAGCCTCAAGTGGACGATTCTCTATTCTAGCTTTTTCAGCTTGTAATATCAGATAGCTATGCAAAAAATTCGCTTCACACTGGTTAGCAAGAAGTTTTAGATTCTCCATACACTCATCTAATATCTCCATGTATTCTTGCTGTTTTGTAGATGATACTTGTTCGTACAGGTCTGATACTGTCAAACCCGCAAATAGATGATAATCACTAAGGTAAACAAAATCAACCATCCCACCAGCCATCCATTTAGCTCGTTCGTGAACAAAGGGTAGCGCATCCTCAAACAACTCAAAAATTACTAAAGGTAACATCTGGTATCTTTTCGCATAACCTACAAGAGTCGGAGCTACCGGGCCAAAAATCTCAATGTAACCTGCCACAGTAAAATCACCATGATCAAGGCTATCCTTATTCGCTGTTTGACCTTTGAGACATTTCGCAAATCCACCCACCAAATTAGCCAAGAGTAACATTGGGACATCATTGGTTTTGGTTAATAAAGTAACAGCTCGTTCATATTCAACTAGAGTCTCATCTATACTGATAGGGGTAAGAAGCCTAATTATTCCGGTATAGGCATATCCAGCAAAGGCCAAGTCCCCTACTTCAAGACCAGCTCGGTAAGACATTTGTTGATATTCCACCCCAACCTTAAGAGGTTCTTTGAGAATGGCAAACCAAGCAGCCATGTGATAGACCTTGCTTTTCACACTTTGATCGGTAGACTTCTCTAAATGAAGTCTTAGTCCCAGATCAGTAACATCGTAGGCCGCCTCAAGATTATTCAACACAAGAGCCTCTGTAAAACTATGAAAAACATAGCTGGCAGGTACAGAATCTGACAGTCCATATTCGATAGATATATTTACCATCTTGGTTGTACATAGAGCAAGTAATTGAGGAACCCCGAGGACTATTGCTACCATAACCTTGCCCATTGCTTGAGAGCATACTTTCATTTCCTCATCTTCCATAGGAGGTAAATCCCATAAATCCTTTATCTGCCGAGACTGCATATTTTCCTTATAAAGGGCTAACTCGGTTTCTGTGGCTTTTTTAATTAGCTCTGTTTGCTCTACAGCAGGTATGTTTAGACCAAATAGATTAAGCACTTCTCTTGTTACTGCTATCGCATCAGGATATTGACCTTGTCCGACCAATTGGGCAATTTTGATGATATAAACAGCAGCCTTATCAAATTTTGATATTGCTCTTTCCAAAGCAATATTCAACAGTTCATTCGACCGGTCATGGTTACCTACCAAAAACTCGGCCTCTCCCTGCTCTTTATACAGTTCAAACATCAGACGATAATGAGTTGCCCAAGTCTTCTTACCTAACAACGATCTGCCTAAAACAAAATAATCAATGGCCGACTGATAAGCATTAGCCTGCTTGGCCTTCTTTCCGGCCAACAGATTCAATTCAGCCAACTGGTTACGTTCAGTCTGAGCCTCAATCAACTGATGGCCCTGGTTCAATTGATTGACAATATCAAAGATGTATTCTTCTTGTTCCTCAGCCGGAATACTACCCAACATCAACCGTCCTATGTGATAATGAACCGTCTGCCGCTCCACCTCCGGTATCATTGAATAAGCTGCTTGTTGAATTCGGTCATGAGCAAATTTATAGCTGGCCTCAAGTTCATCGGCAATCCCTTCCACGTCCAGTTCCAGCAAGGCATAATCCTCACTTAAGGGCAACACCAACCCGGAGGCAATCGACTCGGCTAAGGCGGTGGCGGTGGCATGGGACGTTCTCTCAGAGACAACGGCTAAGGTGCTTAACTCAAACTGATTGCCAATACAGGCGGCCTGTTTTAGCACATGCTGACATTCAGCCTCAAGTTGGCTGACCTTTTCGGTCATCAACTCAACCACATTATCGGTCATCTGACGGGCCGTTATCTGCTCTAAGTCCCATATCCAACGCCCTGCGGTCAGGTCAAAATTTATCAGGTTTTCATAATAGAGGGCCTTTAAGAACTCGGTTAAAAAGAAGGGGTTGCCGCCCGTTTTTTGATACACCAATTCAGCTAAAGTCGTCACCTCGGTGGTGGGTTGATGCACTGTTTCGGATATCAAGCGGGTCACATGCTCAAGGGGCAAGGGGGCTAAAGTCAGTTGGTTGATGGGGATGTCAGCCTTTTTAATATCAACCAAAGTTAACAACAACGGATGCCCGGCAGACACTTCATTGTCTCGGTACGCGCCTATCAGATACAGATAATGACTATCACCGGAGGTCATCAACAACTCCAGCAGTTTCAGCGAGGCTTCATCAGCCCATTGTAGATCATCCAAAAACAGCACCAACGGATGCTCCGGTTGGGTGAACACTCCAATAAAATTCTGGAACACCAGATTAAATCGGTTTTGACTCTCCACCGGGCCAAGCTCTGGCACGGCGGGTTGTGGGCCAATAATCAGCTCCACCTCTGGAATAATATCAATGATGAGTTGACCATTAGGCCCGAAAGCTGTTAGCAGTTTATCTTTCCAAACCGCTATCTGCTCTCCTCGCTCGGTCAACAACTGCTTGATGAGCATCCGAAATGCCTGAATGAGAGAGGTGTATGGAATATTACGCTGATATTGGTCAAATTTACCGGCTAAAAAGTAGCCCTGTTGGGCGGTGATTGGTTTATGAATCTCTTGAATTAAAGCCGATTTGCCAACCCCAGAGTAACCAGCCACCAATATCATATCGGCTGAACCTGTTTTGATAACCTGCTCAAATCCTTGGAGCAAAGTTCTTATTTCGGCCTGTCGTCCATACAGTTTTTGGGGAATTTGAAACTTGTCCGATACATCCTGCTGACCCAAAGCAAACCCCTCAACCACCTCAGCCGTTTCGAGGACGCGCAAACAGTGCGCCAAGTCAGCTTTGAGACCATAAGCGGATTGATAGCGGTCTTCGGCGTTCTTGGCGAGAAGTTTTAGAATAATATCCGAAACAATCTCAATTAAGGTTTGGGTTGGTTCAGTGAGGATTTTGTTTTGCTGAGTGGTAGTTTGTAACACAATGGTTTGGGGGGGAACGGGTTGTTTGGCAATATGATTATGAATAAGCTCCAACGCATCATGCCCCTGAAACGGTAACTGTCCGGTGAGCAGTTCATACAACATCACCCCTAACGAGTATAAATCGGTACGATAATCGACCCCGCGATTCATGCGACCCGTCTGCTCTGGCGAGATGTAAGCCAAGGTGCCTTCCAACACCTCCGGGTTGCGGAAGGTTGGCAACTCCCGTGATAAGCGGGTTGATAGACCAAAATCTATCAGTTTTACCTCACCCGTTTCTGGGTTTAACACAATATTGGCTGGGTTGATGTCTTTGTGAATAACCTCATGTTGATGTACCTGCCCCAAAATATCACTGATTTGGATAGCCAAGTGCAAGAACTCAGCCACAGGCAACTGCCCACCCAACTTTAACTGCTTGAGTGAGTGTCCACCAAAATCCTCCACCACCATTATCAAGCTATTGTGGTAGGATTCTAGGCCATATACTTTGACCACCCCAGGCAGTTCCACACTGCGGGTTAGCTCATACTCTTGGTGATAGTTGGACAGTTGTTTGGGGGTTGGATACTCACCCTGCAACATCTTGAGGATAACCGCCTGACTATCCGCTTCCCTTATTCCGCGATAGACTTGGGAGTTGCTACTTTCATAAATCTGTTCATTGATTTGGTAACCTTCTATAGTTAGTATAATATTACTCCTAAAACACATAAGAACTATCAGACTAACGGCAAATACCGCGCCAACGCCACATCGCCGAGTCACTGACTCGCTGAATTACACCCACCCAATCGCCACCACAGTCACATCGACACCATCAATCCTCTCCATGCCGGATAGCTGGGTTAGCACTTCTTCATCTAATATTGGCACGAAGACGGCCATGGTGATGTTGTCTAAACCTAAACTTTTGGCATATTGGGACGCTTTTCCTTTGTCTAGATCCAAGCGATATTTATCCACAAAACTCTTGATTTCAATGATACCTTCCTTGCCTTCATATCTTAGATGAATGTCTACCTTGCCGTTACCTGTCGGGAACTCTGGGCTAATCACACATCGCCAAGCTGCCGACTGAAGCCAACTGAACAGATGAAAATGGCCCACAGCCTCAGTCAACTGTAAATCGGTCTCACGACGGGGCTGTTTTTTCCAAGTGTTGTGTCCTGCGGCTTTCAATCGAACCAGATAATCCTTGTATCGTTGCAACAAGGCTGGCAAATCAAAGTTCTTCTTGGTCGGGTCAAACACATCGGCCAGATCATCACCCACTTTAATCGCCAGTGGGCGGCGGGTATGATTCACAAAATCACGCTTTAGGGCATTGTAGATTCGGGTTTGGATAAACGGTGAACTAAAACGGCAAATTTCACCCAGTTCACCGTTGGAATACTCAACTGTTTCAGTACCAATGATGCCATTCATATACATGTGGTTATGTAAAAGATCATCAAACGAAAAGGGAATGTTGGATTGAGAAAACAGTTCCATCAGAAAGCTCGTATATTTTGGGTCTCTGGCTTTGGCTATCAAGTTCATTACTGTGTTGTTTGGCTCAACGAAACGAGCTTTCAGCCAAACCAGTTTCCATGCTTTCTCACCGATAGGTTTGTCGGGGTCTAAATTATAATTTTTTGTCAGCAGTTCACCGAACCAGCTAACTAGTCCGGGCTGACCTTTAGTCACATAGTATATCCGCTCAATGACCTGATCCTCCACAATCTGACCGCTTTCTCGTTCGTACCATTTATACATTGACTCTACTTCGGCAAAGGTCAGATTGGGGACATGCAAACTACGTTGCACATTAAAAGGGGAACCACTCCGGCTCTCAACCCCCAATACCGCCCGCACCCCGACCAGTGCCAACCCATGTAGCAGACAACTTTTCTCGCCACTCAACTTGCCCCGCTCGTTCATCCGACGACCATACATATTTCTGAACTCATTGGCAAAATTGTTGATGAACTGTTCTCCCATCGAGTCAAACTCATCCAGAATCAATATCACTGGTTTATCGAAATAGGTGTGGGAAAACAAACTTTTCAAATCTTCCCATGATGTAAGGTATGGAAAATCCTTACCAAACCCGTCCCGTAACTCTTCGATAAATACCTTTAAGACCCCTTGGTCATTTTTAGCAGTTTTGGTGGATTGCAAGGTCAGAATTGCCACCTCAAAATCATCACGTTCCATGATCTGGTCAACAATCTGGCGCATGACCCAACTCTTGCCTGTCTGCCGAGCAGCCCACACGGTTATGTAGTGACCGCCGTACTCCGGTTCATCCCCAAGCAGTTGATTGTAGCCCCATTCAATTAATTCCTTACGAGGGACATAGTAATTAACATTGGTGCTTATTTCTTCATAAGAACTAAATGTTCGCATGATTTTCTCCTTTTTGTTCTATAGTCTTTCAGATAAAGATTTTCAGGATACCTGTCAGGTTTTCAAAACCTGACAGGTCTGTATATAATTATACCCACCCAATCGTCACCACAGTCACATCGACACCATCAATCCTCTCCATGCCGGATAGCTGGGTCAGCACTTCTTCATCTAATACTGGCACGAAGACGGCCATGGTGATGTTGTCTAATCCTAAACTTTTGGCATATTGGGCCGCTTTTCCCTTGTCTAAATCCAAGCGATATTTATCCACAAAACTCTTGATTTCAATGATACCTTCCTTGCCTTCATATCTTAGATGAATGTCTACCTTGCCGTTACCTGTCGGGAACTCCGGGCTAATCACACATCGCCAAGCTGCCGACTGAAGCCAACTGAACAGATGAAAATGGCCCACGGCCTCAGTCAACTGCAAATCGGTCTCACGACGGGGCTGTTGCTTCCAAGGGTTGTGTCCTGCGGCTTTCAATCGAACCAGATAATCCTTGTATCGTTGCAACAAGGCTGGCAAATCAAAGTTCTTCTTGGTCGGATCAAACACATCGGCCAAATCATCCCGCGGCTCAATGGCTAAAATCTGGCTCCTCGACACCAAATCATGGCCCAACGCATCATAGATACAATCTTGGATAAAAGGGGAGCTGAATCGACAAAGATTGATAACTTTTCCGTTTGATTGTCGGGCTGTTTCTGGAACTATAATACCGTTCATATATAAGTAGTTGTGGGTGGGATTGTGAAAAGAGAAAATGATATTCGGTTTGGTAAACAGTTCCAATAGATAACCCATATATTCTGGGTCTCTGGCTTTGGCTATCAGATTCATCACCGTGTTATTCGGTTCAAGATAGCGGGCACTATTCCAAGCCATCTCCCATGCTTCCCAATCTATGGGAGGTTGCTTTGGTTTCGGAGTATAATCTCTGGTTAGCAGTTCACCGAACCAGCTAACTAGTCCGGGCTGACCTCTGGTCACATAGTAGAGCCGCTCAATGACCTGATCCTCCACTATCTGACCACTTTCCCGTTCATACCATCGGTACATCGACTCCACTTCAGCAAAGGTCAGATTGGGGACATGCAAACTACGTTGCACATTGAAGGGCGAACCACTCCGGCTCTCAACCCCCAACACCGCCCGCACCCCAACCAGTGCCAACCCATGTAGCAAACAACTTTTCTCGCCACTCAACTTGCCCCGTTCGTTCATCCGACGACCGTACATATTCCTGAACTCATTGGCAAAATTGTTAATGAACTGTTCTCCCATCGAGTCAAATTCATCCAGAATCAATATCACTGGTTTGTCGAAATAGGTATGGGAAAACAAACTTTTCAAATCTTCCCATGATGTAAGGTCTGGAAAATCTTTGCCAAACCCATCCCGCAACTCTTCGACGAATACCTTTAAAACCCCTTGTTCATTTTTAGTAGTTTTGGTGGATTGCAAGGTCAGAATTGCCACCTCAAAATCATCACGTTCCATGATCCGATCAACAATCTGGCGCATGACCCAACTCTTGCCTGTCTGCCGAGCAGCCCACACGGTTATGTAGTGACCGCCGTACTCCGGCTCATCCCCAAGCAGTTGATTGTAGCCCCATTCAATCAATTCCTTACGAGGGACATAGTAATTAACATTGGTGCTTATTTCTTCATAAGAACTAAATGTTCGCATAATTTTCTCCTTTTTATTCTATATAATTATACCCACCAAAAGCAATCCAAATAACATGCTGAAAATAATTTTATCACAGAATTTACTGCAAGCCTAATGTAATTAGTAAAATTATTTTCACCGAAGGTTATTTTTAGCACTCTCATCCATCGAGTGCTAACGATTTTGAGCTAAATATGTGTAACCAAAGAAAAAGGTAGGGTCAGAGAAAAAGTAGGCCTAAACCGCAGAGGTGCGAAGAAAAAGAAAAAGCGTTTTTACGGTGTAATCTCTAAGTACAGGACAAAACTGCGCCCTATACCTATTCAGCCGTTGTTTTATAGCCCTGAAATTTATTTCAGGGCGGTTTTGGGCATCAACTTTTTTAGGTGTAATCTGTAAAACGGGGTGATTTAGTCACACAGGGGATGGCTATCAATGGCGTTAGGATCGTCTTTGTTGGCAGATCATTGAACCTCCCCCGACAATTTCATATCCAGGTTATCAGATGTAAAATCGTAAAATCTCACAACTGCCGTTCAATCAGGGCCATAATCGCATGGGCATCAAATTCTCGAGTCAACTTGATGACCTGCTCGGTGAAAGGACGATATGTGTCATCAGTTTCAATCAGTTTATGAGCCTGTTTACGAACGCGGCCTAAACTACCACGTTTAGCCAATGCATGGAGAGTCTTTAGCTCCTCAGGGGGTGGGAAGATCATTTCAGCCTCGTCAGGCACATCAGTTTGATGGCTAACAGGTTCATCATCTTGATCATGGATCCATTGTAGATTTAGGTATTGTCCTAACAGGGCCAACAGTTTATCAATGGTAATTGGTTTGGGTAAAAAATTATCGCCAATCACCCAACCATGTTCGCGTTGGATATCAAAAATGCTGGCACTGCTGACTAGAATCGGTATGTCTGCCACAGTGCGAATCTGACGCGCCTGTTTGATAAACTCAAAGCCATCCATCACTGGCATCACCAAATCGGTAATCACCAAATCGGGCTGATGGGTGCGAATCTGTTCGAGAGCGACCAAACCGTTTTGAGCCTCCAGTAGCTCAAAGCCTAACGATTCAAGAATCGTAACCAAAATGGCTCGGTTATCCGCTTTATCATCAACAAGTAATATCGTTTTAGGTGATCCTTCGTACCCCGACACATTCTTAGGAGTTATGGGGATATCAGTCATTTTGAGGTCAACGAGGGGCAAGTTTACTTCGAACCAAAATAGGCTTCCCTCATTCGGCACACTTTTAACTTGAATCTCGCCCCCCATGATCGAGACCATCTGCCGACTAATGGTCAGCCCCAAACCAACCCCTTCGGCCTGTTGCTGAAATTCGCCGCCCTTCTCAAACGGTAAGAATAGTTGACTAATCTCTTTGGCAGTCATGCCCACGCCGGTGTCTTCAACCTCAAACCGAATTTGGCAATGGGACGTGGGCAGGCCAGTGGCAATCACCCGAAAATCAACTTGCCCCTGAGTGGTAAATTTAACGGCATTACTCAACAGGTTGATGAGTATCTGACGCAAGCGAGCCTCATCGACCTCTACGGAAGGAGGCAGTGGGTTGGGAGTCTCGTAATTAAAGGTTAAACCCTTTTGTTGCACCCGAGTGGTGACAATCCCGACCACACCATCCAAAAAATTTGGTAAATCGACAGACGTGGGGTACAGGGCTAAGGCGGTAGTCTCTATTTTTGAGATGTCCAGAATATCATTAATCAGAGTCAACAGGTGGACTCCGCTTTGGTGGATAATATCCAAATCACCATTTTGGCGTTGGGTGAAATTTTTATTACGCTTCAAAATTTGGGTATACCCAAGAATGCCATTAAGTGGGGTGCGTAGTTCGTGGCTCATGTTGGCTAAAAATTCGCTTTTAGCTTGATTGGCGATTTCGGAGGCTTCTCTGGCTTGGGCCGCTTCGCGATAGAGATTTGCGTTTTGAATGGCTACCGCGACCTGTGAGGCCAAGGTCATCTGGATTTGAATATCTGTCTCATAGAAATGGTTAGTTTCACTGGCCTGAACATCTAAAACTCCGATGAGCGTCTCGCCGACAACCATAGGCACGGCCAATTCAGAACGGGTATCATGCAATAAGGGGTTGGGTAGCCAATTTTGGGAGACTTGTACATCGTTATCGGTTATCCCTTGTTGGGCGCGGGCCGCTCTAGCCACAATAGACTGCTCATGATCAAGCGGAATTTTCCACCCTTTTTTTACCATTTTTTGCCCGATTTCTCCCGCTCCGGCGGTTAGTACCAACAAGTTCTCTGTCTCATCAAGTAGGTAGATATGAACATGGCAGAGGTCGAAACTGCTTTTGGTTAAGATAACCACGGATTGCAACAGTTCATTGATATCAAGTAGTGTTGAGATGGCTCGGCTAACCTGAGCGACGGTATCCAACTCCTTAGCCTGTTTAGCCAATGCCTCCTCGGCCCGATAACTCTCGGTTACATCCCAGAACATGCCTTGTAGTCCAATCATTTCCCCTTCAACATTCCATACCGGAGATTTAATTACTTGAACATACATCGTAGCGCCTTCTTGACGTATTTCTACGGCATCAAATATCTGCCCTGTCTCCATTACCCAACGATCATCATCAGTATGTTTATCGGCTAACTCTTTTGGGTAGAAATCATAAGCTGTTTTACCGTAACATTCATCCGCGGTTATACCTAACGTGTTCAAGTACACTTTATTCCCAAAAACAACTCTTCCTTGAACATCAATGCGGTAGACATTTTGGGGTAGGGCGTTCATAAATGAGAAATAGAGCGCTTCACTATTTCGTAACGCCTTTTCTGTTTCGCGCCGCTCCTCAATCTCTTTTTGCAACTCATCAGTTTGTTGCTGTAAATCTTGTAGTATCTGTTGTTGAATTTTGTTACTTTCGAGTTGGTCTTGCAGAAGTTGGGGCAGTCGCCTGAGCATGTCGAAGGCGGTTTCAGACACATTATCGGCTGAAATCAGTTTGGTTTTGATGAGTAGCTCGGGGGGGATGGGTTCTTGACGGAGAATCTTCAACACGGTGTCGATGGTCAGTTTGCCGACCAAGTTAGGTGATTGGTCGATGGTAGCATCCAGATGTCCGTTATAAATAGCGACACAGGCTTCTGGTATACCACCAAAACCAACCATGATGATGTCATCAACGCGCCCCATGCTGACCAAAGTATCAACCGCGCCGAGGGCCATCAGGTCATTGACGGCATAAACGGCCTGTACGTCAGGATAAGTACTCAATACGTCGGCCATAATCTGTGCCCCAGATTCTTGTACCCAGTCGCCTTGGTCTTCGTAGACGATGTTGCAGTTAGGATAGGCTTTCAGCGCGTTCCTAAATCCGGTGACACGAGGCAAGGGAACAGGTAGGTCAATAATTACGACTTTACCTTTTCCGTCCAAATGTTGGGCGATATATTCTGCCGCCAAAACGCCACCTTGATAGTTATCCGTGCCGATAGTACAGTCGAGCGGAGCGCGGTCAATTTTGGTATTGGTGGCAACCACTGGAATACCGGCCATGGTCGTAGCCTCGACGGCTCGGGCCAAATTATGGCTCGTACCATCAACAGGGCCAATCAGCACTGCATCGACCTGTTTGTCGATAAAACGTTGCATGGCCCGCATCTGATCGGTTACAGTTTCGGCTGGGGCTAAGACAAGTTCCACACCGAGTTCAATCGCTCGTTCTTGGGTGGCTTGTAGATGGATGGCCCAATAAGTCTGTTTTAAGTCAAAAAAGGTAAAACCGAGACGTATATTCTTTTTTTCGTAGTTGTCCGTTATAGTCCTTGGTTTCATAAACCTCTCCGTGAAACGTGATGCGTATCATCGTTGAGCCATAGAGTCATTGAATCGCTAAATCGCCGAATCATAATCTTAGTACCCGACAGAAAACTTAGTCTGAATTAATTAACACAGAGTTTCACAGAGGAACACAGAGTTTCACAGAGAAAAAGCGAATTATTTTTCCTTTGTATTACTCTGTGAAACTCTGTGCATCTCCGTGTTCCTCTGTGTTACTGTTTTAGCCTTTCCTAAACTACTTTGTCGGGTAGCAAGAATCATAATAAGTTATTTAGAAAAGAGGCGATACTGGTTAAGGGTAATATTTTGTCAATAGCCCCGCTGTTTATAGCAGATTGTGGCATAGTACTTGCCTCTGCCGTATTAGGTTCTTGGGCGATAGTCAATCCGCCATGTGCTTTAATTCGTCGTAAGCCTGCGGTACCATCATTATTCGCGCCAGTCAAAATAACTCCTATCAGATGGGCTTGGTAGGCATCGGACGCGGTTTCAAACAAAACATCAATCGAAGGACGAGCATAACATATTTTAGGGTCAATCGACAAGGACAATGTTTTGTCTTGCTCAACCAAGAGATGGTAGTTGGGCGGCGCAATATAAGCGATACCAGATTGAAGGGAGTCCTTATCATCAGCCTCTTTTGTTTGAAAAATGCCTGCCTCATCCCAATATTGCGTCAGAAACAGATTTAGCACAGGTAGCCGGTGCTGAACAATCATGATGGGGATGGTAAAGCGAGTTGACAGCCCCGATAGGAGGGAGGCGATAGCGTTGATGCCTCCCGCAGACGCGCCAATAACTAGGGCTTGATATGACTTATCTCTCAAGACGACCTCTATCGTTCTTATGTTGATAAATTCGTTCTTTCCGAGCCACTTCAATGAAAGAATTTCGTACTCCAGAAAAATCTAGGGTCTCTTTGCTTCCTAAACATAAAAACCCGTTGTAACATAAACTGTCTCGAAATATCGACAATACCCGATTCTGCAAGTCTCGGTTAAAGTAGATGAGAACATTACGACACAACACGAGGTGCATTTCACTAAATACACCGTCTGTGGCTAAATTATGGTTGGCAAAGGTGATATTTTTTTGCAGGGCGGCATCAAAAATAACAGCATCGTATTGGGCATGGTAATAATCAGACAAGGAGAATTTACCACCCGATTTTTGATAATTTGTGCTGTAATCTTTCATCCGCTCTAGTGGGTAGATGCGGTCTTTAGCTTTTTGTAAGGCTCGATCATTAAAGTCGGTGGCGTAGATGTGCGCTCGGTCATATAGATTGCTCTCTTTGAGCAAGATAGCCAAGGAGTAGACCTCTTCACCAGTGGCACATCCAGCATGCCAGATATTAATAAAAGGATAGGTTTTAAGAAAGGGGAAAACTTCCTTTTGTAAAGTATCATAAAACCATGGGTCTCGAAACATTTCGGTTACAGTGACAGAAACACAAAACAAAAAAGATTTGAAGGACTTTTCGTCGTATAAAAGACTAGGAATCAAGGCTGAAATTGCATCATGGTTGGTTTTACTAAGATAGTGCAGAACGCGGCGTTTTATTGAGGCTTGACTATACTGTCTAAAGTCATAGCCATACCGATGATATAATGCCTCCAAAAGTAATTTTATCTCAAGTTGTTCAGTTTCCACAGTATTCATGCTGTCATCCTTAGAATTGAGAAGTTTACTACGTAACATAATTAGACACGGATTTTTTTGCAATCATTCAGCTACCGGAAATCCGGAGTGCAAGGCTTGGCTTGCCTTGCATGCAAAGCAAGCACTCCTCTCACTACATCTGCACCACCTTGTTCCCAATCTGGAGATTGGGAACGAGTGGGGTGAACGGTTATCCAACATTTTTGACATTGGGGACGGTAAACCAGAACTCAGCACCAGCCCCTTCTTCGCTGACCAGACCAATATCACCACCATGCATTTCGACCAGTTGTTTACTAATCGCCAATCCTAGCCCAGTGCCGCCATATTCGCGAGTTTTGGTCATGTCAGCTTGCTTAAAACTTTGGAATATAACATCCTGTTTTTCTTTTGAAATACCAATTCCGGTATCAATAATCCTAAACTTGATAAAAGTCTCGTCATGATCATCTTGACCGACAATAATTTTTACTTCACCCTGCTTGGTAAATTTAATGGCATTGCTGATGATGTTAATCAAAGTCTGTTTCAAACGTAATCTATCGGCGTAAATATGGCGCAAGTTTGGAGCAACATCAAGAGATAGGTCAATTTGTTTGCCTCTAACCAATGATTGAGCAATCGAGAAGACATCGGTTATAGTCTCGGCAACGGCTAAGGGGCGAGGGAATATCTCCATCAATCCGGCTTCGATTCGAGAGATGTCCAAAATATCGTTCAAAATCGTGAGCAACATCTCACCATTGCTCCGAATCAGCTTAAGGTCATTATGTGCCAACTCCGGCAGTTCGCCGTCAATGCCTTCGAGCAAAATTTCCGTAAAACCCAAAATGGCGTTTAGAGGTGTTCGCAATTCATGGCTCATGCTGGTTAAAAAGTCGGTTTTTAGCTGGTCTAGGGCTTGAAGTTGCTGGATTGTGGCTTGTTTTTCGGCCAGTAAAATCGCGTTGTCAATGGCGATGGCGGTTTGGTCGGCAATTGTTTGCACCATCGACACATCTTCTTGAGTAAACCTGTTTACCCGCTCACTTTGAATGGCCAGCACCCCTAAAACTCGCTCGTTGATGTGTAAAGGCATGGCTAGTTCCGATTTGGTGTTGGGGAGTAACGGATTAGGGATAAAATTGGCATCATTGGCGATATTATTGCATAAATAATGGCGATTTGTTTCGGCGACTTGCCCCTCAATCCCCTGCCCAGCAATACGCTGATACCGTTGCTGTTTTAAGGTTTGCCCTATCTCACCCGACCCGGCGGCCAATTCTAAATCGCCACTGGTTTCATTGAGCAGATAGACATGGGCATGGTAGAAACCAAAACTGGTTTTAACTTGGTTGACCAGTTCTATCAACAGTTTATCCAAATCGAGAATAGCGTTCAATTGCCCACTTAACTGGGCTATGACTGCTAATCGTTGGGTACGATCAGAGACCATATCCTCCAGATGGTGCCGATATTCCCGTAGAGCCTCGGTTCGTTGTGCGACTCGTTGCTCCAAGCCACTGACCAACCGTTGATTGGCGATAATAGGTGTAATTAAGACCGGCAATGTCTGATAGATTGCCATTTCATGTTCGGTGAAATGATGATTCGTATGCCAATTAAAAACCAATAATCCTAGCCAATGCCGTCCTTGCACCAAGGGGATAACAACCTGAGTCAGCACTTTGTCTTTGAGCAGTGCGGCTTGTTGGGTGGGTTGTAACTGATTGTTGGTCGCCACATCAGTCAATAACAATGGCTGTTTAGAATCAGTCATCCATAACTCGGCTAACGGAAAGTCGGCCAAGAGTTGACGAGTTTGAATTGGGAAGGGGGTGGTTGGTGAATTTTGCCAACTAGCCACTGACTCAATCCCAACAGGATGCCCATATTTATCTAAATCGAAATAGAGCAAGGCCACATTAACCACTTTTTTTTGCAATTTTGGTTGAATCAGAATCTGGAGTAGCTCTTGTTCAGAAGAAACCGTTAACAAATCTTGGCTCAATTTGAATAAAATATCGCTTAATTTACGAACCTGCCGTTGTTCATGGATAAGCGTGTAGGCCACTAAAGCAATGGCAAAATAGCCCAAGGCAATGGTCAGACTGTCGCTAATTTTCTCCTCAGCAATAAAGGCCATGATGCTGACGACGATGACCACGATAAACATGGCTTGATGCCCCAAAAACAGTCCAGATAAAAGAACCGAAATCGTTAAACTAACATACTGCTCCGAGCCAATATCGCTTAAATCAAAGGTTGGGGTTAAGCTGATGATACCCACCACCATCACCATAAAGACACCGGCCAACTGAATATATCCCAACCGAACTAATCCATAGCCGAACAAACAGGCTAATGGTGCGATTATAACCGCAATTTCGGACAAAATGGCAAGGGCAAATAAGAGGTTAACCAGTGAAATGACTAGCGAGGCAATGAACAAGCCAAAGGTCATCACACTAAGACGGTATACTTTACGGGCCAAGATAGGGTCATCGGTCTGATAAATTAAGAACTTATCGGCGAAGGATTGCCAAATCGTTTTCAACGTCATGGCTATCTGAACTCCTATTAGGTGAGAACTATGGTTTCCCCTTCGTTGACGTAAATAGAGTACTTATTATTGTACACGGTTTTCGTTAGTTAAGGGTAGTATTTTTGGGATGATTTTCAAAACGGTAAATGGCGTGCAAATCTTGGTTTGCTGGCAAAGCGAGCTTTGCACGCCGTCTCATTTACCCATTTGGTCGTCAAAATTCATTAGAAGGTCGTCCACATGTAGCCATATTTATGAATTAGACTAAAATAGAGGTTGGGGAAGACAGGAGCATTTCATTATTTCATTAACACATATAGACAACCGAAACTTGTCACTCCAAATATACCACAATTCGGCCTAAAGGTATAACCTAGCTTATGGAACTGCTACTTATCTTTATCAATGTTGTTACCCCTGTCTTTACCCTAGTCATCATCGGCTATCTAGCTGGAAATCGGCTAGAGTTGGACGCTCGTACTCTATCCAGAAGTGCCTACTACCTGTTCATACCAGCCTTTACCTTTAATGTGATTAGCACCGCCGACATAGATTTGAGCCTCGCCGTCCAAATCACTCTGTATATCATCACCGTCCATATCGCCTGCTCTCTATTGGCTTTTAGCGTCGCCAAACTGTTGCACCGTTCGGCAGAGGTGGCCGCGGCATACATAATGGTGGCTTCTTTTGGCAACGTCGGCAATTTTGGCCTCTCCATCATCGAGTTTGGGTTGGGTGAGACCGCGCTCGTACCTGCCACAGTTTCCTTTTTAGCCATCTCGCTCAGCGCGTTTGTGATATGCGTAGGCGCGGCCAGTAGCGTGCGTGGGAGTGGCCTTATGGCGGTTGTGGCGGTGTTAAAAACGCCAGCCCTCCTCTCGGTCATCCCTGCCGCCTTCTTTTTGGCAACCCCGTTTTCGGTGCCGATGTCGCTTGTCCGCATAACCAGTTTGTTAGGCCAAGCCATGATTCCGGTGATGTTGGTGACTTTAGGTGTACAACTCTCCAATATCAAACAGCCCCGCATTAGTTCTGATGTGATGGTGGCTAGTGCAATCCGGTTGATTGCTGGGCCAGTCCTAGCGATTATGTTAGCCGCCCTATTCGGAGTCACTGGCCTAGAGCGCTCGGTGGGGATTCTACAAGCCGGTATGCCCGCCGCAGTGCTGACCTCTATCATCGCCATTGAGTACGACATTGTACCCGACCTCGTGACCACGATTACCTTATTTTCTACCATTGCCAGTTTGTTTAGTCTGACGATTTTGCTATCATATCTGTAGGGCAGTTCCAGTTTTGGCTCTATGGGATATTCCGTGCAAAACGAATCCTGATTTATTAAGGAATGAGTCCTAAATAAGTTGCGCGTTTGGCAATCGTAGGGGCTAGGCAAGGCGGTGTAGCGTTGGTTTGAAATCAGAACTCCAATCCGCCTTGCCTCGCCCTGAATCCACGGAATGACGGGCGAGGCAGGGGCGGAGAGAACATGGATGTACGTTCCAAAATCAGACCGCCCTGCCTAGCCCCTACCATAATCTCCGACGCAAACGTGCAAGTTATTAAAATCCCGTTCCTAAATAAGTTGCGCGTTTCGACATCGCCTTCGACAAACTCAGGCTACGTAGCGCCGCCTGAGCGTTCGACTGTCGGAGGTGACTCATTCGCGTCAACTACTCTATGCGCCCCTCCCAACTTTGTATTTTAGGCGATGTATCTTATAATACGGTGTCTCCCCAAACTATTTGAGGAGAAGTACCCGTGACAATTTTAATTTCTATTCTAAATTTGGAGGTCTACCATGACCACACCTGACACAGACGTTGCATCTAATTTTATTACCAAAATTATTGAAGAGGACATGGCCAACAATCGTTACGAAGGCCGAGTCCATACTCGTTTCCCGCCAGAGCCGAATGGGTATCTGCATATTGGGCATGCCAAGTCAATCTGCTTGAACTTTGGCTTGGCCGAGCAGTTCGATGGGATATACAACCTCCGTTTTGATGATACCAATCCCAGCAAAGAAGAGGTTGAGTATGTGGAGTCGATTCAAGACAATATTCGCTGGCTTGGTTTCGATTGGGAAGACCGGCTCTATTATGCCTCAGATTATTTTGAGCAGTTGTACGAGTTCGCGCTCAAACTGATTAAAGACGGTTACGCCTACGTTGATAGTCTCAGCGCCGAGGAGATGCGAGCGTATCGAGGCACATTAACTGAGCCGGGAAAAGAGAGTCCAGACCGCAATCGCTCAGTTGAGGAGAATCTCGACCTCTTCGCCCGCATGCGAGCCGGAGAGTTTAAGGATGGCGAATACGTTCTGCGAGCCAAAATCGACATGACTGCGGGCAATTTGAACATGCGCGACCCCGTCATGTACCGTATTCTGCATGCCGAGCATCACCGCACAGGTGATGCATGGTGCATCTATCCTATGTACGATTTTACGCATGGGCAATCCGATTCGATTGAACGCATCACTCACTCGATTTGCACCTTAGAGTTTGCAGACCATCGTCAGTTGTATGACTGGTTTATCGAAAAATTGGACATTTACGCCCCACAACAAATCGAGTTTGCTCGCCTGAATCTAACCTACATGCTGATGAGTAAACGGAAACTCTTGCGCTTGGTTGAAGAAAAACATGTCAGCGGTTGGGACGATCCTCGCATGCCGACCTTATCGGGTCTGCGTCGCCGAGGCTACACCCCGCAGTCGATTCTAGATTTTGCCGAGCGAGTGGGCGTGGCTAAAGCGAACAGTCGCATCGACATCGCCCTGCTCGAACACCATGTGCGGCAAGATTTGAACAAACGGGCCTCACGGGTTATGGTGGTCTTAAATCCGCTCAAGGTAGTCATCACCAACTATCCAGAGGATAAGGTCGAATATGCCGACGCGGTCAACAATCAAGAGGATTTAAGCCAAGGGACGCGCAAAGTTCCCTTCTCGAAAACACTCTATGTTGAGCGGGATGACTTCCAAGAACAGCCTCATAAGAAGTTCTTCCGACTATCACCGGGCCGCGAAGTCCGGCTGATGCACGCCTACTACATCACCTGCAACGAGGTGATTAAGGATGAGGCGGGCAACGTGACCGAACTCCATTGCACCTACGACCCCGAAACATGGGGCGGCTCATCACCCGATAATCGTCGGATAAAAGGGACGCTCCATTGGGTCTCGGCGAACCATGCCATTGAGGCCGAAGTACGCTTGTACGACCATCTTTTCAAAACTGAAAACCCTAACGCGGTGGAAGAGGGACAAGACTTTACCGTCAACCTGAATCCCAACTCATTAGCGGTTTTGAACCAATGTAAAATCGAGCCAAGTCTGGCCGAGGCCAAACTTGGGGATAACGTCCAATTTTTGCGAAAAGGGTATTTTACTTTAGATAAAGATAGCACATCTGACAAAATCGTCTTTAATCGCACCGTTTCCCTGCGCAACACATGGACAAAAGTTAAGAAAAAACGGTAATTGCGTAAAGCGTGAAGTAATGAAACGCGAGGCGCGAGTTAACCCCTTGAGGTTTTTTGGGTTAACGAAGTTATAATCAATAAATTTGGTAGTGTTGACCTGTTGACTGATAGCCTTGGGCTAAAGCCACAAGGCTAAAAGCTTAAGACCGCTAAAAGCGGCCTAAATAGCTGGCTTCAGCCTGCTTTAGCTTTTAGCATCGGGATTGATTCCGATTGCTCCCAGATTCTTTCACAATAAATTTATAACGGCTCTCATCAGCATGAGTAACTGACGAGAGCCGTTTTTGTTTTTTGTCTAAGTACCGGACAAAACAGTTAGGACACGGATAAACGCGGATAAACACGGATTTTTTAGGCTTATCTGTGTGTATCCGTGTTAATCCGTGTCCCTTTTTTCTTCTGTAACAAGTTCAATCTTTTTTTGTCCTGTACTCAGTTTTTGGTAATCAAAAAAGTTCGACTCTGACTGGTCTTTGACCGTCACCCTACGCTTAGGCAACCTTGCTAGATTTTTTATTGACTCTCTAGGCCAAATGGCGTATACTGTTAGCAATTAAGTGAGCAAAAACGGGCGCATAGAGATGTTGGGGGAGAAGTACATGTCACTTGAAATAGGACGTGACAAAGTAAAATATCCTTCAAAACGCCAAACTTTGTAATAAGGAGTCAATCATGAACCGCTTTATGACAGCACCTAAAATAATCATAATAATCACTCTTGCCATTGGAATTGTGGTGATTGGCTACGTTCCCCTCTCCATTGCCTCGATTGAGGACATCCCGATTACCTCACACATCAATCTGTTGGGGGCTAGGCTGGTTTTAGCCCCTGTTGATGATAACGTAGCCTCCCCAACCCTATTAACCGAAGCGGCAACGGTCATTGAGCATCGGCTGGCCCAAGCCAACTTGAAGGGTCAGTTTGAGGTTGCGGTACAGGCAGAGTATCTTGAAATCATCTTAAGTGAAGGGCAAGATGTCCCTTACATTAAGCCTCTAATTACCCGTGTTGGCGAAATCAGCTTTATTGATGGTGGCGTTGAGTCGGCCCCATTGGGGCAACTGTCCGATATCGAGCATTATCAACCTGTTTTAACCAGTCAGGGTGTTAAAAACTTTGAACGCCCTAAAAATGGCGACATCTTCTATACTTTAAGTTTGAACGCCTCATTCACCAATAAATTGACTGATTTTATGGCTCAGAACCCTGATAACTACATTTGTGTCGCGATGGACGGGCAAATTTCAAACTGTTCTTCCATGTATCATCTCAATGCCGACAAGTTGATGATTGTACCGAATATTAGCGGCGGCTCTGCTTTAACAATGGCTGAACTGATGACTTTCATTAATAGTGGTGCCTTACCCACGGCTTTCGAGATTGTCGAATAGACCGGACTTAGAACCGATATGTTGACTTAGTCAAGACATTAATAAGAATTTCCGTTTTTAATTCTGGCAATCCGGTCAAATACTGATAAATTAAGCGTTAAGGATAAAACCTTATCGCTTTTTTGATTCAATAATACCTGTTTTTATGTTGACTCTCAGTACCCGACAGAAAAGTTAGCCAAAACTAATTAACACAGAGTTTCACAGAGAAAAAGCGAATTATTTTTTCCTCTGTGAAGTTCTGTGCGTCTCTGTGAAACTCTGTGTTACATTTTGCCTTTCCTGAATTACTTTCACCCCCTCGTTCCCAACCTCCAGATTGGGAACGTATTTGCCATAGAAACGCTGTTTCTGGCATGTTGCAAGTCGTAAATAGAGTTCACTTGAGCAATTGTGTTCTCAAACCCAGTTTGGGAACAAGGGGGCTGAATGATTACTCAAGGTCAGATTTTTCAAATAGAAGATTATAGTGCATAATACTCGTGTCTTAATGCAGCTTAAAAATTGTCTTATTAGAGTTTTCCGGTTGAGAAGTTTCAAAACTTATCGAAATCTATCTGATACAATAAAGCTTTTGGGTAGTCCTGCATAGGTAGTGGTCAGCTACCCGCAAGTTCTAAACTTGCGGGTAGCTAACGGATCCTTATCACTACTTCTGCACCATTACCAGCTTTTGTAATTCTCGAACAATTGGGTTGATAAGAACAAATTAGTCTGTCCTGTTCTGTGCGAACACAAAAATTCGTTTATCATTCTACACATTTTTTGACCAATACGAGAATCCTTCAAATAGGGACAGAGATTTCTAAAAAATTCCAGAATCTTGGATGTATTACTCTTTTGTTTGGCGTTAAAAGATGGGTTTTGCAACGATGCTGGATTTCATCTGGACAGTTATAGACCAAAAAATGAAAGTTAATACCCCTATTGTTATCATTCATTTTTACAGGAGGGTAGCTTCACAAACAAAAAGTAGTAGAATAGTTGTTAGCGGTTTTTGTTAAATCTAAATTTGTTAGGTAAAACATTCAAAAATTAAGGAGAAACTTTCTAGTGATAAAGAAATTTGCTAAGTACATAGGTAGTTATGCTCTATTAGTAACCTTGATACTGGTTATGCATGGTGAAATCGATGCTAAACCTTTAATTGATGCTCCGCCTCCAGTCATTACCATCCCGGCCAATGGAACTGTAAACATACAAATCAGTGGCCATTGTCTGAACTATACTTTACCTTTCCCGGGATCCGTATTGGAGCCTGTGTCTTTAGTCCCTGATGAGGTACGAGTGGCAATTGCTTATAGTTTTGAGCAAGGATACACTCGGGATAATCTAGAACAAATTCAATACGCTATTTGGCATTTAACTGATAATGCTGACATTAGTGGTAGCCAATATGCCTTGTCTCGCCAAATTGTTGAATATGCTCGCAGTGGTGCGAGTCCAACAGATGTCGGTTTATCAACCCTTTCTTTAATGGAAGCGATTGATAACGGTATTGTTTCAGTTAGTATAAATGATTTCCGTAATATTTCTAATCCACCATATTTTGGTAGTGGAACATTGGTAATCAATAATCTAACTGACCAAGAACAACAGGTTCATCTTTCCTATGGGATTCGTTTCAAAGACCCCAACAATACAGGTGTTCAGGATATGGGAATATTTGAAGCTGTAACGTTAGCACCTGCACCACAAGTTGTAACAGGCGCAGCAGGCGCGCAAGGCGCAGCAGGCGCGCAAGGCGCAACTGGCGCGCAAGGTGCAGCAGGAGCGCAAGGTGCAACAGGAGCGCAAGGCCCTGCTGGTCCTGCTGGCCCGCAAGGTCCTGCTGGAGCTGACGGCATTGATGGTGTCGCTGGTCCTGCTGGCCCGCAAGGTCCTGCTGGAGCCGACGGCATTGATGGTGTCGCTGGCCCTGCTGGCCCGCAAGGTACTGCTGGATCCGATGGCATTGATGGTGTCGTTGGTCCTGCTGGCCCGCAAGGTCCTGCTGGAGCTGATGGCATGGATGGTGTCGCTGGTCCTGCTGGCCCGCAAGGTCCTGCTGGAGCTGATGGCATGGATGGTGTTGCTGGCCCTGCTGGCCCGCAAGGTCCTGCTGGAGCTGATGGCATTAATGGTGTCTCTGGAGCTGATGGTGTCGCTGGTCCTGCTGGCCCGATGGGTCCTGCTGGAGCTGATGGCATGGATGGTGTTGCTGGCCCTGCTGGTCCGCAAGGTCCTGCTGGAGCTGATGGCATTAATGGTGTCTCTGGAGCTGATGGTGTCGCTGGCCCTGCTGGCCCGATGGGTCCTGCTGGAGCTGATGGCATGGATGGTGTTGCTGGCCCTGCTGGTCCGCAAGGTCCTGCTGGAGCTGATGGCATTAATGGTGTCTCTGGAGCTGATGGAGTCGCTGGTCCTGCTGGCCCGATGGGTCCTGTTGGAGCTGATGGCATTGCTGGTGTCTCTGGCCCGATGGGTCCTGCTGGAACTGATGGTGTCGCTGGCCCGATGGGTCCTGCTGGCCCGATAGGTCTTGCTGGAGCTGATGGAGTCGCAGGTGTTGCTGGTGTTGCTGGAGTCTCAGGTTCTGCTGGAGTCGCTGGTTCTGCTGGTATAAGTTGTTGGGATGTAGATGGCGATGGTGTTGCTGATGACAGTGAGGATGTCAACAATGATGGTAGGCACAATGCCTATGATTGTGCTGGCCCTGCTGGTCCCGCTGGTGTTGCTGGTATGGCTGGTGTTGTTGGCCCGATAGGCCCTGCTGGCCCTGCCGGCCCGATAGGCCCTGCTGGTGTTGATGGAGTCGCAGGTATTGCTGGAGTCGCCGGAGTCGCTGGTTCTGCTGGTATAAGTTGTTGGGATGTAGATGGCGATGGTGTTGCTGATGACAGTGAGGATGTCAACAATGATGGTAGGCACAATGCCTATGATTGTGTTGGCCCTGTTGGTCCCGCTGGCGTTGCTGGTGTCTCTGGCCCAATGGGTCCTGCTGGTTCCGCTGGAGCTGATGGAGTCGCTGGAGCTGCTGGTGTCGCTGGTCCCGCTGGCCCTGCTGGCCCTGCTGGTCTAATTAATGTGACACGAATAAGTCAAACCAGTGTAAACAACACTGTTCCGATTAAAGATATTTCGGTTCAATGTTCAGTAGGCCAAGTTGTGTTGGGTGGTGGAGTAAGCATAAATAGCGACATGGCTAATGATACATATCTGTCTGTTCAAGAAACTTATCCGGCAACAGCTAGTTCTTGGTATGCTCGAGTTGTGAAAACAGATTCTTGTGACTGTGGTATTTATAATTGGAGTGTGACTGTTTGGGCAATCTGTGCTAATGTAGCTCAATAGTTCAAATACAGTAAAAACACTGCTTTAACTTGTTACATATCTAATAAACTAAAAGCCCGACCATGTTACATGGTCGGGCTTTTCATAAATATATCCAGATAAATTCTGGTAGTCCTGCATAGGTAGTGGTCAGCTACCCGCAAGTTTAGAACTTGCGGGTAGCTAACGGACGACCATGTTACATGGTCGGGCTTTTCATAAATATATCCAGATAAATTCTGACTGTATCCCCGCCTTCGTGGAATGTTCTCATAAAAAACGCTAGTTGTAAACAGGAGTAGCATGATTCAGAAAAAAATAATTCCTCAACATCTTAAAAATTGGTTGATATTCTTCAGCGCCGGACTGTTTCTGTTAGCTTGCTCCTCGATGGGCGGTCAGCAGAGTACAGCCATCCCCGTCGGACGGCCAATTGAGTTTGAAATTCAAACTGCGTCACCCACGGCAAAACTAGCCGCCGTTGTCCCCACAAACACCCGCACCGCGGAGGATGGTGTGATTTTGTCGTTGCAAGATGTTCCTACCCACACCCCTGACCCGAATTTTCAACCGACAGCCACCCTCGATATACTGATTGCCACCAGTACCCCCACGGTATCGGCGACCGCAACATCAGAAATAACTGTCACAGCCACTCTCACCAGTACGGAAATTGTATCTGAAACTGAGACAGATGAGGTCGCGTCGGTTGTCCCATTTGATGGTGAGTTAGACCCACCCTTGGCCGGCGGCAGTTGGGATTTTGAGGAGGAGTTTGTTCTTTGGGAGAACCCTTATGGTGACTGTTCTGGGGCATTGGTTGGGATTGGTTGGACTGTTTTTGTCGAGGAAGGGCCACAGGGATCATCCTGCATGGGCGAAAATCTATACCCGCAGGACGTTCAGTCTGGGGCGAAATCACAGGAAGTTACCTTTGACTTCATTAGTGCCAATTCGGGTTTGTATCGAACCATCGAAACTAAAGCGAGGCATCGCTATAAGATTGAAGCCTACGCCAAACATGTCCGCAGTTTAGCTCCGGTTGAGATGTCGTTAGGCGTTGACATGAGCGGTGGCACTGTTTGGAATAGCGAGGCAGTCGAGTGGACTCCATGGGACGATGGGTCAGAAGATGTGTTCACCTTTACCGAAAGAACCGTGACCGCTACGGGGGAGGCGATGACGATTTTTGTTCGGGGCTTTCATCCGCAGGGTGACCAAGGTGGTAAAACCTATATTGATAATGTGAGCGTGACCCATTTAGGGCCATAATTAGCTCAAAAGTGGGATATAACCGCTAATCAAAAAACTCGTTATCGTTCTTAGTGCAGGCTTGATGATTCATTCGCGTTAGATTGGATTAGCGGTCATAATTCACTTCCGTTTAGCTTTTTTCTCATTCCAAGCCGCAATCGCTTCTTGCCGAGTTGCACCCGGATTTTGTTTGAAATATTCACGGAAGTGGCGATTATACTCAAACTGCGCCCCAATCTCCTTCTCTGAGGCGGGCTGTTGTTGAGCCTCATGCCAACAGTCGATGGCCGCTTGTAAGGGCAATCCCACCCCATCTTGTTTGATGAAATCTCGCATGACCCCATTAAAATGGAATTTTGACCCGATTTCTTGCTCGAAGAAGGCGCGTAACGACTGACTACAACGCCAATTTTTACCAATCACGGTCTCTCGGCTGAATTTATCTGGCATGTCGGTTTTGGTAGTTTTGCGGACGGATTTCTTGATTTGTCCAGTTTCTAAATAGTGCCTAATCCGCTCGGTCAGATCGCCTTTTGATCCGGAACTTGGCAGTTCTTCCGTCCGACAAAAGGAGACTAACTCGGTTTTTAGCCAGTAATAGGCCATGAAATCATCAGATACTAGGGTTTTGGTTAAATTTGGTCTACTCATAAAAAATGTCCCTTTTAAGCAAACTAGTGACGCTACAAGCGTCACCTACAATGGTTTTATTTGTAAAGCAAACTCAACGGATAATGAACCATGCCGTTATTCTGTTCGGTCAGAGACTCGTTTCAAATAGGCTTGTCCCCACCTATCAAATCGCTCACGCTGATGAAAGCCGATAATCACAATTAAACCGATGGCAGCCATGACCCAGACCAGCGAGGTGAGTGGCAAATCGACGGCCACTCGGTCGCCGAACCAGACGATTAACACAGAAAATGGGCCACGACTGAGCAGGATGGAGAGGGCAAATTTACGGAGGGGTATCTTGCTCAGTCCGGCGAAAAAGTAGGGGATGTCGCCGAGCGGAATCAACAAAATTGCCCACCATGTCCAGAAAGAGTCGATGTTGACGGTTTCACTCCATCGCTCTAATTCTTCGGCTCCGACCTGTTTTTCGAGCCAGCCTCGACCAAGTTTGCGTCCTAACCATGCCGCTAACGTGCCTCCGGCAACCATGCCTCCCACCGCGCAAATTGAGCCAAGGGTCACACCAAATAGGACTCCGCCTAACACTTGCACCGGATAGCCTGGGATCGGAGCAACCACAATCTGGGCCACGTTGAGCAAAAAGTAGACTATCGGGCCCCAAATCCCCAACCGCTCCATCCAAGTTCGTAAGGCGAAAGCATCACCATTGACAACATCCTCAATAAATTGTACTAATTCAGTCAGCCCCAATCGCTCAATCCACGGTGCTTGGCTATCTAGACCTGTCAAAACAAGCCAGCCGACAACTAAGCCGAATAGAACCAACCCGCCGATGAACCAAGGCCGCCATCGAGATGGACTTTGGCGGTCATTCATCATTGGTCTCATCGTCATCGTTATCATTGTCATCGTCATCGTCGTTATCGGAGTCAAGTAGTTCGCGCACGGTATAAATTGACTTATTTTGGGTTTCGTGGTAGGTGCGGACATGCATCTCACCAAGGAGGCCCATCATAATCAGTTGCATGCCAATCATAACCAATAACATGGCAAATGATAGGAGTGGTCGGTCGGCTAAGGCTGCCCCATAAATCAGTTTGGTCAAACTCAAATAGATACCGATAATCGTACCGGCACTGAACGAGAATAGACCCATCAAACCGAATATCTGGATGGGGCGGGTGGAATAATTGAGCAGAAAACTGACCGTAATCAGGTCGAGAATCACCTTGACGATGCGACTTAGTCCATATTTACTCTCTCCAAATTGGCGGGAGCGATAGCTAACTGGTACTTCGGCCACTTCCACGCCATGATAGCTGGCGATGGCGGGCAAAAAACGATGCAAATCACCATAAAGGTTGATATTTTTGATGACCTCTTTATGGTAGGCTTTGAGGGCGCATCCATAGTCGTGTAGGTACACGCCGGTCATCCGAGAGATAAGCCAGTTGGCCGTAGTGGAGGGAATTTTGCGGGTTAGGGTGGACTTAAAACTTTCTTGCCAGCGTCCTCGTCGCCAACCGCTGACCACGTCGTACCCCTCATCAAACTTGGTTAATAGTTTGGGGATGTCGGCTGGGTCGTTTTGCAAATCGGCATCCATCGTGATGACTACTTCGCCCCGCGCATAATCAAATCCGGCGGCAAAGGCCGCTGTTTGACCAAAGTTGCGTCGAAAGCGAATCACCCGCACTCGCTTATCTTGGGCATGGAGTTTCTTTAATTCGGCAAAACTATCATCGCGACTGCCATCGTCGATGCAGATAATCTCAAAACTATGCCCTATCTGGATCAAAGTTGGAATCAATTCGTTGAGTAGATGGGGAATACTTTCGGCTTCATTATAAATTGGTAAAATAATCGTTAATTCTGGGGTCATAATATTTGTATAGGACACGGATAAACGCGGATGACACAAAAAAACAGCGTTTATCCGTGTCCTATTTTTTATCGAATTCGTAAAAGATAAATTATCCCGCCAATCAATCCAGTGAACAGGTTGCCAATGGTGTAGACTAGCAAGGACATAGCTAAGGCGGTTTCGTTGGGCACACCCACCGATTTGAACAGTTCGATATAGGCTCCTTCACGTAGGCCAAGGCCACCAAATCCGATGGGAATCATCAAAACCATTGAGGTAATAGGGATAAAAATCGCATATTCAATGAATGTGGCCTCGACTCCCACTGATAGACCAATACTCATGTTCATGGTAATCAACGAGAGATTAAAGAATATGGAGATTAGATAAGAGCGTCGTAGGGCCGAAGCGGGGTAACTTTGAAGTGAGTCAAACAGTTTTCCTAATGGCCCGATATTGGTTATACGACGGAATAGACCGATATTTTTTCTCAGGCTAAGGTATAGGTTGCGATTTAGCATCAGATAACCGGCGGTACTGCTCGCGATAAACATGACGACCGTGAAGTAGGCCACCGGAGCGGGTACGGCGTTCCAGTTAAATAGGAGAGCTATCGTGCCAATACCTTGCAGAGTCAACAGCCCCAAAAACCGATCTACCAGAACGCTAGAGACCGCATCGGTGGCATGTTTGCTGTGCTTATTCAACTCAACAATTCGGATCGCGTCACCACCTACACCACTCGGTAGCACGTTGTTGAAGAGGAATCCAATAAAATAGATAGCCGTTAGCTCCGTAATCGGTACTCGAATTTCAATCGCATCAAGTAGGCTTTGCCAGCGCAAAGCACGTAACATCACGCCCAAAAGCATGAGGCTCATAGCGGTCACAATCCAGACGATTTGGGCTTGGCGAACAGCTGCGATAAAGGCTGGAAAGTCGATTTGGCGGAAGATAACGCTCAGCAACCCAACACTGACCAATAGTTTGAGGGTGTTGATGACGTAGGGTGTGTTTTTGAGTTGGGTGGCAATTTTCATAGGCATGTTTCTACACCACTTCTTCCCACACCAACTTATCATACCCCACCGAGACAACCGTGTAAGTTCGTAATCGCAGATACCCCGCACCGTAGACCTTGGTCAAGGTAGCGCGGTAGCTTGCTAACTGTGTTTTGGCATCCTTCAACTCGGTTTTAACAGCTTTTAGTGCCAATAACTCTTGCTGACTCATCCCTTTGACCTGTTTGCCAGTTAGCTTGTTTTTTCCCAAAGGCACGTACTTGAACTCAATCAGAAAATCTAATAATTGAAACTGACGCATATCGGGACGAACAAGCATGATTAGGTCGCCATAGCTACGTTGTAAGGCTGGCTCAGAATCCATAATATAAACCGTATCGTTGAATAACAAGGTCAGAAAGAGAGTCTTGAAGGTTAACTCATTTGTCCAGCGCAAATCTCGGTTGTTAAAGATGGTGAACTGTTTTTGCATAACGTAGTCACATAACGGTTGCATTTCTCCTGTTTGATAAAAGTTTTCGATAATGCGGTCAGCTTCCTGCCGACTGAGAAAATCGGGCAGAAGCATCTCCTGAATTCGTTCTACATACAGTTTGCGGATGACCAGATTGGGAATACGAAACTTTAATTTGTTACTGCTAGTCTGTTCAGGGGTCAAGGTAATCACCCCGAAATAATAGAGCAGAGAGACCATAAAAGTCTTGTCATGCTGTTGTTTGAGCATTTCTTTCAAACCAAACTGGTCTTTTATTTGGAAGATACTCAGCGGGTTCGCCTCATTTAAGGCTTGCTCAACAACCTGCTCTCCTTGAGGCAGTTGGGCAATATAAGCGATTTTGTTGCTATCCATTCTCATATTGGAGTCGAGTATTTGGCGGGGATAGCGACATTGTTCCGCCAGAAAATCGAGAAAATAGAGAGCCAAGGTAGGGTTGTACAGGTTTGGTTCGGCCTCATAATAAAAACTATAGCCATCATAAAAAGTACGCATAATGCTTAAGGCTTCCTGCACTTTTTCAGCGGATAATTGGCACTGTTCACCAACTTGAGTCAGGGCATCGGCTACCTCGTTTTCCCAAAAACCACATAGATCATTGAATTGCGGTCGCAAAGAGATATTCTTAGCCACATTGAAGCCGCTGGTAATGTCACTCAACACCAGCGGAGAGACTCCGGTGATGAATAATCGCTCAAGGCCGCGACCTTCAAGCCCATCTTTAATCACTTTGAAGATGGTTTTTAACATACCCTCACCCTTGACTAACTTTTCATATCGTTGTTGACCGCTTGGGTCGCCCCCCATCAACACCTCATTAGCAAAATTATCATATTCGTCGATTAAGAGATAAATCTTGTAGGGAGTTGTGCTGACAACGTCAAGTAAGCTGTTGAAAGAAACTAAGGCATCATGGGAGTTTATTTTTATTGGATGTGGCAATATTGCCTCGTAGCGAAGCATAAACCCTTCCATCCGACTGTTCAAGTTATCATGAATCGCTCGGCGCATTTCAGCCTCAGTGCCAACGGTGGCAATGGTGGAGAAGTTCCATTTCAGAATAAAATATTGATTGTGTAACGGGGTTGGATTTTGTCCAATGGCTAGATGTCCAAACAACCGTTCAAACTCATCCGCCTTACGAAGGTCATAATAGTTCTCCAAAACCGACAGCCACAAGCTTTTGCCAAAGCGGCGCGGGCGTAGGAACAGCAGTTTTTTGCTTATATTTTCGAGCAACCGAATTTTGTCGGTTCGGTCAACAAAAAAGTAATCCTCAGTAATAATACTGTAAAAATCGGCATCGCCGTAAGGAAATTTTAGCATTTGATTACCTCCTGAGTTTCGAGTCAATAATTAGCGAATTTTTTAGATTGTAAGTCATCCCCATGTCACTTTTTTTCATGAATTAGTTGTTGATATATTGCTATTGCACCGCCCCAGTCGCCCGCTTCGACGAGTTGGTTGGCCTGCTCGGCAGATTCGCCCTGCCAAGCCAAATTAAACTGGACAGCCTCTTGATAAGTCCGCGCCGCCTGCTCTACCTGACCGACCTGTTCATGCGCCTTGGCGAGGGCGATGAGTCCACCAACCCAGCCGGGGAAAATTTCGACTCCATGTTGATAATGAACAATCGCCTCCGCTGGACGATCTGCGGCGAGCAGGGTGTCACCCAACATGCGTAAGGCTCCGGCTTGAGCGGTGCGTGGGTCAGGATTGATGGTGCCTTGAGCCTCGGCTTGTTCGGCCCAAGGATAAGCAGCCTCAACAGCTTGAGCGGCTAAATCGAGCGCGGCCTCGGCCAAAATCGGAGGGTCGTATACATTCAAGGTCGGCTTTGATAGGGTCAATCCGGTAAAATCAATCGTCTCCAAAAAGGGCGATTCGGCTGGCTCAAATCGGTTGAGCAACCACACTCGACCATTGCCCTGCCGCAACGCATTGGTATAACCGTCAATATTAGTCACGAATGAGGCTGGAGTCAAAGGTTGCGCTTGTCCCTGATAATAGTAGTTGATAAATCGCCCCTCGTCCCACAATGAACCGAATAAAATGATATCTGCTGGTGCGGCATGCTCGGTTAGATAGATCGCCGCTCCGCGCCAGTTCGGTTTGGTCTGCTGATAAAGGTTCAGCATGGCGATGAAGGACAGGGTCGCCAACAGCCAAGTCAGGTAACGCAACATGGGGTCTCCGGCAAGGTGCGAAGCTCCTTGTAGGTGTAGCCATGCCGACATCTGATAGAGGCTATAGACCACGACTAGCATATAAATCGGGATGACAAAGGCGTATCGAAACTGTAGGGCGCGCGGGTCGCCGAGCAGAATCGGGAGCAAGGTCGGCAGGCCAAACCATAATCCGGCAAACAGAGCTACCGGCCAATCATGCCGAATCAAAATGATAAGGCCAAGACAAAATAAGCCAAAAAACAGCCATGCGATAGGCATGGGCAACGGGCCTAACGCTGTCACCACGCCGATGAGGAAATCGCTTGGTTTGCCGACTCCGCCTTCGATAGCCCCCACCGCCGCTCGCTGACGTAACAGGTTGAGTAAGACCGCCCCCCACGGGAGGTATAATAGCAAGGCGAGCGCGACTGCTCCTCCAAAACCAACTATGCGGGCTGAACGGAGAATCGGTTGATTGGCTCGCCATGCTTGAAATTGGCGCGCTCCCACGTATGCGCTCTGGCTGGCTAAGATTAGAAAGCCAAAGTAGACGGTGTAGAGGTTGGCAACGGTGGTGATGGCGTAGGCCAGCCACCATGTTTTAGATATGCCTGTGTATCGTAACGCTTGCAACAAGCATGCCGTTGAGGCCACCGTCAACAGCATAAATAGGGCATGCATGCGGGCCTCTTGGCTGTATTTTAATACCACTGGCGACAGACTAACTAGCAGACAGACCGCCACTGCAATTTGACCGAGGTGGGACGGGGTGCGGTGTAAAATCGGCCTTAATAACTGAAACGTTAGTCGGTAGGTTAGGGCGACGGTCAGCATGGTGGCGATGACCGACGGGAAACGCCATAACCAGTCGGAACTGGCTGAGGGTGCGGTTTGGTTTGATAAATTCGTTAATAATGAGGCAAACGAACCGACCATGAGATAATATAGAGGCGGATGGATATCCCCCGCAGTCCATCGAATCACCTCGCTGACAGATTGACTGGCAAACGAGGCGGTCAAAATCTCATCCCCCCAAAAGCTGTCCGTAGCAAGTTGATGGATGTGCAGAGCCAAGGTTAGTAATAAAATTAGATAGATACTTGTTTTTTGTGACATGGTTTCGTGAAACGTGATGCGTGAGGTTCAGGGTAATCACAGCAACGGAGATTGGTTCAGGAATGAGTCCTAAATAAGTTGCGCGTTTGGCAATCGTAGGGGCTAGGCAAGGCGGTGTAGCGTTGGTTTGAAATCAGAACTCCAATCCGCCTTGCCTCGCCCTGAAACTATGGAATGACGGGCGAGGCAGGGGCGGAGCGGAGATGGTCGCACATTCCAAGTCTAGACCGCCCTGCCTAGCCCCTACCATAATCTCCGACGCAAATGCACATGTTAATTAATGCTCATTCCTAAAATTGAACCAATCTAGGGCAACACAAGTCAATTAATTTTCATGCCTAAAAATACGGGTTGAAAAATCAACGTGCCATTATAAACCTGACCGCATGAATTATCAAAGCTGAGGCTAACTTTTTCGGTAATGGTGCAGAAGTAGTGATAAGGATCCGTTAGCTACCCGCAAGTTCTAAACTTGCGGGTAGCTGACCACTACCTATGCAGGACTACAACTTTTTCTTTGATTCGGTTGAAACGGCCCTACAACGAAGTTTAGAATACAATGAATATGGTTTGCCCGCTTAAAAACTTACTCAATGCGGGATATTTTGTTCGTTTTTTCGTCATTCGTTGTAGTGTTTCCCACCTAAAGATTAGCATCAGAACTTTTTTGGATTCAAAAACGGGTAAAGCGACAACGTTTTGGGTAATTTACAAATATAACAGGTTGGTTATAATGGATAGTAGTTACACCGCTCAATGAAATTTGCAATAAAAATCGTATTATTAGCAATATAGATGTCTAAGTACCGGACAAAACAGTTACAGTCTTTCAGATAATGGTTTTCAATTCAAGACCAACCTTCCCGCAAGTTCTAAACTTGCGGGAAGGTAACGGCTGAAAATGTTTATCTGAACATCTATAGGACACGGATAAACGCGGATAAACACGAATTTTTTAGGCTTATCTGTGTGTATCCGTGTTAATTCGTGTCCCTTTTTTCTTCTGTAACAAGTTCAATCTTTTTTTGTCCTGTACTCAGATAGATGTGTATAAATCATTCGGAGGCGTGTGAATGAACGATAACGAAAAAACTAAGGCAGAACTCATTGCCGAATTGGAAGCGGCTCGCAAACAGATTAAAGAATTGGAGACCTTGGCGGCAGAAAATAGTAAAACTAAACGAGCCTTGCATGTTAGTCGGCAACAGTTGAAATCAGTTGTTACCAGTGTTCCTCTGATTTTATGGAGTACGAACTCAAATCGGGTGTTGACGTTGTTGGAAGGGAAGGGGTTGCAGACTTTGTATTTAGAACCGGAGCAGCTTATCGGGCGACCTGTTGATGACCTATTTCGCGACTATCCAGAAATTTTGAACTATAACAATCAGGCTTTGGATGGGCAATCGGTGGGGGTATTAATCACTGTCAATCAGATTATTTATGAGATTTTGTTTACCCCATTGCGAAATGAGGTGGATGAGGTTATCGGTATGATTGGGGTGGCAATTGACATTACGCGCTATCGTCATGCCGAGGATACATTGCGGAATTATCTGCAATTTTTGGAGACATTACTCAATACATTTCCTAATCCGGTTTTTTATAAAGAGAAGGATGGCCTATTTTTGGGTTGTAATCGGATATTTGCCGAGCTGATTATTGGATTACCTCGCGAGCAAATTATTGGACGCTCAATTTACGATTTTCCTAACGCGATATCAACCGATTTAGCCGATATTTTGTACGCGCGTGAGGTATATTTGCTGAGAGAAGGGGGTGAGCATTGGTACGAAACACAGGTTGATTGTCAAGATGGTTTGGTGCGAGAGTTTTTAACCGCTCATACCGCTTTTAGGGATGCGGCGGATAATATTGTCGGCATTGTGGGCGTTATGTCAGATATTACCGAGCGTAAGCAGATGAAGGAGACGCTCCTGCAACGGAACATGGAGTTGGCCTTGCTCAACCGAACTAGTGAGGAATTTCTCAATACGCTCGATTTGGATACGGTTCTCGCCAATGTCCTTGAAGAAGCCCGACAACTGCTCGATGTGACAGGTTGTTCGGCTTGGTTGATTGATGAAGAGACGGGCGAACTCGTTTGTGGGCATGCCACAGTACATGAGGGCAGTATTGTGCGAGGTTGGCGGTTAGCCTCAGGGCAGGGAATTGTCGGCGTGGTGGCTCAAGAGGGCGAAACACTCATTGTAGGCGATACCCGAGCCGATGATCGCCACTTTAAGGAGATTGATACTCAAATCGGAGTAGAAGTACGCTCTATTCTCAGTGTTCCCTTAAAACTGAAACAGACTGCTAAAAGTAACCAATCAAATGTGATTGGGGTGTTACAGGTGGTTGATACTGAGGCGAATCGATTTGGTGGGACTGAAATCCGGCTGTTGGAGCCGTTAGCGGCCAATGCGGCTATCGCCATTGAAAATGCCCGTTTGTATGACCAAACTCGGCAAGATGCTGAAACAAAAGAGGTATTATTACGAGAGGTTAATCATCGAGTTAAGAATAATTTGGCCGCAATCATTGGCCTCCTATATGCCGAGCGTCGCCATTCAGAGTTGGAAGAGCAGGAGGTGTTCCAATCGGTCATGAAGAATTTGATTAACCGAGTGCAAGGGTTGGCGACTGTGCATCGGATGTTGTCGGCTTCAGAATGGACTCCCTTGTCGCTGAACAAGCTGACGCAGCAGGTCATTCATTCTGCGTTGCGAGTTGTGCCGCGTACCAAACGAGTCTTGGTTCAGGTCAGCCCGACATCGGTTCAAGTGTCGGCTAAACAGGCCAACAGCTTGGCTCTGATTATCAACGAGTTAGCAACCAATACAGTCAAATATGGCCTTCTTAACCGTGACCAAGCTAAAATTATCGTAACCGTTAAGCGGGTTGATGAGATGGTCGAGTTCGAGTTTCGGGATGATGGGCCGGGCTATCCTGCTGAAACCCTAACTTTGAAACAGCATAATGTTGGTTTTTACTTAATTCAAGCCATTGTCCGAGATGATTTGCGAGGTAGCTGTAGGTTGCATAATGATGGCGGCGCGGTTACAATCATCTCCTTTAAGGTTCATAAATAACACCACAGGTAGGGAATAACCATGACGCAACTAGATTCTATTAGTATTTTAATTGTTGATGATGATACCTTGGTCAGTGAAATGACCCAAGGTTTGGTGGAAGAGTTGGGGTATACCGTTATCGGTAAAGCGGCCAATGGTCAAGAAGGGATTAATTTAACCGTGTCTCTCCAACCCGATTTGGTTCTGATGGATGTCGAGATGCCCGACATGAATGGTTTGGAGGCTTCGAGGCAGATTCAGCAATTGAGTCCGACTCCGATTGTGATTTTAACTGCTTATGATGACCAAGAGTTGGTTGAAGAGGCTAGCCAATCTGGGGTTGGGGCTTATCTCGTCAAACCGCCCGATACCTTGGAGGTAGAACGAGCGGTCACGATTGCTATGGCTCGGTTTCAGGATTTGATGGAACTCCGAGTACTGAATGATAAACTCAAAGAACGGAATCAACAGCTAGAAGACCTTAACCAAGCACTAGAAGAACGAAACGAAGAGTTGGATGCTTATGCTCACATGGTCGCCCATGATTTGAAGAATCCGCTTAATTTGATTGTCACCTATATCCAATATTTAGAGATGGATTTAAAACCAGATGGTAAACTAAAAAGTATCCTAGAAACGATTGCTGAAACGGGTCATAAAATGAGTGATATTATCGAATCATTACTCCTAATGGCAAGTATTCGTAAGGATGAGGTGGAGTCCGAAACCATCTATATGTCAGTTATCATTGCCGAAGCTGAACAACGCCTAACCCACATGTTAAGCGACAGCGAGGCCGATCTTATCTTGCCGCAAGAGTGGCCGCCGGTAATTGGTTATTCCCCTTGGTTAGAAGAGGTTTGGGTCAACTATTTGACCAACGCTGTTAAATATGGTGGTCGTCCGCCTCGCATTGAATTGGGTGCTACGGTTGAGGATGATAACATGGTGCGATTTTGGATACAGGATAATGGTAAAGGAATTTCCGAATCGGATCAGAAACTATTGTTCACCGATTTTACTCGCTTGGATCATGACGATAGCGACGGACATGGCCTTGGCTTGTCGATTATTAAACGTGTGGTCGAAAAGTTGAACGGTCAGGTTGGCCTAGAGAGCATCATCGGGCAGGGTAGCCGGTTCAGCTTTACGTTGCCTGTAGCTGATGTGGAAATGTGATTGTCTCAGGCGGCGCGACGTAGCCTGAGCTTAGTCGAAGGCGATGTCAAAACGCGCAACTAATTACTTCCGATTCCTAAGTAATGCCTCGACCTGTTCCAAATCTATGCTCGCACCCAATAACTCAAATACTCGGCGCGCTTTGTTGAGGTACTGTTGTGCCTCATCGGGGGTGTTCGTTTTTATGGCCCAGTTGGCTAAAACTAGTTGCGTTTTGGCGATTTCATATTGACTATTGATATTATCCAGTAGCAGTAAGCTTTTGTGCAAGGCCCGACGAGCCAAATCAGGTTCATTATGAGCTAAATAGATTTGTCCTAATAAGCGACGATTGCGCCCTTCTTCTAGCGGATTACCTCTGTTAATGGCGATGCTTAGAGATTGATTCGCATTGGTCAAGGCTTGGTCAAAATCGCCAGTGAGGAAATGGTATTTAGCCCAACATTGTAATAGCCGAAGCATATACTCATTGGCCCCAAGCGTTCGCATAATTTGTTGGCTACGTTGTAGATATTGATGGGCCTCTGACCATGATTTTTGTAAGATACAGACGCGAGCCATGTTGATTGAGGTGCGGGCCTCGTTTTTGCTTAAACCAATTTGTTGCCATAATTGTAGATATTCTTGAAACAGTGTTATGCCCGTGTCTAACTCGCCTCGCCGGATGGCTAGTAGTCCCAAATTATCGGTTACTCTCCCTCGTCCGTCAATATCACCCACCTCTTGCGCCAAGGCTAATCCTTTTTGGTATGCCTCCTCTGCTTGATTCCATTTACCTTGTTCAAAGTAGGTTAGTCCTATATTGTTGTAAGGATAAATTTGTCCAGTCAAATCCTCATTTTTTTGATGTATCTGGATACTTTGCTCACTAAAATGGATTGCCAAGTCAAAATATCCCCGTCGGAAACAGATTCGCCCTAAACGGGTGTAGGTTTGGGCCATGGTCTGATGTCCTTCTGCGGTGTTGACTGTGGAGACGATATCCATGCTTTTTTGACACCAGTTAATTGCCTCACCCATCTTGCCTTGGAAGTCTAATACCCGTGATCCGACGAGATAGAGTTGAGCTACTTCTACGGCATGCTGATTTTCTTGCAAATACCCTAAGCCCCGTTTTATCCAGATCATAGTGTCGTCATAATCGCCCTGTTTGGTTTGACTCTCTGCAATTTTACGGCATATATGAGCCAGTCTACGTCTCTGATTAGATGAGATTTCAGATTCTTTGCCGATTCCTAACCAGGTCTGGGCCGCTTGATAATGGGTAATCGCCTGATCATACTGCCCACTCAACATCAACATTCGACCCAACGATTGCAGAGTGGTGAGCCACTGATTTTGATAATTTTGCTTCTTGGCCGGATTAATTTGCTTTAAGAAGGATAAGGTACGGTTATACCATAATAAAGCCGTCTCGTTGGCATAGTTCTTTTCGGCCTGTTGCGCCGCTTGCAGGCCATAGTCGATGGCTCGTTTAAATTCACCAGCCTCATTAAAGTGATGAGCTAAGGTCTCTGCGTAGGGGACGGTATCATCGACAAATCGTTTTTCGATGATGTCTCCGGCTTGACGATGTAATAACCGACGACGAACCGGCCCAATATCAGCATATAATACCCGTTGAATCTCGATGTGACTAAATTGGAGTTGCATGTCGCTAGTGGACAATTCCTTGAGCAGATTGCGCTCTAAAGCCATGTCTAAATGCTCTAACAAAGCCCATTCTGAAAGATCACTTAAGGCTTTTAAGTCATTAAAGCGGAAGGTTGGCCCTAACAGGGCTGCTTGACGCAACAGATTTTGTGTATCTGAGCCTAAGCGGTTAATGCGCCGCCAGACCGCATCACGCATTGTTTGGGGCAGTTCGAGCGTCGTCAAATCGGGCAGATACGGTTTGCCATTTTGCCAGCTAATTTGATTATCATCCTCGATGCCTTTGGCAATCTCCTTGATGTATGAGGGGTTTCCGGCGGTATGTTGATATATTTTTTGGGCAATCGGTTGTGGAATATCGGTATGCCATAGATTACCTAACATCTGTTGCACGCTGACCTCATTGAGACGGGGCAGGGTAATTTGATGGTAATAATGTTGATTAACCAAGGTTCGTATCGTTAATAGTAAAGGATGCCCCGTTTCTAACTCTATATCTCGATAAGTGCCGATAATTAGCAAATTCATGGTCGGCAGATGATGGCTTAGGTAGCGTAGTAGTTCGAGACTGTTTTGGTCGGCCCAATGTAGGTTTTCTAAAACGATGAGCCAAGGTCGCTTTTTGGTCGCTTTTTTGATGAATTTTGTCAGATTACTCATCAAGCGAAGTTGTTCCTGTTTGGGGGTTAGGGTTGGAGGTGTAGGTAACTCTGGGAAAATTCGCAGGAGTTCCGGTACAATGGGCGTAAAGTAGCGAAGTAACTCAAATGTCTCTTTGTTGGAAAATTCCGGTGGTACGGTCGTGAAATAGGTTTGCAAAATATCGATAAAAGGCGTGTAGGCTCGATGGCTCTGTTCGTTACATTGGCCCATCAAAAATACTGGCGTATTACATTGCGTGGTAAATTGATTGACTAAGGTGGTTTTGCCGATACCCGGCTCACCACTGATGAAAACGAGTTGCCCATGTTGTTCCTTGCTCTTTTCCCAACATTGTTGCAGATTCTGTAATTGAATATCTCGACCAACAATCGGGGAGTGGATGGTTGAACCGTCTTGCGTGTTTATGACAAACGTATTGGAGATATGGTGGGTTTGCTGGGCGCTGGTATATCGGTCGTTGGGATTTTTCGCTAATAACTTCAAGATAAGATGTTCGAGGTAGAGAGATAGGTCAGGATTTAACTGACGCGGAGAACGGGGCGACGTACTCAGATGGGCTTGCATCACTTCTTCGTCACTGCCAGTAAATGGAGGTTCTCCGGTAAACATCCAGTAAAATATTACTCCCATAGCATAAAGATCAGTACGAGCATCAAGCGGTTGGCCTAAAATTTGCTCTGGAGCTAGACACATGGTCGCCAAATAGGGGATTGGGGCATCAAGTTGATTATACCCTTCGGCCAAGCGTCCTAAACCAAAACCACTAATTTTGATACCTTGCTCGGTAAAGAAGATGTTTTCTGGTTTTAGCTCGCCATGAATTATCCCATGCTGGTGGGCATGTTCTAAGATAACAATCAGATTAATTGCCACATCAAGCAGATTCGCCTCGGCCCGCCAGTTATTATCTTGACTCAATAACTCATATAGATTAGGGCCAATAAGTAGTTCTTCTGCCATAAAGGTATAACTGTCTACCTGTTCGCATGAAAAAATCTTAACGATATTGGCATGATCAAGGCTAATCAGTTGGGCAGCTTGTTGCACAAACCGTCTAATCGTATCCTCACTAAAGGCTGCACTTAAGATTTTTATGGCTACCTTCTTGTTTTTCTGGATATCCTTAGCTCGTAAAACGGTGCTGACCCGTCCTTGTCCCACTTTCTTTTCGATTTGGTACTGTTCTTTGATGATTTGCCCCGGTAAATTCAATAATTGACGTATGTCTAAGGCTGACAATGCCTCATCAACAGAGGGGTAGACGGCGAAGTAATCATCATAACCGGACAGTTTGATAATACGACGTACTTTGGGAGATGGATTGGCTAACACAATCGGGTCAAGGTCGGTCTGCTTCTGACGTTCAATCAATAATTTGAGACTAGCCGTGGTTAAGGTCGTCACCTGAGATAGATCGATAATCGAATTGGTGACATCGTTTTGCTCACTAACCAGCGTTAATTGGTCGGCCAACTGCTCCGCGCCCGGTTCGTCGAAGGCGATTGTTGGCTTCAAAATTGTTTGTTCGCCATCGGGACTAACTTGAAAATCAATGGCCCCGCTAGGAGTCAGGTCTAGGGTCAAGCCCTCATAAGCCACCAAAACATCGCAAGTGGGCAGAGTCTGGTCTTGAGCTTGATACACAATCGCCTCAATTTGCATCTGTTGCAGTTGGGCATCCGAGTAGGTCGGGTCGTGATGAGATAGAATCAACTTTTTAACGCCCGCGACCCGAGCCAAATCAATCCCAATCATGGCCGAGCTATGCCCCCAATCCTCTTTGAGCCAAGCCTCTTTTAGGGTATATTGGGCATCAAAAATTAGAGCGTCGGCATCACGGAAAAATTCAATATGGGGCTTAACATCGGCATGATTTAGGTGCTTATATTCCGAGTCGCTGGCATAAACAAACACACTATGTTGATCCTCAAACCGAAAACCATAGGCATTACCGGGATGGGCGTTCATAATTGTGTTGATATTGACCTGACCAATGGTAAAAGGTTGCCCCACCTCGATATGAATAAACTCGATGTTGGCCCGCATGATTGATAATGGCACGGGGAAATTAAGTGGGCACTGTTGCTCTTCAAGTGCATGCTTAATATTATGAATACTATAAATGAAGATTTGATTGCCGGGAATGAAGCCGGGTACGAAAAAGGGAAAGCCTTGTAGATGATCCCAGTGGGGATGACTGAACAGGATATGAAGCCGTCCTTGGCCGCGTCCACATGGCCCTTTCATCAACTCTAACCCCAACTCCCGAATTCCTGAGCCGGCATCAATGATGAAGGTTTCTGATCCCGCCTCAATCTGGAGGCAAGAGGTGTTACCTCCGGCAGTGCCTCGCAACAAAATTGGTAACTCTTGTACATGCTCGCGCACCGATTCTAGGTTGTTGGTATCAACATCGGGTGGCATGCCATAGATCGCTTTACATATTTTTTCTTCTATCTCTGCGGGCTTAAGGGGAGATGGTATAGAGCCACGCGCCCCCCAAATTGTTATTTTCATGGGATGCTTCCAGTTTATGAAGTGTTTTAGATGTTGCTCGTTGTTGTGATACAACTTAGTACCCGACAGAAAATTTAATCTGAACTAATTAACACAGAGGTTCACAGAGGAACACAGAGTTTCACAGAGTTTTTTAAAAAAGAGATTTAATTTTTCCTCTGTGCCCCTCTGTGCGTCTCTGTGAAACTCTGTGTTCCTGTTTTAGCCTTCCCTAAACCACTTTGTCGGGTAGCAAGGTGATACAATGGCGGTTTACTGGCTTTACTGGCTGATTTGTTAAGTCGGTCAGCGAACTAGTTCAATTTTAACTATTTTTCTCACCTATACAACTTTTACAGGTAGTCCTGCACATGTAGTGATCACCATTTTTCTGATCCGTTCAGCGCAATCTCCAGCTTGCCTAATTGGAGCATCGGTTTTATTATCAGCCTATCCCAACATGGGCAGGCTATCAACTTAAGTTCCACAATTTAAGTTCCACAATACGGTCTTTAGGCTGTGTATGGCACAGACTAAAGACCTGTTATTGAGCATGGTTCAAAATAGACCAAATCATCTTTACAATGTAGGTCACGCTTGTAGCGTGACAATAATCGTTCGCCTGTATTGAGGTATTACGGCGTTTATTAAGCAAACTAGTGACGCTACAAGCGTCACCTACAATGGTTTTATTTGTAAAGCAAACTCAACGGATAATGAACCATGCCGACCTGTTATTGTCTCCGTGAATCTTTGTGCCATGTAGTCATGGCTAAATTTTTTTGATGCTAACTTTTTCTTTGGTTTAACCGGAATCAACACTACAACGGATACTTAACTGCGGAACGGATGGTTTTCATCCGTATATAATTACTGTAAATGGCAAAAAATTCTGTTATTGGCGAAATATATCCGTTGAGTTTTGAAGTATCCGTTGTAGTGTTCCCGCCAAAGATTCCGTTAGCGTCAGAAATTTTTTTGGCTCTATGGGATATTCCGTGCAAAGCGTTTAAGTTTTTATGTTGTTCTTTGCGCCTTCGCGCCTTTGTGAGAGTATCACCAGAATTTTGCACGGGAACTCCTAGTGAGCCACTTTTTTGTCGGGTACTGAAATGCTTAACCCCAAAAACTTTATCATCTGGCCCTTGTGTGCCATACTCGCTGGCTCGTTTTATCTGCTGATGTCGGCTTGGGGGTATAGTTTTGTTGGCTTTCCCTTGGACGATGCGTGGATTCATCAAACTTATGCTCGTAATTTGGCCCAAACCGGCCAGCTTGCCTTTGTACCGGGCGTACCGAGTGCTGGCTCTACTGCGCCGTTATGGTCGTTACTGCTCAGTGTGGGCTACTTATTGGGTCTGCCGTATTTGTGGTGGGCTTATGGGTTGGGGCTACTGTTTCTGGCCCTCACCGGCTGGACAATGTCCCGCCTGACTGAGCGTCTGTTTCCAGAGCATGGTTGGCTTGGTTTGGCGGTGGGGCTGTTCTGCATCTTCGAGTGGCACATGGTCTGGGCGGCGACATCGGGCATGGAGACAATTCTGTTTGTCTGGCTGTCGGTCTGGCTAGTGGAGCGATACACTGGGAGCGCAGGCATATTGTCTGCCCCAGACTCGCAGGTAGGATGCCTGCCCCAGTGGAACTACAGTCTTTCAGATAAAGATTTTCACTCGGATGGACAGACCTCGAAAACATTATACTTTAGCCTCGGACTGATTGGCGGTCTGCTGATTTTGACTCGCCCCGAAGGAGCAGGCTTGGTTGGTCTGATTGGGCTGGATGTGGCCTATTGCTGGTGGTCGGACAAGTTCCCTCAAAGGGGAGGCAATCAACCAATCCCACGAGATTGGATCCGGTTGGCATGGTCATGGGGCTTGATTATCGGCGGTATGGCGATTCTGTTGTTGCCCTATATTGCCTTCCATTTTCAGTTGACGGGTAAACCATTCCCTAACACCTTTTACGCCAAACAGGCCGAATATGGCTCGATTTTAGCCACCTATCCGCTATGGTGGCGATTGTTCGGTAGCTTCGGCGAGCAGGTCGAATCGGTGCAAGGCGTGTTTCGAGTTGTTTTTATTGGGCCGCAACTGCTTCTGCTACCGGGTCTGGTGTACGGGGCTTGGCTGACCGTCACCGAGCGACGGCATAATTTAGCGATTATCTGGTTGTGGTGGATTTCGTTTTTATTGCTGTATGGCTTCCGGTTAGCTGTCACCTATCAACATGGTCGCTATCAAATTCCGGCCATCGTCTGGATTGTTCTGCTTGGTTTGTGGGGTAGTAGTCGCTTGTGGGGCTGGGGAATCAGACGCAGTCATTCAGAGACCCTAAAGATTTCTAAAACCTTTAGGGTATATCAACGAGTCTTTGGTCAAGTGATTGCCCTGTCGTTGCCGATTTTACTCATCACGTTTTTGTTGATTGGGGCGCAAGCCTACAGTCGAGATGTCCGCTTTATCGAAACGGAAATGGTCAACGTGGCTAAATGGCTTGATCAGCATGTCGAGCCAGACGCGGTGTTGGCGGTGCATGATATCGGGGCGATTGGCTACTTCAGCCCGCGTCCCATGATCGATTTGGCCGGACTCATCACCCCCGCCGTCATCCCCATCATGCGTGACGAAGCGGCCTTATTGATTTTCATGCAAACCGAGCAGGCTGACTATCTGGTTACATTTCCATCATGGTATCCGCACCTCAGCCAACAACCTGACCTATTATCTATATACCGTACCAAATCACCATTTTCAATCGAGGTGGGAGGTGATAACATAGTCGTGTATCAAATGTTAAGGAACAGATAACTTATTAGGGCTATTTTAAACCTACAATAGACGTGGACAGTATATTTTATGCCGCCATGACCGTCAACTTAAGAGTTCGTAGTAGGCACTTTAGTGCCGATGAATCGCCTACTACAAACATTGGTAGTGGTGCAGAAGTAGTGATATATGTCAGTTACCTACCCGCAAGTTTAGAACTTGCGGGTAGGTGATGACTACATGTGCAGGACTACCCAAACGTTAAATGGACAGTGTATTTTATACCGCATGCAAGATTAAAACCAGTCCTTGCGGTAGTTTAATTTTTTATGGTATACTTAAAAATTATAATTGCGATTTCATAATATATCAGAAGTTTATCGTTTCTCAACAAAGTTGCCATGAAGGGCATGAAAGACATGAAGAAAAACTAAAAAATCGTCATATAGACGAGTTTTCTTCATGCTCTTCATAACTTTTCATGTTCTTCATGCCTTTTAATGAGGAATCGACAAATTTTTGAGATATAACTCTATAGTCATTTACTACCTAAAGGTAGTTGCAAAATTCATCTATTAACTCTATAATTAGCACATTGGTTCTTTAAGAAGTGAAGACAGGTGGTTCGGATGACAATCGTTCATCCAATAAAAGTTGTTTTGCCCCAAAGCACTACCGCAAGTTCTGTGGGAAGTAACGCCTGTGGAGATGGTAAGGCTCATGCCTTCGGGCAGGTGACCGTCTGCGAAGCAGGAACCAAACAGCGAATGTCTACATTTGTATAAGTTTTGGAGAACGGAGTGCCTGCATGAATAATAACACCTCATTGGAACAATTTCTGGCTCAGGCCACGAATACATTGGCCGAGACAGAACGTCAGCTTGACCAGTTGGCTCAAGCCGCGCTACTCAATCAAGAACAGGTTCGCCGAGAATCGGGAGATAATCATCCTCTTGCCGCGCATTTACAGCAAGTTAGCCAGCAACTTGCGCGCCTTTCAGAACGAAGCCAACATCTATCATCATACCTCCAAAATGGTTTGGATAAGCCACCCGTGTCGGATGATGACCGTTATTGGCCCTTGATTCGGGTGTTGCAGAGCCAAGAAGAGGAGCAGACGCAACTGGCTCGTGAACTAGAGGATTTGGTGGGGCAGTTGCTCGCCAATTCGGTTTTTGAGTTGGCCTCTTGTCGGCATCTGTTAAACCCAGATGATGAGGCAGTCTCGGTAGGCTTAGATTCATTGCAGAACGAGTTGGAGCAAGGACTGTCTGATGTACGCTGGTTTATTACCGGACTAGAGCCGACCACGATTATCGGTAACTTTGGTCTTGGTGGTGGTGTAAGACGGTATCTGGAAAAGTTCAAAGAACGAACTAATTTAGAGGTTCAGCTCCACATAAAAGCCAATTTTGGCCGCTTGCCGAGTATTATCGAAGTGGCTGTTTTTCGGGTGATTCAAGAGACACTCAGTAATGTGGCCCAGCATGCTCAGGCCACACAGGTCGAGATTGAGATTAAAGAGTGTGGTAACACCCTTGAATTTACTGTAACCGATAATGGTCGGGGTGTATCTGCCGACAGTATGGGAACCTCCCATAAAAATTTGGGACTCGCTCGCATGGTTGATTATACTGAACTGTTAAAAGGTGATTTAAAGATATTCAGCCAACCTAACCAAGGTACAAAAGTAGTTTTGTCAATTCCTTATCCGATATTATAATTTAGCTGTAATACAGAACAAATTGGTAGTGGTGCAGATGTAGTGATAGGAGTGCAAAGTTTGCTTTGCATGCAAGGCAAGCCTTGCACTCGGGATTTCCCCATCACTACTTGTGCAGGACTACCAACAAATTGAAATAACTTCCCGTAGGGAGAGGTAAAATATGAGTAAAATAAGTGTTATTCTCGTTGATGATCATCCACTATTCCGTCAAGGATTACGCCGAGTCCTTGAATCAGATGACAATATCGAAGTGATCATGGAGGTCTCTGATGGTGAAGAGGCGTTGCGGTTGATTAAGCAACTCATGCCGAAAGTGGTCATAATGGATATTAATTTACCCCACATGAACGGTTTGCAAGTTACTCGTGAACTGAAACAGGCCGCACCAGAAGTATCGGTGATTATGCTCACGGCGTATCATGATGATGAGCAGATTTTCCATTCGATTCGGGCCGGTGCGGCAGCATATTTCCCAAAAGATGTCACCCCGCGTCGCTTGGTTGAGGCGGTGCGTCAGGTTAGTTTGGGCAACTATGTGATTGATGATGAAGTCCTCGATAAGCCAGAGGTGGCGACATGGTTGTTGCAACAGTTTGATAAGGTGGCCTACGTTGATGGGTCGCCCAACGACATGTTCGCTCCGTTGTCACCCCGCGAAATGGAGATATTGCAACATATCGCCCGCGGTCAGAGCAACAAAGAGGTAGCTTATGAGTTGGGGATTAGCCGCCAAACGGTCAAAAATCACATGACCAGTATTTTGCGTAAATTGGCGGTTAATGACCGTACTCAAGCCGCATTATATGCCGTTAAACGGGGTTGGATTCGTCTGCATGATGAGAACGAGTAAGAAACGATACCCAACTCTCTTAGTCACGGACAGCTATCAACGTAAGCCGAGACATGTAGCACATGCTTCAGCCTGTGCCGCACAGTCTAAAGACTGTGTTACGATATTATTTGTCGCACGTTAAGTTGGTAGCCGTCACGGACTAGGGAATCGGAATTAAATAAGTTGTTGTGCATTTCTGCTCGCGCCTAGTCCGTGACGGCGCAGGGAACGGTTCGGAGGGATATGACCGCCAATCAAAAAGCCCGCGAATTGTCACTCGCAGGATGAATTTTGGGTAATGGTGCAGAAGTAGTGATAAGGATCCGTTAGCTACCCGCAAGTTCTAAACTTGCGGGTAGCTGACCACTACCTATGCAGGACTACCGAATCGACAAGCTTTTGACAAATATTGAACAAATTATGCATTTGGAGATAAATTCATGACTATTATCACCAAAACTGGTTCTGCCATCAGGGAAGTCCCACAAACAATTGTTGGCTTCGATAAATTCAAAGCACCAGAAGAGCCAGAGGATCGGTTTCAGTACGGTTGGCGCTATGTCTGTCGAACCTTGCCAAGTGGCAAAACAGTTCATGAACGGATTCCTTTAACCCTATACGATATTTTACATCCCGAAATAGGAGACTTTCAAGTGCATAGCCGTGACCATGAACGTTTTTGTAACTATTTGGAATACGTTTTTTCTGCTCAATTACGAGATAACCCCACTGCAATCGTTTTGCAAGATGTTCGTGTGGCTTGGGCCGCGTCGGGGGTGGATCCACATGGCCCTGACGTTTCAGTCATATTTGGAGTAAAAGCAGATAAAAATTGGAGTACCTTCAACGAAATGAAAGAAGGTACCAAACCTAGCCTGATTGTTGAAGTCACTTCACCCAAAACTCGGAATGTCGATTTGGAGAACAAGTATACAGAGTATGCTCAGGCTGGGGTCACATATTATTTAATCGTGGATACCCCGAAACCGAACGACCTTCATAGTCGGCGGGTGTTGGGATATGAACTCAAAGGGACAAGTTATGTGGCTTTGCCCTCGAATAATCAAGGCTGGTTTTGGTTACCTCCGTTACATATCTGGCTGGGTCTTCAAGGGACAAATGTCTGTTGTTACGATAGCAATGGTCAGGCGATTGGCGATTATACCACGATGACCATTGACCGTAATCATGCCAAAGCTGAAGCCATTGAGGCCAAAGCTGAAGCCGTTGAGGCCAAAGCTAAAGCTAAGGCAGAGGCTCAGGCGAGACAGGACGCAGAGGCCAAAAACGCCGAAATGGTTGCCCGTTTACAACAGTTAGAGGCTGAACTGCATCGGTGGCGCGACGAATCATCGACAAACTCTTGATCTTCGTTTGGGTCAACCATGTATTAAAAATTGGGCTTTTGAACTTTGTTCACCCTAGTAAAAGACCGATTCCTTTGTTGTCTGCCCAAAACAAAAACCAGCTAGAAACGCAAGTCGCGGAGCGTCACCTATTTGAAAATTTGAAAAAGGGTAGCTGACCTATTGACTGATAAGCCCCCATGTCATTCCGAGTCTTAACATAAAAAAGGTAAATTATGACCATAAGAATCGATGTAACCGAATTTTTTGCATTATTGAAATTCACCCCACCAGAGCAAAATATTATGCTGATTGGTCGGCATGGCATTGGTAAGTCTGAGATTATTACTGGCTACTACCGTCAACACAGTCAGCGGGTGGTCTCATTCTTTTTAGGACAGATGAGCGATCCCGGTGACCTGATTGGCCTCATGCATAAGGATGAGGAGACCGGACGCTCGGTCTTTTTGCCTCCCTACTGGTGGCCGAATGAGGATGAGCCGATTGTCCTATTTTTGGATGAGTTGAATCGCGCCCGTCCTGAGATTTTGCAGGCCGTGCAGGATTTAACCCTCAACAAAACGTTGGCTGGTAAAAAATTACCGAAAGGTAGTATGGTGATCGCCGCAGTCAACGAGGGGGATGAGTACCAACTGACCGAACTTGACCCGGCGTTGGTCTCTCGCTTTAATCTGTATGAGTTTGCCCCAACCGTAGAAGATTGGCTGTTGTGGGCCAATAATAACCAAATTGATACACGAGTGATTAACTTTATCCAAAAAAATCACCATCAGCTTGATGGTGAAACGGCTAAGGCAGACGAGGCATGGCAAACTAGTGGCTTGGTCAAAACCCCAGACCGGCGGGCGTGGGTCAAGTTGTCCAACTTTATCAAACCGCACCGAGAGTTGAGCAATGTTCACCTGAAAATCATGGCTGGCATAGTTGGTACAAGCGCGGCAGTAGCATTCAGGCAAAGTTTGGCGGCCATGGTTAAAATCACGCCCCAACAACTGCTCCTCCGGTTTAACAGTCATTATAAAAAATTAGAGAAATTTACCTTACCAGAACTTATTTTACTGAATGAGCAGATTGTATTTTGGATTGATAGCCAAAATTATAAACCAAATCAGACCGACACAGTGCAGAAGAATCTACTAGCTTATGTCCGACAATTACAAAAACTCAAACAAAATGAGGCACTGGCCCACTTTGCCACTATGGCGAATAACGATAAATTCGCCCACTTGAAAGATTTTGCTGGTGGCTCGATGGAGTTGATGATGCTGTTGATTGATTATGTACAGGGGATAGAGGTCTAATGTCAGCTCGAGAGCGGATTCAGCAAGTGGTCGAGCGCTGGTTCTTAAACGAGCCATTGCTGTTGTCGGTTTGGACGACGCATCGACTAGTACTTGAGCCGCGCCTGCAAACGATACGGGTGCGACAGGGGCAGATTGAGTATAATCCGGCCTTCATCAACCAGCTTGATAAGCAGGAGTTGGAGGCGATCATGCAAATCGAGGCAACGCGGATTCTGCTCAAACATCCCTATACGCGGCGTAAAGAAAATGGGAAGTTGGCCTATCAAGCCAGCAACATCACCTTGCAAGAGTATTTGCAGACAGGGTTGCCCATACTCAACGCCGAGCAGACCTTTGGCACTGCTGACTTTAATCAGCAATATTTTGAGTTTTATTACTATAAACTCCAAGAATTAGCCGATCAACTACCTCAACAAGGAGCTAGCATGTCTAGTGGCGACACCGGAGGTAAGGATGCCCTGACAAACGGTCAGCAGTCATCCCCCGATGGTGGCGATGGTGATGACGACGATGACAGCGATAAGGGCGATCCATCAGATGATCAGAGTGATCAGGGTAAATCTGACGATGATTCTGAGGAAGAGCATGAGGCTGAGTCTGAGCCGTCACCCGAAAAAAAGCCGTCTCTGGAAGATTACAGCGATAGCCAGAGTACGGGGCAGGAGAATACTCAAGATTGGGACGAGGATGATTTGCTAACCGAGCGCATCAACGAGAAGATTGAGTGGGCCAAAGAAATGCAAAGTTGGGGCACGATTTCCGGAAATCTGCGCGAACAAATTCTGGCGACGCTCAAACCGAAGTTAGATTATCGGGGTATCTTGCGCCAGTTTCGAGGTTCGATTATCTCACAAAATCGGGTATTAACTCGCATGAAACCGAGTCGACGGTATGGGTTTTTGTACATGGGCAGTCGGCGCGATTTCACCACCCATCTGTTGGTGGCGGTTGATGTTAGCGGCTCGATGGGGCATGAGGACTTGCAACGGGGCTTTTCGATTATCAACCGTTTTTTCAAATATGGTATCGAGACGATTGATGTGATTCAGTTTGATACCGAAATTAAGGGAGACCCCATCACCCTAAAACGGGCTAGGCGTGAGGCGGTGGCCTTTGGTCGGGGTGGCACAGATTTCAGACCGATTATTGAGTACATCGACCAACACCGTCAGTATGATGGACTGGTTATTTTTACCGACGGCTACGCGCCCATTCCCCCACGCCCGACCAATCTGCGGACGCGGGTATTATGGTTGTTTAACCATGAAAGTCACTATGAGGGCATGGCTTCCAGTTTGCGCCATATCGGGCAATCTATCTTTTTGAAGGATGATTAACAGTAGATTATTTCGCAATAGGAGAAAATTATGAGTCTTGACCTAATTGGCGATCCAACTTACATCGCCTTAGAAACATTCCGAAAAAACGGGCAGGGTATCGTTACCCCGGTTTGGCCAGTGGCTGAAAATGGCAAGCTATACATTATCACTGGCGGTAATTCATGGAAAACAAAACGCATGCGGAACAACCCTAACGTGCGGGTCTGCGTGAGTGATGCTCGCGGCAATGCCAAAGGGGAGTGGGTCGAAGCCACAGCCAGCATCCTCGACACCCCCACCGAGATTGATAAACAACGCCAGCGCCTAAAAACTAAATACGGCTGGCAATATCGACTGCTGACCACATTTCATAAGATTATGGGGCGTGATACTGACTATATCACCGTAGAGATTCAGTAGACACCCGCTGAAACTGCGGATCACGCTCAATCAACATGGCTAATCCATCGGACAAAGCCACCTGTGGAGTGAAGTTCAGTAGGCTCTTGGCCCGCTGGGTATCGGCCATGAGGCTGATGACTCCCGGCGAGACAGACGGGTTTTTGATGATTTGGGCGCGTTGGTTGGTGATCTCTTCAATTGCCCCGATTAACTGTTTCATGGTCGTGCCAACGCCGGTGCCGATGTTGATGGTTTCGCGATTGATACCAGTGGCGGTGGCAGCTAAGACTAAGGCCCGCACCACATCATCCACATAAATAAAGTCGCGACTCTGCTGACCGTCACCATGAATCAGAATCGAGCCGTGCCCCAAAATCTGTTGCACAAAGGCGGGGATGACAGGGGCATGGATTGGCGGAATCGACTGCCCCGGCCCGTAGGCATTAAATATCCGTAGAGAAACCGTTTCAATGTCCCATAATTTGCCGATGGTGTGGACATAGTTTTCGGCGGCCAACTTGCTGACCGCGTAGGGGGAGGCAGGGTTGGGCATGAGTTCTTCATGCACCTTTTCAACCAACTGTCCCCCATATATCGCCCCCGATGAGGCAAGAACCACCCGTTTGACCCCCGCATCCCGCATGGCTTCCATCACGGCCACGGTTCCGCTGACATTGGTCTGGTTATATTCGCGGGGGTACAAGACCGATTCCGGTACCGACACGCGGGCCGCTAAATGATAGACACAATCAACCTTGTTGAGTAAACGCCATATTTTGGGCTTATCCTCAATATCACCCCGCGTAAAATGGATGTCGGTATGCAGTAATTCGGCATGACCAGCACTTAGGTTGTCTAGCACTCGCACTGTATGCCCTTGGCTGATTAGCTGGTTGGCTAAGGTCACACCAATAAAACCGGCTCCGCCTGTAATTAAAAAGCGCATTTCCACTCCTACTCTTCAACGTCGGTAATCGCCTCTAAGGCTGTTTTACCACCATAAATCACGCTCAATAAACCGGACAGGTATTTGTCTGTGGTTTGCACCGCCGGGTATATGATATTTTTAATCAGATTATCGCTTAATATCTCCCCTTCAAAATCGAGACTGCATTTATACCGAACCTCACCGTCAGAGTAATCAAGCTCAAAGTTGCCGATTCGCATGCCGAAATTGGCTCGGGTAATATATTCAGCCACCTGAGCTAGATTATCGGTGGGCGATTTGACCGGCACTAACACGTAAAACATAAACTGTTCTAAATCAATCCGAATTTGAGCATAACAGCGCATCATGCCATTTTGACCACTGTAGTTGGTGCTATACACATGTTTGTCCTCTAAAGGCTGTGGATGCCAACCATCCTGGTCTAAAAATTTACCCAGTCTAGCAAAGGCATCCAGTCCGTTAAGTTTTTCGGTATCTATCTCCACATTTCGGCCATAGCCGTTTGATCCATCTTCGCCCATAATATTTCAGTTCCTTCTGTTAAATTTATATTCCAAACCAGTCAGGTGTTCAGGATAGACCCTAATGAATCGGATTTAAATAAGTTGCGCCTTTCGGCATCGCCTTCGACAAGCTCAGGCGGCGACGTAGCCTGAGCTTGTCGAAGGCGAAGTAATCGTTCATCCCCCTCGTTCCCAATCTCCAGATTGGGAACGTATTTGCCCTAGAAACTCTGTTTCTGGCATGTTGCAAGTCGCAAACAAAGTTTGCTTGAGCAATTGTGTTCCCAAACCCAGTTTGGGAACAAGGAGGCTGATTACAACCTTTAGGGTCTGAATCTTCAACAACAGATTTGGGTATATTCAGGAGATTATATTGTAGAAGCACCAAATAATCAACCTTAGGCAGTTTCAAAAAAAAATCTCCCAACGTTCAGTCAACGATTTTTGGGAGATTTTTAAGTTTAAAAAATGAAGGATGTTGGTATAGGCTGATTGCAGACAAATTTGGAGCAGATATAGATTCCCAGATAATATTTTTGAGTAACGGAACAATTTTCCCGCAAGTTCAAAACTTGCGGGAAAATGATGAGTCAAAATCTTTATCTTTAAATCTGTAGCAAATCGCAAAACACTCCAAAACAAAAAGTTGATCAGACTTGTTAGGCCGCAATTTGGAGCGGTTGCTCCATGTGGCGCGGTTGTGGTTTAGCAGACGAAGGGTTATCCATCACGGCCAAACATTCCCGCGAAATTTTTGTATGGGGATGCTCTCTGGACAGAGCCATTTCCCGAATCGTGAGGGCTTGTTTCATCAGCGATTTGGCTTGATCAAACTGTTTTTGATGATAAAACAGAATTGCCAAGTTGTGGAGCGTGGTGGCGGTGTCGGGGTGATGGTCACCCAAGATAGCCTTCCGAATTGCGAGGGCCTGCTCGTAGTAAATTAAGGCCGCCCGATAGTCCCGCTGGTCATCTAACAACGCGCCCAAATTGTTGAGCATGCTGGCCGCATCAGGATGATAACGCCCCAACACCGATATGAAAATCATCAACGCTTCCTCGTAGGCGAACCAAGCTCGCACTTTATCCCCTTGAATATCGAACACCGTGCCCATGTTACTGAGAGTGCGGGCCGTTTCAGGATGGTATTGACCGAGAACCCCTTCATTAATCGTCAACGCCTGTTCAAAATAGCTCCGGGCCTCATCAAACTGCTCTTGTTGATAGAATAACTCGCCCAAATTATTCAGACTCTGGGCTGTATCAGGATGATTCTCACCTAACTGAGCGCGCCGAATGTGTAACGCTTTGTCGTAATAGAGTTTGGCTTTGTCATAAATTCCCTGTGAGGCCAGTAACGCGCCAAAGTCGTTAAAACTTTCGGCCACCTCCAGATGCTCCTCGCCCAACTCGGTCAATCGAATCGCCAAAGAGCGCTCGAGATAAAATCGACCACTGATATAGTCGGCTTGAAAACCAGCTAAAATCCCTAAATTATGTAAACTTTGAGCCGTATCAAGATGATTTTCTCCCATCAACTGCTCATTGATGGCCAAAGCTCGCTCATAGTAATATTTCTCCCATACGTTGGCTTGGTTGTCTATCATTTGATTGGCAAACGGGCCGGGTAACATCATCATCTCCACCTCACCCTTGACCTCGCTGGTAGCTCGGATGTGCGGTTCCCAAGTCAATAAGGCGGTGGGCGAGCCTGATTCTTTGAGAAGTTGGCAGGTTTCAAGTAAGGTTTGACGCACGGTAGCCCGAGTACCAGTCTCGATGGCGAGTGTTTGGAGCAGGTCTCGCAGGTACGGATGTAGATATAAAGCTCCATCGGTGGCTAATCCCAACAACCCCATCATCACCAAGCGGGCTAAGGCATCTTTTGCCCGTAGCAACAGATCATTCGTTTCGGTTTTGGCCTTACCTGAACTTAAAAAGCCCCGTAATTTACCCCAAATGTCTTGCCTGTTTTGACGAGATGAACCATGATGCAACGTCGCTAACAATAGGTCGCGCGGAATGGTGGCGTTAGGAGCAAAAAAGGCGGCTCGTAATATAATCAGTTGAGCTAGGAGGTCGGTGGGGTCACTACTGCCAAGTTGCTCGTAGCTCAACACTAGGGTACGAGCGATATAGGTATCATGCTCGGTCAGACAAAAATCAGACAATTGACTAAATAGAGGATGTTCTGTCGTATCAAAATCTTGTAACATTTCCAGATATTTGACGACTCCGGCATCCTCACGGTAGCTGACTAAGAAGTTACCAGCTAGATGCAGGGCTAAGGGGACATGCCCCAACGCTGCGGCGAGGGCAGCCACATCATCATCACTGGCTAAAGGGTCAGGTCGATATTGACGTAATAAAGATATACTATCCGCTCGACTGAGAACATCAAGCCGCAACTGTGTGACGTTCAACGATTCCGGCCAATCAGTTTGGCGACTGGTGACGAGAATTCGACAATCGCCTTTTTTTGGCAACCAGCGAGTCAACAGGGCCGGGTCTTCGCAGTTGTCAAAAATTAGCAAACGGGGCAAAGGCCCTTGCCAAGCCGACAGAACAAGTTCCATCTGTTCTTCGAGGAGCAGGTTTCTAAAATCGGCGCGGATGAGTGAGGCAAACGCGCCGCCACTGGCGATAATATCAACCGAAATTGAGCCGGGATCGGCAAAATTAAGCCAAAATACACCACCTGTAAAATATTGCCCATAACGATGCACAAACTCTACCGCCAACTGAGTTTTGCCAATGCCCCCAAACTCGCTACTGACTTGGGGTTGATCGAGCAATAATGACGTGTCTACCTGATTGATGACCACCGTTTCGCCCATTTTTAGCGATTTGGCAAGCTGGCTTAACTCCTTGTCGCGGCCTAAAAAGAGAGGATTCGGTTCTAGGGGCATGCGTGAGCCACGGGGTAAGGAGCTGATGTTGGGTATCGTGTTTTCGGGCATTTCGGCTAAACATGAGCGAGCCATGTCAAGCAGGGTCAGGTCAACGGGCGGACTATGGGGGACGGTGTCGTAAATGGTCGTCGTGGTGAAGGAATCCTTAAATTCAAGGTCGCCCTCTGGCGTGGTGCTGATGAATGTTTCGGCGGGCGGAAGCATAACCCGACTGCCGTTATGTATCTGCCGCGCTTGACTGGTAATTTTGTATAAATTCATAGTCGGTTGAACTCGGCCATGAGTTTCCGTAACGGGTTGAGATGGCGGTGGCTCGAACTCAACGACATTTATTGGAGGCATTTCTGGCGGAATCTCGGTAACGGAGGGGCGTTCCTCGGCACGATGCTGAGTAAACAGTTCTAAACTAAGCCGTAGCGCGTCGCCATGTGGTTCTTGTTCCGAGGATTCTGTCTTCTCTTCATTGTCTTCATTGTCTTCATTGTCATGGGTATTGTCTTCATTGTCATGGGTATTGTCTTCGACAATCAGCGTTTCGGCAGTTTGAATGTTTTGCCGCAGGTTCGAGGTTGACGTATCGGAAACAACGGGAACGACCTCTTCGCTCTCCTTGGTCACATCTGGCTCGTCAGGTTTTTCTTCTTCTTTCTCTTCAGTCGCCACAGTCGCCACAGTTGGAAGCAATTCTGGCACGGAGTCGGATTGTAACTCAACATCGGGTGGGGTGGGGATGAAAAGATCATCGAAATTGGTAGAATCATGCGAAACTGGGTCTAAGGGCGTAGTGTTGGAGGTGGGGGTTAAAAAAGCATGGCTAAATTGAAGCACCCGCGCCCCAACTTTGGTAGCCCGCTGTAGTTTTTTTGCCATGCCATACAAGCGTCTATCTTGACTTACACCTGACGAATCGAACTTTTCGTATAAACTCTCGCGGCGCACAAACGATTTGGGCTTGTTCTCTAATAAGCCAACCGCCTCTATAATTTCACTACGCTGCCCGTATTTATTTGTAAGCTCTTGCCTGAGGAGTTGGTAGGGTCGTCCTGTAATGCCCGCTTCAATTGCGGTGATGATTGTTGTAGCGATGTAATCCATTGTGCAAATCCTTTATTAATCAAAAAAGCCGCACCATAGGAGCAGAGTCGTCCACAGTTGCGGCTTCGTGTTTTCAATATACTTCACCTGTATCAGAGTCAGCCCGATACATTCTGGTACATGAAATATACTTGATAATCTAGCGAGATATAAGGTTAATTATTGCTGATGCTAACTTTTTCTTTGGTTTAGCCGGAATCAACACTACAACGGATACTTAACTACGGAACGGATGGTTTTCACCCGTATATAATCACTGTAAATAGTAAAAAATGCCATTATTGGCGAAATATATCCGTTGAGTTTTGAAGTATCCGCTGTAGTGTTCCCGCCAATGATTCCGTTAGCATCAGAATTATTGCATCAACCTTATATCTATAACGATGAATAATTTAATTGTAAATGTGCGACAACTCTGTTAACAGTTTACAACAGAAAACACCTCTGCTTCAATAGGCTTTTAATCCTTGTTACCCGACAGACTTGTTTAGGAAAGGCTAAAAACGGTAGCACAGAGTTTCACAGAGGAACACAGAGGGGCACAGAGGAAAAAATAATTCGCTTTTTCTCTGTGAAACTCTGTGTTTCTCTGTGAAACTCTGTGTTAATTAGTCTAGGCTAAGAATTTTTGTCGGGTAGTAAGGAACTGCCTAAGGTGTCCGTTGTTCCCCCAACACGCCCAACCCGATACCGCTCAACAACAGAGTAAAGCCAAACAGTTGCAACGGAGCAAAAGTCTCGCCTAGCAAAAAATAGGCCAGAATTGCTGACCCGATTGGCTCGCCTAAAATGGCTAAGGTAACAAATGTGGTTGAGAGATGGGCTAAGGCCCAATTAAAGGCGGTATGGCCCAACAGTTGCGGGCCAACAGCCAACATCAACATCCAAAAATAAGCCTTGTAAGAGTAGCCAAACAACGAATGATCCGTCAGCATGGTCACAATCAGCATGACTAGCGCGGCGACACTATAAACCAGCCACACATAGCTGGTGTTCGATATCCGTTTACGCAGATTACGCCCAACCAAAAAATAGGCCGCTACGGCAATCGCACCGAACAAGGCCAAAGCATCCCCAAACAAGGCCGTGTCGGCTTTACCCGCTGGGGTGAGTAGGTTCTGCCAGGTAAACTGAACCGTTTGTGAGGCGGTGGGGTCGATGACCAAAACTCCGGCATCGCTAAAGGTAATCAACAAACTGCCGGTAAAAGCTACAAACAGGCCGATGATGGTTTGGGATGATAGTTTTTCTCCAAAAAAAAGCCACACCGCTAAGGCTACCCACAACGGGTTTGTCGTGACCAACGCCGCCGATGAGGCCACCGAGGTGAACTCTAGCGAGGCGATCCATGTTGCCAGATGGAAGGCCAGAAACAAACCGGCTCCGGCTCCCCAGCCCAGATCATTTCGTTTTAAGGAACGAAGCTCTCGATGTCGTTTTTGCCATGCAAACGGGGTTAAGATGAACATCGCGAATAACAGTCGCCAGACGGTAATCACCAGCGATGGGGTGTTTAGGTCTTGGGCAAAACGAACAAAAATAGATGAGGTGGCGGCGATTAGCACTCCGCCGAGTAGTACCAAGTAGGGAAAAATCCGTGGTTGAATCAAACTGCTCCTTTGAACGCGGCGCGCTCAAGTATACATTCCTATGCGAAGCGATGGAACGAGATAATCGCACACAAAAAAAGCGAATAGGCGAATGAACCATGTATGATTTCGATTCATTCACCTATTCGCTTGTCGAATACTTAGTACCCGACAAAAAATTTCATCTGAACTAATTAACACAGAGTTTCACAGAGGAACACGGAGATTCACAGAGAAAAAACGATTTGTTTTTCTTTTGTATTACTCTGTGTCACTCTGTGCTTCTCTGTGAAACTCTGTGTTCCTATTTTAGTCTTCCCTAATCCACTTTATCGGGTAGCAAGGTCGAATATGGCTTTATTATAGCGATTGAACACAGTCTATCGACTGGTCATTATCAATCATCTTTTTTAACTGTAGGGTGGCCGGGGCGGGGCTTTCGCCAAATAATTCCTCAAACAGCTTAATACAATCACGAAAAACCTTTAGCGATTGAGATTTTTGGCCTAAACAGTAATGGTACTGCATCAAACGACGATAGACACTTTCTAATAAGGGGTCTTTTCGTAAGGCCAACTCACACGATTCAATCGCTTCCGAATAATACCCAACCGCGGCATAACAGTCCGCCAGATTGATCAGCAGTTCGCAGTAGTCGCTGGTAATCTGACGACGCATGTCATTCAACCAGTCGATGTGCCGCTCTTCGGCTAAAAAATCTCCCCGATATAAAGCCCGCCCTTTTAATAAAAGTTCTTTGGCTTCATCCCATGCCTCTTCCTTGACCAGTTTTTTGCCTTCGTTGATATAACGCCGGAACTCGACCAAATCCCAATAGATTCGGTCATGCAGGTCGAACATGTAGCCATTGGCACTGCGTAAAATAAAGTTCGAGTCACGAGGTTCAATATCTGGCTCCAAAAAATGGCGAGCAGAGTTAATCGTCGGTAGTAAATTGCGACGAGCTTCATCTGCATCTGAATCGGGCCACAGGCGAGCAATCAGTTCGTCAGCCGGAACAATCTGTTCGCTTCTAGCTCGGCGAACCAGCAACAGTTTGAGGGCGGTTTCAGCCTCGTGAGTATCCCATACGCCCAATGTCTCCCCATCGCGAGACACTCTAAACTGCCCCAACGAGCGAATACGAATTTCTGGAATTTGAGTGGCTTGAGCTAAGGCATCATATAGGGCTTGTGAGGTAAAATTCTGTTTTTCAATAAACCGAATGGGCGAATATTGCGTGAGTAAGTGAGCCACATCACCAGCACTAGCTTTACCACTCAGCACCACCACCTTTATTTTGGGATGCGTCTCAACAAAATGGTCGAGTAATAGCCAGCCCTGATTAGAGCGGAGCGGTAAACTGTTTGGCTGAAGCTTCAAATCAAGAATCGCAACTTGAAAACTTTGGGACTCGATTAACTCTAAGGCATTAGCGGCGGTATTGGCCGTGCGCCAATAACAGCCCAAATCATCCAAAATATTGGTCACAATCTGTTGCCAATGGCTATTGTTTTCTACGAGTAAAATTCTCGGATAGCCCTTTTCTTTACTTAACGACGATTGGTTAATCGCTGTATTTTGAACATCGTTCAAATCAACGATTGGATCCGAGGTTAGTTCCCAACTTTCGCCCATTATTTTATGAATCGAGGTGATAAAATCAGCCTGATCCCAGCTTTCTTTCAGAAAAATCGGCGCACTCGGACATAGATGTTGCAAACTAGTTTGAATATCTGGAGTTAACGCACCGGTGATAATCACCATTGGAGTTCCCGGCTGAAGTTCAGATATTTTCTGAATAACCGTCAATCCATCACGATTAATCCGACGATCTGTGTCTAGCACGGGGTCAACGACTGCCAAAGCAAACTCTTGTTGCCCTAAGGCAGAGATGGCCGCGTCGTAGGATGAAACGGTGTTGGGTAAATACCCTTCTGCTGAAACGGTGCTACTGACAATATCTTGCCAATCAGCACGATCTTCTACTATCAGAATATGAGATTTTTGAGTCATTGTATATCTCCTGCCTGTTCAATGTTACGTGAAATGTGTGATGCATGATTCACGTTTCACGTCTTCATACTGGCTCGTTGCAAGGTAACGGTAACGGTTGTTCCCTGTGAGGAGCTACGATAGTCGATGCGTCCATCAAACTGTTGAACAAAGGTTTCAACAAGCCACAGCCCTAGCCCAAGACCACCATCTTTACCGGATACGCCGGGGTTGAACATGATGGTTTGTAAATCCTCTGGAATTCCCGGCCCGTCATCGGTAATAGAAATTTGAACGGATTCATCGGTCGTACAGTTCGTTTCTATGGTGACTATACCACCTGTATAAGTTAGAACTTGAGTGGCATTTGAAATTAGATTGTGAAACACTGTCTCCAACCGTTTAGCATTGGCCTTAACTAAAGGCAACTTAGCTAGAAAACGGGTCTGTTGTTCCACATTATCCGGCCACCAAGAGCTTTGAATCGCTTTAGATAGACAATCCTGCAAATCTGTGGGGCCAATCAAAACCATATCGAGCGGGCCGGTTATGGAGCTAATCAATTTTATCGCTTCCTCGGCATTTTGCCGAATTTGGGTTAGCTCTTTGCGGTGCTGTTTTAGGGGAGTTTTAGGCGATGTCGCCGATATGAACTCCAATTTTGAGGCCCACACTCGAATCGCCCCGACCACGTTGTTCATAGTATGAGCCATGTCTAAAATGATGGTGGCCATAGCCCCACGGGTTTCAGCGGCGACACGCCGTTTTTGCTCGGTATCTAATCGTTGATACGCTTTCACTCGCTCATCATACAGTTGGGCATTATGCAAGGCAATGGCCGCCCAACGGGTTAATTTTAGGAGCAAGGATTGGTCTGCACTGGTAAAGGGGCGAACATTTTTTTTGTTCATAGCTTGCAACACGCCGATAACTCTCTCTTCCATGATGAGCGGAACACACAAGATAGAGCAATGTTGACATCCAATTTGGGTCATCATCTCTCGGATATTACCTGCGGCACTGCTCGCCCCATTTAACACAATCGACTGTTTATGAGTAATAACCTTAGTGGCAATCTCTTCTTGGAGCATGATTAGCCCTTTTTCTGAAACAGGCTCCAAACCAAAGCGGAGGTTGATCTCCTGAGATTGTGAGTCAATCAATAAAATTGTGATATTTTCTGTTTCCAGAGCCGCCCCGGCCCCTTCGGTGATTACTTTTAAGATATGTGAGGTATCAAGACTACGAGTGAGGGCCGAGCCGACCTCGTTTAAGTAACTGAGTTGAAAGGCTTGGGTATGAATTTTAGTATAATGACCAGTATTTTGTACCGCCAAACCAATAATTCGCCCCATACTAGCCAACAGGTTGATTTCGTCGGTACTGTAGGTATGGGGTTGCGTATTAACAATGCCTAGCCCCCCCTTAATCGTGGAGCCAACTTCAATTGGTACAAGGGCTAGAGCCTGAATTTCCAGCTTGTTTAAGTCGGTCTCTTTGAGCCAACGATTAGGGTGAGTTTGATCAATCAGTAAAAAACGGCTACCAACTGGTTGATTCATCATAATCGTTACGAACTGAACCAAAACATCATTTTGACGTGGGGTTAAGTGCGTGGTGAACGAGGTAGTTTGGCTGACAGGCGGTATCATATCTGATGAAGCCAATTTACGGTTGAGTAAGTGAATAGCTCCAGATTCGGCACCTAACATAGTTAACGATTTATCAAGGCCAATTCGTAAAATTTTACTCAGGTCTAGGGTGCTACTCAAGGCTATCGAGGCTTCATTTAAGGTACGTAAACGACGAACTTGGCGAGCTTCTTCAAAGAGTCGGGCGTTTTCAATCGCAATAGTAGCTGATGAGGCAAAGGCCGATAACAATTCGATGTCACTTTTCCTAAAGCCATGCTCGTCTTTTTTATTGAGAACTTGCAGTGCGCCAATCACTCGGTCATTAAGTTGTAAAGGTACACAAAGTAAAGAACGGGTCTGAAAATCGTCTGAGACTTCACCAAACCAGCGATCATCAGTCTCGATATCGTTGATGCAGGCTGATTTTGCTTGAGCCACCACCCAACCCGCAATGCCCTCATTGACATGCAACCGAGTGGGTATATCGACCCGTTTACCCTTCGATACAGAAGTAGAAAAGGTCAGCTCAGAAGATTCGTCTAATAATAAAACCGATCCTGTTTCCACATTGAGCATCCGCGTCGCCTCGTAAACAATCCGAGTTAAAACCTCATTTAGGTCTAAAACTTGTACAATACTGCGACTTAATTCATTTAACCGAGTTAAATCTCGTATTTGGTTTTGATGTTGTTGGGCTCGATGAATGGCAAAGGCGGCTTGACCAGCAAAGGCATTAAGAAGGTCTAGCTCATTAGGGCCAAATTTGGCTGGGTGAGGATGGTCAATATAGATCAAACCAACAAGTTGCTCACTTGCTTTCAGGGGTACGGCAAGCACGGAGCGGATGTTCCTAAATTTTTCCCCCTCGCCATCTAGGAAGGTCGAAAAGCGGAGGTCGGCATGTAAATCGGTAATTAGCCGCGCCGTGCCTTGTTTGAGAACATCCTTAACAACAATTGAACTAGCGAACTCCAAAGTCTGCTCTAAAGTATCAGTATCGGTATCTAATGCCCTAGTTAAGGCAATATGCTGGAGTTTGCGCTCATAGTCGTTACTCAGCAACAGTAATCCTTGATGTCCGCCGATCAAGCTTAAAGCACGATCAATAATAAACTCCAGCAATTCTGATAGATCGTCAACCGAGTTTATTCGCCTCGTTAGCTCGTACAAACTTTGCAGACGCTCAAAGGTCATGCTCTGCTCGGGGTGGCTATCCGTCATCTCTTTGTTATGTGTAGTCATATCACCTGTACGCCACAACCGATTCGTATCTCATTTCTAAATCTCGATTGTCAACCCATCATAAGCGACAATCACTTCACAATCATACTCGCTAGGATGATGCATGAAGTAGGCTTCGGCTTGATCTTTCGCTTCCCAAATTGTTTCATCCGAACTGGTCGGATCATGATGGGAGAGAGCTAATCGTTTGGCTCCGGCTCGACGAGCCAACTCTGCACCCATTAAGGCGGTGCTATGCCCCCAATCGGGCCGGTCTAAAGCCTGAGTTAAACTATACTGAGCATCAAAAATAAGTAAATCGGTATCCTTGAACAGTTCGACATACTCTTCGGTGCTGGCCGGATCAACCCGTTTATATTCAGAATCGGTAGCACAAACAATAGATTTCTCACCGTCATCAATTCGATAGCCATAAGCAACCCCCGGATGGGATAACCGCTTTGGGTAGACATTGAATTTACCGATTTTATACCACTCGTTTGGTTCAATCCTGTTAAACTTGAACTTTGCACTCATGTAGCTGGTTGGAACAGGAAAAAACAGTTCGTGTTGCTGTTTTTGCAACCGCTCCTCAAGGTCATCAAACGGACTGTAAAAGATAAATCGATTGTTTGGAATAAAGGCCGGTGTAAAAAACGGGAAGCCTTGAATATGATCCCAGTGGGTATGGGTGATTATAAAATTGGCCTGATGATGTCCCTGCGCGAACCCCTTGCCCATCAAATCAAGCCCTAACACCCGTAAGCCTGACCCCGCATCAATTATCAGCAGATGGTCATCTGATCGAATTTCAATACATGGTGTGTTGCCCCCCGCCGTACCAGCCGTGGTGATGGGTAAACGGTCTAGGTAACGGTTAAGGACGGCCTCGTTATCAAGGTCTAACCCCGCTGCTCCTTCTAAGGCTTGACGAATTTTCTGTTTCACATAATCAGAGGAGATTGCGGTAGGGATAGATCCTCGAGTTCCCCAAAATTTTATCTTCATATTAATTCTGCCTCAAGTTATCATTATTACAGTAATTGGTTAGTAACTTAAATTCTCCGAATCCCCTTCGACAGGCTCAGGGTGCGTTGGGAGATTTATTTTTGGTGCTGATCTAGGAATGTGTATTAATTAACGTGTACATGCTGATAATTCGCCTTCGACAAGACTTCGGCATGAGATCAATCTAACGCTCAGGCGGAGCGACGTGGCCTGAGCATGTCGAAGGCGGCTACCAACTTAAGTGAACTTAAGAACTTAAGTGCGACAAAACACATCGGAATAAATCCCGATGCTGATAGCCAAAGCAGGCTAAAGCCAGCTAAATAGGCCGCTTTTAGCGGTCTTCAGCTTTTAGCGTGGGGATTTATTCCCACGTTATCTGTTTCGCCTTATGTTTATAGCCTCGAAGGCGATGTTGAAACGCGCAACTTAATTCCGATTCCTTAACGTTTGTACAGTCTTTCAGGTTATTGTCACGCTACAAGCGTGACCTACAATTATCGTAGGTGACGCTTGTAGCGTCACGTGAAAATCTTTCTGAAGGGCTGTAGTAGGCGATTCATCGCCCTTAAAGGCACTGAAGTGCCTACTACGAACTTCTTAAGTTGACAGTCATGGTCGTCATGGTCAACATGGCAACACAACCTTATTTTTCTGGAACTGCCTTTGCTCTAGTATTCTAGCTATCAGTATCGCATAAAAACGGTAGCCACACAAGAGGTAATCTATTGAAATTACCTAGTCTATTATTACTATTCTTGGTGGTTGTAAATAATTATACCTTGAAACAATACCTTTGTGAAGATAGCCCTAATCTTGTAGAACTTGAGATCAATGTTATTAAGTTCCAGATAAAATTTTAGAGAAAATGTTACCCACTAACTCACTGGATGACCATATCATCACGATGAATGACCGTCGCCCCATAATCGTAGCCCAAGATGCGGGCGATGTGGTGCGATTGTTGTCCGAAAATCGCATGTAAATCAGCCGATTTGTAGTTCGCTACCCCGCGACCAAGCTCCTGCCCAGCCGTATTTAAGACTGAAACTGTCGCCCCTCGTGGAAAATCTCTCTTAACCTCAACCACGCCGACAGCCAACAAACTTTTACCACTTTCGACCAACGCTTTCGCTGCGCCCGCGTCAATTATAATCGTACCTTGCACCCTTTCCGTTAAAATCCAACGTTTACGGCTTTCCACATGACTGAGTTGGGTTGGGAAACGAGTGCCAATTGCTTGACCCTCAACCACTCGTAAAACCACATCAGGCTCACTACCGGGAGCAATCACCACATCGGTTCCTGACCGAGTGGCGAGTTGAGCCGCTTCGAGTTTGGTGGTCATGCCGCCCGTCCCCACATGCCCCACATCGCCAGCCATCGCCAGAATCGTATCGTCGATTGTTTTCACTTCGGGAATAAGTTTTGCCGAATCATCACGACGTGGGTCTGCGGTAAATAGTCCTTTTTGGTCGGTTAAAATCACTAACAGGTCGGCATTGATGAGGTTGGCGACTAAAGCCGACAAGTTATCGTTATCACCAAACTTAATCTCATCAACAGCGACCACATCGTTTTCGTTAATAATCGGCACAACCCGATGTTGAAGCAGTAGCAACAAGCTATTTCGGGCATTCAAGTACCGATTTCGATTTGCTAAGTCACCTCGGGTGAGGAGGGCTTGTGCCACTTTTAGGCTGTACAACTCGAATATCTGCTGATAGAGGGCTAACAAACGCCCTTGCCCCACAGCTGCTAACATTTGCCGATGGGGAATATCTTTTTTACGTTTGGGTGGCATCACTCCTAAAAGTTCTTGTCCGGCAAAAACGGCTCCAGAGGAGACCAGCACCGGCTCATGCCCTAACTCGCTTAAACGAGCAATCTGTCGGGCTAAATCAATCAATCGAGGACGATGAATCCCTTCTGTACCACCTCGTAAAACATTTGTACCAACTTTTATAACGATTCTCATAGAGTAAAATACTGGAATTAAAAAGGGAGTGGATTCAGGGCGAGGCAAGGCGGATTGGAGTTCTGATTTCAAACCAACGCTACACCGCCTTGCCTAGCCCTACAATTGCGAAACGCGCAAGTTATTAAAATCCCGATTCCTTAGCACTATTTTAAATCAAGCAGTTTCTCCTTGGCTCGTGTTAGGTAAAGGCTAGCCGCGGTGTCACTCGGATTTATTCTTAACACTCGCTCAAAATAATCTTTGGCGGAAGCAAAATCGTTATCATAATATAATGCTAATCCTTCCTCAAATTCGGCTTTTGTTTTCCGATTCATGGAGATGGTCATCTCTGACGCGCCGTCGAATACCTCAAAAACCGATACCTCTTTACTTTTCCCCTTAACTTGGACATGACCCAAAAAACGGGTATTATATTGACCTGGATTACTTAGCTCGCGGTAGGTACTTTCACTTAAAATCAGCATGGATTGATACTGCTTGGTCAACGATTCGACCCGAGAGGCGAGGTTAACCGCATCAGAAATAACTGTCCCTTCCATGCGCTCCGCCTCACCGACAGTACCAAGCATGACTCGGCCAGTATGTAGGCCAATACCGATTTTAATGGCAAAGCCACCTGCCTCTTGCCAACTTTGGTTATATTTGGAAAGTCGTTTCAAAATGGCGATTGAGGCTTTCACCGCGTCATCAGCCGGACCGGGGAACAAGGCCATAATCGCATCACCGATATATTTGTCGATAAAGCCGCCATGCTGACGGATGACTGGCCCGATTAAACTGAAATAGGTATTGATAAAGTTAAAGTTTTCGCGAGGAGTCATCTGTTCCGAAATGGTAGTAAAAGAACGAATATCGGAAAAAAAGATGGTCATGTCCATTTGAACATGGTCGCCAAGTTGCACATCAACAATACTGTGTTGTTTGAGGAGTTTCAAGAACTCCTGCGGCACAAACCGTCGATAGGCGGTGTTGATTCTACGCAGGCCATCATACGCAGAACGACGTTTGGCAATCTCGGCCTCCAAATCGGCATTAGCATGAGCCAAATCAGAACCCCGTTGAGAAACCCGTTGCTGAGACAGATTTTTGGCAGCCTCTAGCCGTCGCTGTAAACGACGAATCGTCAGGTGTGTGTTAATCCGAGCCATGACCTCTTCCTGATGAAAGGGTTTGGTTACATAATCAACCGCGCCGGATTGAAATCCCTTAATTTTATCCTCAGTTTCAGATAGCGCAGTGACGAAGATGATGGGTATATCTTTGGTACGGCTATCGGCTTTCAAACGCCGACAAGTCTCATAACCATCAATACCAGGCATCATAATATCCAATAATACAATATCTGGCTGAGAATATTTAATCTGCTCTAACGCATCGGCTCCATCTTCTGCGACTAACACAGAATATCCTGCATCATCCAAATAATCAAACAAAACATCTAAGTTGGTCGGATTATCATCAACAATTAAAACTTGTCCCCTATTCGTTATCATCAGGTATTATCCTTTATTTAGATTCTTGATAAAAATAAGAGTTTATCGATTCATAGAACTACAGATTTTCACGGAAAAACGATAAACTTCTGAAAAAGTTTGTAGTAGGCACTTTAGTGCCTTTGAAGGCGATGAATCGCCTACTACAAACCGTGTTGACTCTTATGATCAAGAGTTCGTAGTAGGTACTTTAGTGCCTTTGAAGGCGATGAATCGCCTACTACAAACCGTGTTAACTCTTATGATCATTCAACATACGATAGTAATAGTTCGCGGATTTGCTTAACCCGATACCGTTTGACTAAATCCCGAATCTGGTTAGCAAACGGTTTATATTTATGGTTGACAGTTTCTAGCTCTGTCACCTCATGCCGAATTCGCTTAATATCCCCTCGCTTCGCCAACTCAAGCAGAGTTTGCAACACAGCATCGGGTGGGCCAATTATAGCCCTGTCGTCATTATCAGTAGGTTGCGCTTCAGCTTTATCAGCCTCTTTTGCTTTATAAATCCAAGTTAAATTCAAGTGCGCTTGGAGAGTCTGAAAAAGATGAGAAAAAGAAAGTGGTTTCGTCAAAAAATCATCACAGCCAACCTGTTGACATTCCAGTCGATCTTCCTCAAAAGCTCGGCCCGATAAAGCGATAATAATTGTGTCTTTTATAGCCGTATCTTGCCGAATCTGTTTCGTCGCTTCCAAACCATTTATACCCGGCATCATAATATCCATCAAAACAACATCTGGAGATTCTTTTCTAATTTGGTCGATAGCCTGTTGTCCATTAGTCGCTTGGATAATGTTAAATTGTAACAGCCTTAGCATGTTTGATAAAACTAGTCGATTGTCAGCTTTATCATCAACCACAAGCACTTTGCGACGCGCTCCCTTGTAACCAATAATCGATTGCTGAGAGCGAGGTATTTTTTTCAATGTTTTATTAACCACAGGCAAATCAAGGTCAAACCAAAAGGTACTGCCCTCTCCTAAATTGCTCTGCACGTTCAAGTCTCCCCCCATCATACTAACCAACTGTTGGCAAATAGACAACCCCAAGCCCGTTCCTTCGGCGGTAGAATGTTGCTTGGATAAGTGGCGATGAAAGGGTTCAAAAAGTTGAGTTATATCATCAGATTCAATGCCAACTCCTGTATCAGCCACTTGAAAACGAAGTTTCTTGTGCCAGTACCCTACCATAAGAGTTATTTGTCCTTCATCAGTGAATTTAATCGCGTTGTCTAATAAATTCGTCAAAACTTGATGAAGCCGCAACTCATCAGCCCGCACCACCGCGGGAATATCTGATGTTGTTTCAAAAATAAATTCAAGATTCTGCCTCGTGGCTCGCTTTTGTGTGGTCTGAGCCAACCTAGACAAAAATTCTGGAAGCTCCATTTTAGTCGGCTTAAGATTCAGGTGTCCGGCTTCGACTTTAGATATGTCCAACACATCATTAATCAAACTGAGTAGATGTTTGCCATTCTCTTCAATCGAAGTGATTGCTCCCTGTTGACGTTCAGTTAAGGTTTGGTCGCGGTTGAGAATTTGAGCATACCCTAAAATACCGTTTAGCGGCGTGCGGAGTTCATGGCTCATATTAGCCAAAAACTCGCTTTTGGCTTTATTGGCCGCTTCTGCCGTCTCTTTAGCCGTTAGCATGGCCGCTTCAATATCTTTACGCTCACTATTCTCCTGACGGAGACGGTCGTTGGTCAAACTCAATTCGGCGGTTCTGCGCTCGACCATCTTTTCCAAATTATCAATAAAGCGAATATTCTCTAAAATTGGGGCGACCAACACCGGCAAAGTTCGATACATATCTAGCTCTATTTGCTTAAAACGATGAGGTTTAGCCCAATAAAAAACGAGTAAGCCGACCCAACGTCCCCCCTGTGTCAACGGAACGAGGGCTAAGGCCATGATTCCCAAGGCAAAAAATATGTCCCGCACCGTATCATCTAACACCTTATCGGTGAGGAGGTTGGTGATGAATTGAGGTTGAAAGCCAGCACCTTTTATACCCGCAAAGGGGAATTGAGACATATACTCAGAGATATTCGTCGAATCACTAAAAATTGTGGAGTCGGGAGGAGACCATACCGCCACAATTTCTGCACTTTCCGGTTGCTGATTATCGACATAATGCAGAGTGGTTAACATCACCTGTCCAATCTCGCATAGTGGTGTGACGGCCTGTATAACCGCCTCATTCGTCCGAGCCAAATTTAGCTCACGACTAATCCGGTAGAGAAGTTGCGAATCTAAATCAATCGGCACAGCCGTCGAGATTTGGTTTTGAGGTGATTGTTCAATTGCTGTTTCTAACTTGGCAAGCTGTTCACGAACGAGATGGAGTTGATGGAGAAGTTCAGCTTTACTAATTGTTGATTCATTCTTTACCATATTAAATTGCCCCTTAGCACTATTATAAGCCTACAAACGTTAAAGGTAAACGGGAGTTTTTACCCAATTTTATGATTCAGACACTTAGTACCCGACAAAAATTTTTATCCTGAACTAATTAGGAATGAGCATTTGCGTCGGAGATTATGGTAGGGGCTAGGCAGGGCGGTCTAGACTTGGAATGTGCGACCATCTCCGCTCCGCCCCTGCCTCGCCCGTCATTCCGTGGATTCAGGGCGAGGCAAGGCGGATTGGAGTTCTGATTTCAAACCAACGCTACACCGCCTGGCCTAGCCCCTACGATTGCCAAACGCACAACTTATTTAGGACTCATTCCTAACACTGTGTTCCTGTTTTAGCCTTCCCTAAACTACTTTGTCGGGTAACAAGTTCACACAGGCAGTTCTAGTGTGAATTTGGTTCCCCGACCAATCTCACTCTCACAGCTAATTTTACCGCCCAAAGTTTGGGTCACCAAATTATAGACAATGTGCAACCCTAAACCACTTCCCCCTTGACTGCGCGCCGTGGTGAAAAATGGCTCAAATATCTTCTCCAGATTTTCCGGTGTAATGCCAACTCCGTCATCCTGATACACAATCGTCACCCAATCCTGTTCTGGCATAATCATAAACTGGATATTGCCCAGGTCGTCATCTTCGTAGGCATGGCGCAACGAGTTGATAACCAAGTTGGAAACGACCTGCGAAAATGCACCCGGAAAACTGTTCAAGATCAATTGCCGATCTCCGCCAACTGTAACCTGATGTTTCGTTCGTTTCATAACATGGCGCAAACTCAACAGAATCTCTTCGATGTAGGCACTCACCAGAAAATCTCGACGCTCTAGGCTGGTTTGGTCAACGGCGACCTGCTTAAAACTTTGCACTAGTTCCGCCGCTCGGTTTAGGTTATTCAAAATAAGCCGACTGCTTTCTCGGGCTGTTTGCAAATATTCCTTTAAAACCGATACCTTAATCTTACCCGTTTTGACCATGTTGACAACCTTTTCAGTTTCATGTTGCAACAGAGAAGCCATCGACACCCCGATACCAACCGGCGTGTTAATCTCATGAGCCACTCCGGCCACGAGGCTACCCAAAGCGGCCATTTTTTCCGATTCAACCAGTTGGGACTGAGTTGATTGGAGATTCCCCAAGGCTGTGGTCAACTCCGCAGTTCGGGCCGCGACCTCATCCTCCAAAATGCGATTATAGTTCGACATGCGCTCTTCCATCAACTTGCGCTGAGTGATGTCTTGCAAAATCGTGGCGAACTGTCCCCGCGCCGGAGAGAATACCGAGACACGGACAACCTTCTTGGTCAATTCATGTACCGCTTCAAACGAGGTGGTTTCGGCGGAGTCAGTGACCCAATGATAAGTTCCTAAATAACGCAATACCGACGTGCCATACACATCACTGGCCTTTTGGTTGATTACATCTTCTCTTTTTAGGCCAGTCATGGCTTCGTAGGTTGGGTTGAGATCGGTAAATTTGTAATCAACGGGTCGCCCCAAATCGTCATAAATCATTTCAAACAAGGCCATTGCCTCATTCATTGAGACATAGAGCGAGTAGAACTTCTTCTCGCTTTCAATCATGGCCTCTTCGGCCTTTTTTAGCTCAGTAATATTATGATTGATGGCCGCTAAAGCATGTGGTTGCTGGTGTTGATCCCGAATCAAGAACATGGAGGCTTGCATCGGCACGGCCACCCCGTCGATTCGTCGATGGGGCATAAACCCTTGCCATGCCTCCCGCTTAAACACCTTTTCCAGACGAACACTGTTTAGTCGGCTCAATTGCTCTTCTGGCACGAGTTTGCTGATAGGTAGCCCGATAATTTCATCCCCATGCCCCATGCTCCGTTGATATGAGACATTGGCATACGTGATCCGACCCTCTAAATCAGCCACTAAAATGCCGTCTGGTGCGTTTTCGACCAACGTTTTGAAGGTGCGTAACTCTTTCTCTGCCCGCCGACGCTGACTGATCTCCTCGCGTAAGTCGGTTGCTTGCTGGCGAGCTTGCTCAAACAGGTTGGCGTTGTGCAAGGTGATGGCGACCTGATTGGCTAACGATTGCAAAAGATTAGCATCCCCTTCATCCAAGGCATCCACTTCATCCTGTTGCACATCCAACACCCCAACCACCCTATCTTCAACAATAATCGGCACGGCCATTTCTGACCGAGTCTCAGGCAGTAAGGGATTGGGCAACCATGCTAAGTCGGTTTTCACATCAGCGGTGGTGATAACTCGCTGTTTACGAGCGGCCTGAGCCACCAAACTGGTTTCCATATTGAGTAGAATGGTATGGTTCTGTTCCTTGAGCAGAATCCCGGCCTCTCCCACCCCGGCCTGCATTACGAGATTTTTGCGTTGTTCATCAACAATGTAAACTTGAGTATGATAATAGCCAAAATTGCTATCAACCTGTTTGACCAGTTCGGTCAACAGTTCATCAAAATCGAGGATGGCGTTTAAGCGACTGCTCAACGTGGCGATCACTTGCAAGCGATGGGTTCTACTGATAATCAGTTCCTCCAAATGCAGGTGATAGGCTTCCAACTCCTTTTCGGTACGTTTCCGCTCGGCAATCTCTTGGCTCAGTTTGGCTGTCCGGTCATCAACCATCTGCTCCAAATTTTTGACCAATCGCCGATTCTCCAGTGTGGGTGCGGCCAGTCCCATCAAGGCATGGTATATCTCAATTTCATGAGGGGCAAATTGATACGGAGCATCCCAGATAAACTGAATATTGCCCACCCACCGCTCAGACTGCGTCAGCGGGATAATTACCCAAGCACAGTTACCAATCGTTTCAAAAATCTCACGAGTCTCATCACCAACCTGCGGGGCGGTCAACATGTTGCTTATCAGCAACGGTTGATTCGGATCCGTCATGAACAGTTGGGCCAAGGGGAACTCAGGCAGGTGAAAACGAGTGCCAACCGGAAAATCGGTTGTTTCGTTATCGGTCGTATCAATCGTCGCCACCACCTCAATCCAGGCCGGTTCAGCCTGATCATCAAGGTCGATGTAATAGAGAACGGCTTTGGTCGCCCCCGCATTTAGAGCCGGTTGCGCCAATATTTGAAGTAACTCCAGTTCGTTAGAGGTGGTGTTTAAGCCTCGACTGATTTGGAATAACATGTCGGTGGTTTGCTGAGCCGCTTCCAACTCAACAATCCGCGCTTCTAAATCAACGTTTGAGGTCATGAGAGTCATCTCCTCTTGTGGTTATATCTCCATTATATCCCATCCTGATGCTATTTGTAAAAAAATAATTGGCTCACTAGGAGTTCCTAGTACCCGACAGCCTGAACTAATTAACACGGAGTTCCTCTGTGTTACTGTTTTAACTCTCTCGAAACCAGTTTGTCGGGTAGCAAGTTAGTTCAGGCTAAATGTTTTGTCGGGTACAAAGGTAGGCGATTCAGGCGATTCAGCGATTCGCCCATGGGCGATCATCTTGGAAGCACCAGCCTGTCAAATCCTTGACGCTGGCACTCAAAGGGTATATCATACCGACCACAATAGGTCAGCACTACCGTTTTTCAGATAAACATTTTCAGAGTCAGGCTATCAACGTAAGCCGAGACATGTAGCACATGCTTCAGCCTGTGCCGCACAGTCTAAAGACTGTGTTACGATATTATCCGTCGCACGTTAAGTTGGTAGCCCATAGGTCACCTTCCCGCAAGTTCAGGCTATCAACGTAAGCCGAGACATGTAGCACATGCTTCAGCCTGTGCCGCACAGTCTAAAGACTGTGTTACGATATTATCCGTCGCACGTTAAGTTGGTAGCCCATAGGTCACCTTCCCGCAAGTTTAGAACTTGCGGGAAGGTTGGGCTTAAATCGAAAACCATTACCTGAAGAATTGTAACCTTAATGACATTGACCGAGAGGAGATCACGCATGTCCCGTCTAATTATCACCATCCTTATCTATTCAATATTAATCGCGGCCTGTAGTTCGCCCAACTCATCACCGGAATTGCCGCCGGAAATTGCTGAAACTGACCCCACGGAGCAAACCGAGCAAGCGGAAGAAGCAAAATTTGAGACAGGCCCTACCGCCACCATCACCCAAACACCGGCCCCCACCGTCTCAGTGCCGACCTCTACATCGACCAGCGTTAAACTACCTACGCCGCTTCCGACCAAAACATCTTCACCCACCAAAACATCTTCACCCACTAAAACAAAACAGTCTACCGTCGCCACCCCTATCGCCACGCCTGAATCATTGATCCATACCGTTGTCAAAGGGGAGACCTTATACTCCATCGCCTTCGATTTTGGCTTGACCATCCCGCAGTTAGTCGAGGCCAATGGCGTGGACGAGAATGATTTTCTCAGCATTGGACAAACGCTCATCATCCCAGAAATTCCAGAAGTTCCAGATGAACCAGAAGCTCCAGATGTTCCAGATGACCCCACCGAAGAGGCCCTGCCCGCCACGGCTCAAGCGGTTCTGTCCGATACGGTGACAATTAGTGACACCACGCAAGCGGCAAGCGATTCTGATGAACGTAGCGCAGATGATGCCACCGCGCCCGTTCAGACCTACACTGGCCCACCCCTGCCCGATATTAAGCATGCCCCGAACATCAACCCGCTCACTGGCTTACCTGTTGATGACTCGACCGTTTTAGAGCGTCGGCCCATCTTAATCCGCATCGGCAACGATATTGGAGCGCGGCAGTCGCAGGCCGGATTCAATCAGGCTGAGGTGGTATATGAAGAGATTACCGAATGGTGGATTACTAGATTTACGGCCATATTCCTCTCCGAAACGCCGGCTGTGGTCGCCCCGATTCGCTCGGCTCGGTTGATTAATGTTCTGATGGCTCCCCAATATCAGGGCGCGTTGGCCCACTCCGGTGGCTCAGACCCGGTACGATGGGAGATTTCTCAAGCCCCATTTGTTAATTTGGACGAGTTTTACAACCCCGCCCCCTATTTTTATCGGCCTAACCAAGGCTGGCAAACTCGCTTGGCGATTGATGTGCAAGCCACTCGTGACTATCTAGTCGCCAAAAATAAAGAGCGCGATGTTGACCTGCTCGGCTTCCGTTTTTCTGACACCGCTCCGAGTGGCGAGTCTGCCCAAAACGTCTACATCCCCTATCCTCGCTCCACCAGTTCAACCGAATGGCGATATAATCCGGCCAGTGGACGGTATCAGCGCTGGATTGCTGGCTCGCCGTTGATGGATGCCAACGATGGGCAACAGGTCTCGGCGGCCAATGTGATTGTCTATTTTGCCCCCCATCAAGAGACCGACATTATCGAAGATTCCAACGGAGCGACGGCCATTCGCATGCTCATCAATGGTCAAGGCACAGCCATGTTCTTCCGTGATGGCGTGGTCAACGAGGGCTTTTGGCGAACTGACGGCAATCGTCCTCCTTACTTCATCCACGCCAATGGCGCGCCCTACGACCTCAAACCGGGCAACAGTTGGATTCAAGTTGTGCCGACCTACTACACCATCGGGATCAACGACCCCGACCAAGCCAGTTCAAAACCGTAGGCAAATATGCGAATATGCAAATATGCGAATGGACGACCATTTGCCCATTCGCATATTCGCATATTCGCCCATTCGCCCTATCTATGACCAAATTAGCTTTTTTCCAAGACCGCCAGTTTTTTGAAACCATGTTCAGATTGGCAATTCCGATTATCATCCAAAATATCATCATGTTTAGCCTAAACATGGTTGATATTATAATGATTGGACAATTGGGTGAAACCGCAGTGGCCGCGGTGGGATTGGCCGACCAGATTTTTTTCTTGATGCTTCTGTTTATGTTTGGAGTGGGGAGTGGCGCGGCCATCTTCACGGCCCAATATTGGGGTAAACGGGATATTGTCCACATTCAGCAGACGCTAGGCTTATGTTTGATGATTAGTTTGTGCGGGGCTATATTTTTTGCGATTATAGCCCTGTTTTTCTCAGAATTTGCACTAGGCATCTACACGACCGACCCAGAGGTCATTCGCTTAGGGAGTAACTATCTGCAAATTGTGGGGCTAAGTTATGTTGCGGTAGCCACCACCGTTGGATATTCTTCAATTTTACGAAGTATCGAACAGGTCAAACTGCCAACCATCGTCAGTGCGATTGCAATTGTCATCAACACTAGCCTAAATTATGTGTTGATTTTTGGTCACTTCGGTTTTCCCGCGTTAGGAGTGGTGGGCGCGGCCATAGCTACGGCCATCGCTCGGTATCTGGAATGTATCATGCTCCTAACGATTATCTATAGCCAAAAACTAGCTTTAGCCGCTACCATCCCGCAGATGATTAACCGAGATATAGCCTTTATCTCCAAATTTTTCTACACCTCTGCGCCTGTAGTTTTAACTGAAATTGGCTGGTCGCTGGGCATAACCACCTACAACATCATCTATGCTCGAATCAGCACCGATGCAATTGCCGCCATCAGTATTGCCGCGACGGTAGAGCGGTTGGCCTTTGTCCTCTTTCTCGGTTTGGGGAGTGCGGCCGCGATTATGATTGGTAATTTAATCGGAGCTGGAGAGGTAGATCGCGCCTTCGATTCTGCCAAACGTTTTTTAATTATTGTTCCCATTACGGCTTCATTTGTGGGGATGTTATTACTGGCAGTATCCTACTACATCCCATTGTTTTACCAAATCTCTGAAGCAGCGGTCAGCTATCTTGGCATGATCCTATTTTTGGCCGGATTACTACTGCCGCTTCGGATGACTAATTTTACCCTTTTTATCGGAATTTTACGAAGCGGAGGGGATACACGTTTCTCTTTAATCCTTGATGTCGGCGCGGTGTGGTTAATTGGCGTGCCAATGGCTTATTATGGAGGCTTTGTTTTGGGGCTACCCGTGTACTGGGTCTACCTCATGGCTGCCTCAGAGGAGTTGTTCAAAGTCATCATCGGGTTATGGCGTGTTTTCTCTCGCCGTTGGATCCATGAACTGACGGAGGTGAATGAACTTATCCCTCCTACGGCCTAAGCGGCTATAGATTCCCATATAATATTTTTGAGTAACGGAGCAATTTTCCCGCAAGTTCAAAACTTGCGGGAAAATGATGAGTCAAAATCTTTATCTTTAAATCTGTATCAATTTAAGACGCGAGGCGTGGTGCGTGGTGTGTGATTCAGGCTGGCAAAGCAAGTTTTGCACTCAGTCACCCCTCACTTTTTCACGCCTCACGCCTCACGTCTCAAAAAACTATGTACTATCCCTTAGAAGAAAAAATCGGACACCCCGACCTGTTCGTTGGTCGGGAAAAAGAGTTTACCTTTATCAATAAATGGGTCAACAACATCCCCCGCAAACTCTCCAAATCGCGGGTGATTTTGGCGCGGCGTAA
>JAUCGB010000001.1:88646-95502 GCA_030377895.1 Anaerolineales bacterium HSG24
GAGAAGGATTTGACCAGCGCGGACGGGGTGATTAACACGGTCAATTATGAGGTCGGTAATAAGGGGTCGGAGCTGTCTGGCACATGGGCGGAGTATATCAACAAGACTCTGCCTAAGATTAATGATCGTCATAGCAAACAAATTTTGCTCTATCTGAGCAAACATAACGACCGCAAATGGACTCCACGAGAGGTAAAAGAGGCGTTACAGTTGGAGATATCGACGGATATAATTCAACAAAATTTACAACTGTTGGTTGAGGCTGATCTGTTGGAGCAAGGCCCAGCAGACATTGATTATCAGGGGTTGCAAGATGGCACGCTGAACCTGATTTTGCGAAGTCGGTTTGAAAAAGAGATCACCGCCTTCGAGCCAGACCTACGGCAGGATTTTCAGGCCGAAATCGAGCAGTTGCAGAAAGAAAAGCGAAGTCTGCAAGGAAAGCTGAACAATCTGGTCGGCAAGATGGCTGAATACCAGTTAGCGACCAAGTTTCGCAGTCAGAAACGGTTTGCCTTGTCTGACGATTTTGTGGGCGTGCCAGACACGACCCGCCTGAACATCATGCATGTCCAGCTTAGAGTACCGTTGCAACGAGCAAATGGCAAACGGATGGAGCTAGATTTGGTGGCCGAATCGAGTGATAATCGGTGGGTACTGGTCGAGGTCAAAAAATGGCAGAAACCAGTTGGGGTGAATCAGGTTGATGATTTTCAGGAAAAAGTGACTCTGTATAACGAAACGCATCCCGATAAAATCATCCTGCCCGCATTCTTGTCATTGGGTGGCTTTACGAAAGAAGCGGCGCAACATTGTGAAACACATGGCATTGGCATGGCCGAGAAGATTAAGTGGTAGCGCGTAAAAATTCAGTAAAGTAGCCTAGAAACCCGATTTCTTTGAGAAATCAGGTTTCTGAGTCTCCGAGGTGTGGTTTTCTACTCGGAGGTGTTGGATTAGAGAACTAAAAAATAGGACAAATCAAGAAAATGCAATATCCTCTAGAAGAAAAAATCGGACACCCCGACCTGTTCGTTGGTCGGGAAAAAGAGTTTACCTTTATCAATAAATGGATCAACAACATCCCCCGCAAACTCTCCAAATCGCGGGTGATTTTGGCGCGACGTAAAAGTGGCAAAACGGCTTTTATTCAGCGTCTCTTTAACCAACTCTGGAGCGACAATGGTCGAGTGATCCCGTTTTACTACAGTGTTCCAGAAAGTAACATCTGGTATCCGCTGTTTGCCATTAATTATTACCGCGCCTTTGCCTCGCAATATATCTCGTTTTTAGAACGAGATCCGAAGCTCGTGTTGCACCCGCTTCCTTTAGAAGAGATAAAAGCGTATGGCATAGCAAAGTCAATTCAACTGTTGGTCGATGACGTTGATCTATTTAAATACGAAATGGCTCATCGGGGGCATTTTCCCATGTGGGAGACGGCTTACTCTGCTCCCCATCGTTTTGGATCGATTCTTGACCAACGGTTTTTAGTCATGATTGACGAGTTTCAATATCTGACCCAGTTCGTTTATCCAGATCAGAATTTTCAAACCAACCCCATCGAATCGATACCGGGCAGTTTCCATTACCATGTCGAATCGAAAGTCGCGCCCATGCTCGTGACCGGATCCTACATCAGTTGGCTGATCGACATCAGCGCACAATATCTGGAGGCGGGGCGGCTATCGAGATGGTACATGACCTCCTATCTGCCGCCCGACGAGGGGTTGCAGGCGGTCTATAAATATGCCGAACTGTTCCAAGAGCCAATCACCAACGAAACGGCTGTTTTGATCAATCAACTCTGCCTCTCCGACCCATTTTTTATCTCATGTGTGGTGCAAAGTGACTATTATGAGAAGGATTTGACCAGCGCGGACGGGGTGATTAACACGGTCAATTATGAGGTCGGTAATAAGGGGTCGGAGCTGTCTGGCACATGGGCGGAGTATATCAACAAGACTCTGCCTAAGATTAATGATCATCATAGCAAACAAATTTTGCTCTATATGAGCAAACATAACGACCGTGAATGGACTCCCCAACAGTTGAAAAAAGTATTACAATTGGAGATATCGACGGATACAATTCAACAAAATTTACAACTGTTGGTTGAGGCTGATTTATTAAACCAAGGCTGGTCAGATATTCGTTATCAAGGCTTGCAAGATGGCACATTATACCTGATTCTACGCAGTCGTTTTGAGGAAGAGATCACCACCTTCGAGCCAGACCTACGGCAGGATTTTCAGGCCGAAATCGAGCAGTTGCAGAAAGAAAAGCGAAGTCTGCAAGGAAAGTTGAACAATCTGGTCGGCAAGATGGCTGAATACCAGTTGGCGACCAAGTTTCGCAGCCAGAAACGGTTTGCCTTGTCTGACGATTTTGTGGGCGTGCCAGACACGACCCGCCTGAACATCATGCATGTTCAGCTTAGAGTACCGTTGCAACGAGCAAATGGCAAACGGATGGAGCTAGATTTGGTGGCCGAATCGAGTGATAATCGGTGGGTACTGGTCGAGGTCAAAAAATGGCAGAAACCAGTTGGGGTGAATCAGGTTGATGATTTTCAGGAAAAAGTGACTCTGTATAACGAAACGCATCCCGATAAAATCATCCTGCCCGCATTTTTGTCATTGGGTGGCTTTACGAAAGAAGCGGCGCAACATTGTGAAACACATGGCATTGGCATGGCCGAGAAGATTAAGTGGTAGGTATTCCCATGCGCTATCTACCCCTTATCCTATTTTTTATCCTACCCCTACTCGCCTTTCCCGAACTAATTTTTGGGCAACAAACTCTCTACGAAACCGACCTGACTTGGATTCACTACCCTCGCCATATTTTCGCGGCCAACGAATGGTTAGCCGGACGAGTGCCCTTGTGGGATCCCTATGAAGATACTGGCATCCCCTTGTTAGCCGAAACCCAAGTCGGCGCGCTCTACCCGTTGAGCGTCATCTTCCTCAGCCCACTTTCGCCTTCCTTAGAACTCTCGCTATTCGCCATGCTTCATTTCAGTTTAGCGGCCATGTTCACCGCTATGCTGGCAAAATCGTTAGGCTTAAGTCAATCCTCAGCCACATTAGCGGGCTTAAGCTACGGTTTTGGCGGTTTTTTGATGGGTCAACTACCCAACCTGAACATCATGACCGGCGCGGTCTGGTTGCCGCTGATTCTGCTGGCGATACGTCAAGCGTTGATGCGTCGAACACTCCTCGCGGCCATGCTGGCCGGTCTGCCCATTGCCCTGCAAATTTTAACCGCCCAACCACAAATGGTCTTTTATAGCTTGGTGACGGTTATCAGCTATGGGCTGTATCAGATGTGGAAATTCTCTCGCGAAGACGCAGAGGCGCAGAGGCTTTATTTAGGAATGGGTATTAATCAACCTGTGCATGCTGGTAGTTCGCGCAACTTATTTTTTCCCCTCATGACTCTGGCTCTACTCCTCGTCGCCATCCTGACCGGACTGTTTTTGACCGCGCCGCAATTACTCCCAACCTACGAACTCCAACAACATTCTGTCCGAGATTCGGCCCGTGGCTTTAATTTTTTAACCAACACCTCATGGCCGCCCCACATGGCCCTTAACCTGATTCTACCGAGCGCGTTTGGCAACAACGTACTTGGCTTCAAAGGAGGCGATCCATTCCAAGAGGTATTCATTTATATCGGATTTATCCCCCTCATGCTCGTGCCGTTTAGTTGGCAACGCCGTCATCAGCCGGATGTGCCGTTTTTCATGCTGATGTTGCTAGGCTCTCTCTTACTAGCCTTGGGCAGTTACACATGGCTATACGAATATCTCATTCAATATCTGCCCGTATTCTCCCTATTCCGCATTCCGGCTCGCTGGTTGATGGGAGTCAATCTGGCTTTGGCGATATTGGCCGGTTTCGGGCTGGAGACGATTCGCCAACATGGAGTCTCCCGACGAGCATGGCTGGCTCTGGTCAGCCTGACCAGTTTGTTAGGCATATTGCTGATTGGCATGTGGATGTTTCAAGCACAGCTACAAAGCATGCTCGATCCTCTGCCCGAATTTGAGCAACGCCTCGCTCGCATTTTTTTGGAGCGAGGCTTCACCCCACAACCGATTTATCAAGAGCGTCTGCTACTACGTTGGTTTCTGCCGCTCACCGCACCAGCTTGGCTCATGCTGACAAACCTGCTCGTGGTGATGATTTTGTTCACCATGTATCATTATCGCCGCCTCAACACCCAAAACTTTAGCACCATGCTGATTTTAGCCGTCTCGATTGATTTAGTATTGGCCGGTGGCACGACCATCAACCCACTCAAGCCCGTTGATTGGTGGCATCACCTATCAGGCGGGGCGGAGTACGTGTTGGAACATGTGGACGGTTACCGCGTCTTCCCCCTTGGCATGGGCAGTGAGACGGCCACGGTCAGCCATTTAGGGCAATATTTTCCCTCAGTGTATCAAGTACGTAGTTCTGGTGGACATGGTTCTTCACTTCGCAATAGTCGCTATGCGAAATTTCTCAAAGAGGCTGATCCCGTGCAAGCCCTGCAACTAGTCGGAGCGCGCTACATGCTCACCTTGGGACAAATGGGCGCAGATGTGGCGGCTACTTATCCGGCGGTTTATCAGGCTGATGATGGCATGGTTTACCACAATCAACATCCGCTCCCCCGCGCCTTTATCGTTCATCAGGCCATTGTTGCTGATACGCCTGACGAAGCCCTAAGCCACTTCCAGATACGAAGCGTCAATCCGGCAGACACCGTCGTTTTAGAGAACGAGCCGAATCAAAACGCTCAAGTATTAGACCTGACAGGCGACGCGTTAGCTAGTGGAAACCTGTCAGGTCTGGCAAACTCAGGGCATGATCATGAACAGGCCACCATCAGCAACGAAAATCCGCAACAGATCGAGATTCAAGTCAGCCTGAGCCAAGATGGCTATCTGGTTCTGCTCGATAGTTTTTACCCGGGCTGGCAAGCAACAGTGAACGGACAACCTAGCCCCATCTATCGGGCAAATTATATCAACCGAGCCGTATTTGTCCCAGCAGGTGAGCATGTGGTACAGTTCCGTTATCGCCCGTGGTCGTTTCGACTCGGTCTAATTCTGGCCGGATTAACATGGCTGATTTTAGTGGGTTTAGCGTTCCAACAACGTAAGCCGAGACATGTAGCACATGCTTCAGCCTGTGCCGCACAGTCTAAAGACTGTGTTACGATATTATCTGTCGCACGTTAAGTTGGTAGTGGGTTTAGCGTTCCAACAAATCATCAATCTCGCCCATTTGATCCTCCGTTAGCGGGCCAAAATTCATGGCCGCACAATTCTCCTCAACCTGAGCCACCGTCCTAAAACCGGGAATCGGAATCGTCTGCTCACTGCGTTCCCACAGCCAAGCCAACGCCCCCTGCGGCAAAGAATGTCGCTCAAGCATTAGGATTTCCCGTATCGCGCTCAATTTATCTAGCCATATTGGATTGGGTTGTCCATCCTTAAAATATTGCAGCCAATCTGGGCTATTGTCGCCCCGCACATCATCTGCGGCCAAGTTGGATCCCTGCTTATATTTGCCGGTTAACAAACCCATCGCCAACGGGCCACGATTGATGCTGGCTAAATTAGAAGCCTCGCAGATTGCCACAATCTCGGCTGAATCCTCCAACACGTTCATTTGATGTTGGATAGCAACACAATGTTCCCCCTCGGCAAACACCTTGGCCCGATCTGGAAAATCGGTACTCCAGCCATAACAACGGATTTTCCCCTCCTTGATAAACAACTCCATCAACTCCCTAATCTCAACCGCTTGAACAGGGTCATAATCGTTCAAATGAAATTGATATAAGTCGATATAGTCTGTTTTTAAGCGACGCAACGAGTTCTCACAAGCCCCTCGAATATAGTCGGGGCTTGATTTCGGCCCCTGTACTTGGCGAGTGGTCGGGTCAAAACTGTTACCAAATTTGGTAGCAATTATCACATCATGCCGTTTGCCAGTAAAAGCCTTAGCCAGCACCTGCTCGCTGTGTCCAGCCCCGTATACATCAGCCGTGTCAAAAAAGGTAATTCCTAAGTCAAGTGCCCGATGGATAGCCTGAATCGATTCTTGGTCATCAACCTGACCCCAGCCAAGCGGTTCGTCACCATTCCACAATGGCCCGCCAATGGCCCAACAGCCCATGCCCATAGCACTAATTTCCAGCCCTGAACGTCCTAATTTTCTAGTAAACATAATTTTTCTCCATACAAAACAAAAAATGATAAATGGTGAATGGTAAATTATATAATTTCATTCCACCCTGCATAACGCACTTTGGGTATCGTAGGTCTTGACCAAAACGAAGACCATAGCACGTTTGACAATATTCAAAAGCATGTTACAATGGGATTATTGAAAATTTACATCTTGGAAGGAGCCTCCCCTCGAGATAGGAGCGGCTCCAACACCACACCGGTGACAGATCACCGCGAGGCAAGACAGATTATAACACAGTGTTTATGGTTCACAGAACCATAGTTAGGAATACCGCATCCTGCGAGGCCGTCAGGATAACGGCGTTTTGTAACCCAACACAGCTTATATGATGGAAACCATACCTCCCGGTAGCAATCACCGTGGAGGTTTTTTTATTGTCTGAATGGGTAGATTAGTCATCAGATGACTGGAATCGCACACCATTCACCATTTATTATGTTTCCACCATCGCCTGAGTTAGGTTGGGGCACGAATTACGAATTATGAATTGTGTATTCGCATATTTGTATAATCTAAGTTGGGTCGATGGTGAATATTAACGAGTATTAACCATGAACATTAAAGATTTGCTCAAGAAGTGGGAAAATGCTGAGATTAGCAAAGAG
>JAUCGB010000089.1 GCA_030377895.1 Anaerolineales bacterium HSG24
CGTGACAATGACCGTTCACCTGTATTGCTTGGGGTATTACGGCGTTTATTTAGCAACTAGTGACGCTACAAGCGTCACCTACAATGTTTTATTTGTAAAGCAAACTCAACAGATAATGAACCATGCCGATAAATGAGTATTATAGATGAATATAACAGGGTTTTTTACCATTTATAATTCACCATTTACCATTTATAATTCTTATGACGCACTTTGGGGACAAAAAATCATTTATGATAAACGGCTATCAACTTAACGTGCGACAGATAATATCGTAGCACAGTCTTTAGACTGTGTGCGGCACAGGCTGAAGCATGTGCTACATGTCTCGGCTTACGCTGATAGCCTGATAAACCAATGGAAACACTTGGTGGCCCACTATTTTCAGTCGCGGGAGCAGGCGAATTACATGGCCCCGCAATAACAACTATCGTCTTTGGTTGTCCGCCCGGATTAAAAATAACACGGCATGAGGTTCAGCAATACCTAGACCGTCGCCGCCCGGGTAGCAACAAACATGGCACGCCCCGTCATGAGACTGACAAGGTACTTTTTTTATCGGGGCTGTTTATGGAAAATACGGAAGATACCGACACGCTCCTTGCTGGGCCACAGCTTACGGTTGAGGTTGAGGGTAAAACTCACCAAACCGAAAGCTATCAAGAAGGCTACAGCACCGGAGAACCAATCTCTGCGATTGTCCTCTCTACCTCCAAAAAATCACGTCACTATGGTCAATTTTCCGGCGAGACAGGTGAAGTCCGACCTGGGCATACCGACTTGGTCAAACATTATAAATCGGGCGGTTTTGTTGACTATCGAGGTGGCGGGCGTTCTAGCTACCGCTCAACCATCTCAGATGTAATTGGTGGCTCGATTGCTCGACTTTTTTTGCAAAAACAGTTTGGAACCGTGATTCTCTCCTCTATATGCCAAGTTGGGACGTTAAAAGCTAATCAAAGTTTAGATACCATTCTGATTAATCAATCCTCTGGTAGGAGCGCAGGCTTCCAGCCTACATCCGCGAGAGTTTCCACTACCGGAGAAATTCTGTCGCACAGTAACCGCAAACAGGTCGAGATTGCTGACATCGAGCAGATTCAACAGCAATTAAGGCAAAATGAAATCTACACCGTTGATGCCCATTTTGCTAATCAGGCTGGCGAATTGATTAAACAAACTCGTATCAAAGGGGATTCGATTGGCGCAGCAGTAGAGGTTATAGCGGTTAACGTCCCCCCTTTAGTCGGAGAACCGTTATATAATAGCCTAAAACTCCGTTTGATGGGTAGTTTGGGCGGCTTGCATGCCGCTCGTTCTTGCGAGGTGGGAGCCGGACAAGAGGTAATCACTCGGCGAGGGAGTGAGAATAATGACCCGATTCGACGGCAGGGGTATCAAAGTAATCATCATGGTGGCCTGTTGGGTGGAATCACAACCGGCAACCCGTTATTCTGTCGAGTTGGTTTTAAGCCGACATCAACAATTGCCACCCCCCAACAATCTATCCGTAAAAACCTAGAAGAGATTGAGTTTAATTTGCAAAAAGGTCGGCATGACCCATGTGTTGGGGTTCGAGCAGGTGTCACCCTAGAATCTCGGTTAGCCATCGAGTTGATGAACGCGGTGTTGATGCACCAAGCACAATGGATAAACCCCAAGAATTTCACCCTATTTTAGAGCAAAATCCACCAAGTTGATAATAAATAGGGGTAGTGGTACAGATGTAGTGATCCGGAGTGCAAAGCTTGCTTTACATGCAAGGCCCTTGCACGAGAACTCCTAATGAGCCAATAAATATTCTGACCTTATTCCAACTCGGCGCGTTGGAACGTATTGTTGAACGCTCCACGTTCAGGAACTACCCGCAAACTCGGTATATTTGCTTTCACTTCTAATCCGTGATATAATTTTTCCTTGGATACGCAGACAATAGCTTTCGCCACTGTTGCCGTAGTTTCCATATTTGTAAGCAATGTTAGAGAAGCAAAGGAGTAGTTTCGTGGCACTTTCTCAAACCAAAAAAGTGGTCATTATGAAGGATTTTCAACTAACAGACGGTGATACAGGCTCATCAGATGTACAAATTGCCTTGTTGACTGCCCGTATCAATGATTTACAAGACCATTTGCGAGCGCATAAGTATGATAATAGCTCTCGACGTGGCTTGTTAAAATTGGTGGGTCAACGACGACATCACCAAGAATATCTCAAGCGTAAAGACCCCGCTCGTTATAAGGTCATTATTGAAAAATTGGGCTTGCGTAAGTAATAGATGTTGATAGGTACAGTTCCCCGCAAATATAGGGGTTACAGAAATAAGGCAGGGCTTTTCGGAGTCATGCAATAAACGAGTAGGATAAGAGTATTCTAATCCTACTCGTTTGCTTATGTTAAATATTTTCTTTAGGAATGGCATTAATTAACTTAGTCATGCTGATAATCGCTTTCGACAAGACTTCGGCGTGAGCTAAGTCGAACGCTCAGGCGGCGGACGTAGCCTGAGCTTGTCGAAGGCGACGCCGAAACGTGCAACTTATTTTAATTCCAATTCCTTAGAGTTCATTTTGGTAAGGTGGCAAGTAATAGAGGTTATAGGTCTCAAACCTAAAACCCTGTTCCTTGCAACCTTGCTACCTACGACCTGCATCATGAACTCAACTAATACACAGACCTAAGGAGGTCTTATATGTCTAAACCAGAACCAAAAAAGTTTGTAGCAAAATTAGGTAATGATGAAATAACCTTTGAAACAGGCTTGTTAGCCGGGCAAGCGGGTGGTGCAGTCTTAATCCGTTCCGGCGAATCTGTTTTATTAACCGCCGTCACTGCCTCAAAAGATACGATTGATCGAGATTTTTTCCCCTTAAGTGTTGAATTTGAAGAGAAATTGTACGCCGCCGGACGTATCCCCGGTAGTTTTTTCCGTCGTGAAGGTCGTCCGAGTGAGGGCGCGATTTTGACCGCTCGCCTGACCGACCGCCCTTTACGCCCACTTTTTGACCAAACCTGCCGTAACGAAGTTCAAGTGGTGATTACCTGTTTATCATCTGATGGCGAAAAACATCTTGATATTTTGGGTATTAACAGCGCCAGCGCCGCCCTCACAATCTCAGACATCCCTTGGGATGGGCCGATTGGAGCGGTTCGGATTGGTCTGAAAAAGAATGAATTTTTAGTCAATCCATCCAGTGAAGAGATGGTCGGCAGTGAATTAGACCTACGAATTGCCGGTACAGAAGACGCAATTCTCATGGTTGAAGCTGGTGCAGAAGAGATATCCGAAGAGGTGATGCTCGAAGCCTTACGGTTGGCGCATAACTCGATTCAAGAGATTATCAGCGTCCAAAAAGAGATGCGTGAAACTATCGGCAAAGAAAAACGCGAGATGGGCTACAGTACCCCTCTCGAAGAGACCGTTGAGCAAGTTACCAGCTATGTCGATAATAAAATCGAAACTGCGCTTGATGTTCAAGGCACTAAACAGGAACGGGTGGCCGCGCTTGATGACGTATACGCCGGAGTAATGGAGCATTTTGGCGAACTTGAAGATGTTTCCATGGTTGATGTACGGACGACTTATAAGAATCTGTTGAAAAAATCGGTTCGTGCCCGAATCTTAGATCATGGCACGCGCCCTGATGGTCGTGACCCGCAAACGGTGCGCCCTATCTGGTGTGATGTCGGACTTCTGCCTCGCGCACACGGCTCCGGCGTGTTCACTCGTGGCGAAACGCAAGCCCTCACCGTTACTACCTTAGGCACGCCCCGTGACGAACAACGATTAGACACGCTTGGGCCAAAAGATTCCAAACGATACATGCATCATTACAACTTCCCTCCATTCTCTGTCGGTGAAACCGGACGAGTGGGATCTCCCAATCGACGAGCCGTTGGGCATGGCGCGTTAGCTGAACGGGCCTTATTGCCGATGCTTCCCCCGGTTGAGGAATTTCCTTATACCTTACGCCTCGTCTCCGAAATTTTAGGCTCCAATGGTTCAAGCTCAATGGCCAGCGTTTGTGGCAGTACGCTAAGTTTGATGGACGCGGGCGTGCCGTTAAAATCGCCTGTGGCCGGAGTGGCAATGGGCTTGGTTGAGGAAGGCGAGCGGTACACGGTCTTAACCGATATTCAAGGACTTGAAGATGCCTTGGGCGACATGGACTTTAAGGTTGCCGGAACGCGTGATGGTATTACTGCTTTACAGATGGATATTAAATTAACAGGTTTACGATGGGAAGTATTAGAAGATGCCCTCGCTCAAGCCCAAACCGGGCGTTTCCATATCCTTGACCAGATGGAAAAAACAATAGCCACTCCGCGTGAGAATCTGTCTCAGTACGCGCCAACCATCACCTGTATCCAGATCGATCCTGAGAAAATCGGCAAGATTATCGGGCCGGGTGGGAAGATGATTCGGGCTATTCAAGATGAAACTGGGGCCAAAATCGACATTGATGATGATGGAACTGTGTATATTGCCGCCGCAGATCAAGCCTCTGGCGCGAAAGCGTTGGCTCATATCGAAGCGTTGACGGAAGAAGCCACACTCGGTAAAATCTATACCGGCAAAGTAGTTCGTACCGTCAACTTTGGGGCATTTGTGGAGATATTACCCGGTGTTGATGGCCTCATCCCGATTTCTCAAATAGCCGATTACCATGCCCCGTCCGTTGAAGATGTGGTTCAAGTTGGCGACGAGGTCATGGCTATGGTGATTAACATTGACAGCGATGGTAAAATTCGCCTCTCTCGCCAAGCTGTATTGCTCGGTTGGTCACTTGAAGAAGCTCAAGAAAGTGATAAACGTCGCCCTCCCCGAAGTGGTGGACGTAGTGGACCAGGTGGGCGTGGTGGACCAGGTGGGCGTGGTGGACGTGACAATCGTGGTGGTAATCGTGGCGGTGGTAATCGCGGTGGTAGTAATCGCGGCGGTAATCGTGGACAAAACCGTGCTGGCAACCGTTCTGGAAACCGCTAAGATGATAACCTCTCTGAGGAAGGAAAGCCCTAAAGGTTATAAACCTTTAGGAGCTTAAGATCAATTCAGTTGTTACCTCTATAATATTACGCAGATAAATATCGGAAATTTCCAAACATTAGACCGACATGAGAGATTCTATATATTCTGAACCGTTTAACCTTGAAGAGTATTATACCGAACCCGAACCTGAACCATCCGCATTATTCAAACTTGCTCAGTTTCTGAGGAATATTCTTGAAACTGTCATCCCTGCCGCGCTGATTGCCATTCTTATCAACCTGTTTTTGGCCCAAGCGACCCGTGTTTATGGGCAAAGCATGGAGCCTAGTTTGCACTCAGACCAGCGACTGGTAGTTGAAAAACTCTCCTATAACAGCTACATCCGGCAATACTTCAGTTTTAGCAGTGGCCCTGACCGAGGTGATGTGGTCGTGGTCAGGGTTCCAGCTCAAAATGGGGAGTTACTAATCAAACGGGTTATCGGTTTGCCGGGTGACCAAGTTGAAATTCATGACGGTCAGGTCTTTGTTAATAGTCAAACATTGCCGGAGCCATACCTGTTAAACCCAACGTATGGCTCTTATGGGCCAATTATCATCCCTCAATCGCAGATTTTCGTTCTGGGAGACAATCGCAACTTCTCTAATGATTCTCGTAACTTCGGTACAGTCTCCCTCAGCGAAGTGATTGGTCGGGCTTGGTTCTCTTATTGGCCGATGGATGAAATTGGGTTTATTGATTAAAATTTGCGTTAGCTTATAATTTATTTTACCTTAAGAGATACCAAATATGGTATCTCTTTTTCGTGGAGGCAATTTTGTCAAAAGCCCCTAAATGGACACCCGCCACCAAGCGGGTCATATCAGTTAGCTATCTTATTATTATCGGTTTAGTCATTTGGTATTTTAGCATGGTTCTAGCACCCTTAGCCATTGCAGTCATTATTGCCTATCTGCTAAACCCCTTTGTCAACCACCTAACCGCCCATACTCGCTTTGGCCGAAAGTCAAATGTTGTCTTTGTTTATATTAGTTTTCTGATTATATTGGCTTTAATCCCGACCTTAGCTGGGCCGCTCATCGTCCGGCAAATGACTGAAATAGATTTTGATTTGCAGAGCCTTTATCAGCAGTTGCAACAGGTTATCGACTATCAACAAACTCTGTTTGGTGGCATTAAAATAGATTTAGATGAGTTACGTCCACAAGCCATCGAAAACCTTAGTCAGGCCGTCTCCCCGTTAGCCGGTATAGCCGCTAATTTAGCGGTTGGCATTGCCGGTGGTGTGATCTGGATGATTTTTATCTTGGTTGTCGGCTTCTATCTTTTGTTAGACGCGAACCGTTTCAGCAGTTGGGTTGATAGCTGGATTCCGGTGATTTATTATGAGGAGTTTAGCCAACTTGGACGCGAGATTGACGGGGTTTGGAAAGCCTATTTTTTAGGCCAAGTGATGCTGGCAACGATTGTTGGGATTGTGGTGGCGGCGGTTATGACGGTTTTAGGGATTCGCAGTGCTTTATTGTTAGGGCTTGTGGCCGCGATTTTGGAGTTGATTCCCAATTGGGGGTACAGTATTTCGGCTTACATTGGGGTTATGTTGGTCTTTTTTCAAGGTTCAACGTATCTACCCCTTCCAAATTGGGGATTAGCGATTGTTGTTGCAGTGTTTTATTTTTTGATGTGGCAATTTGATACCAACTATTTGGTGCCACGTATTATCGGCACTCGCCTAAAATTGGCTCCGGCGGTGATTATTGTGGGGATTATTGCCGGAGCGAGTGTTGGTGGCGTGCTAGGGCTACTACTGGCCGCGCCCATCATCGCCACCGTGCGGGTCGTGGGGAGCTATCTCTATCGTCGTCTGCTCGATTTAGAACCCTATGTACTCCAAACCTCCCCATCATTAGCGCGTATCATGTCAGAAGAGACAGAAGAAGCAGAAGAGGCAGAAGAGGCGAATGTTAACTTATGAAATCGGGTGATTTTATTGAAGGACGGGGCCTGTTATGGTTAGATGACAACCCTGTCGCCGCGGTTGATTACCATCTGGCCATGCCGCAAGAGAGCCATTTTTGGCTGAATCCATTAGCCCACCTACGTTTTGAGGCCGATGAGCATGTGGGGGGCTTTATTTTGGTTCGTCCCCAAGATAGTGACCGGATTGCCCAAATCCAATACACCCTGCAACTGAGCGACCAAAGTAAGCGGCTGATTCAGGTGGAGCGGCGTTATAAGGAGATACGGCAAGAGCATCAAGTAAAAATCGCTTTTTGGGTTAAAACCATAGGAATGAATCCTAAATAAGTTGCGCGTTTGGTAATCGTAGGGGCTAGGCAAGGCGGCGTAGCGTTGGTTTGAAATCAGAACTCCAATCCGCCACCGATGTATAACCAACTATATATAGTAGTTTTCCCTTGACATAACATGAATATCATTGCCAAATTAAGGCACCCCAAACTTGTCAAGTAAAAAAAGTTAGGAAGCGTTGCCATTTTTGCAAGCGGATACCCCACTACACCCACCGTTTGACCTCAGCCTTAAGTTGCTCAAACACCGATTCGGGCAAAACCGAGTAGGCTAAACCAAGTCCATACAAAAAGGCATCCACCGCCTCCTTAGAATCGGTTTGCAAGATGAGACTCTCCCCATCACCGGCCCACACCTGCCACACTCCTTCCGATTCGGATACTTTAATATGCCAATACAACTGATTAGCGAGGTTTATCCCGTCTTCTAACGTTTCGTTGGGGAAGTGGGTAGACCATAAGAATTTTTGAGTCATGGGGATTCTCCTGTGATGATATTATTGATGACCACTGTGTCCCTCTCTCTGTGCATCTCTGTGAAACTCTGTGTTCCTGTTTTATCCTTTCCTAAACTACTTTGTCGGGTAACAAGAGAGAGTACCTTGATTTTTATCAACAGTGTGACAAGATGGAGAACTGAACAGCCCTAAATTAACACAGAGTTTCACGTAGATTCACGTAGATTCACAGAGAAAAAGCGTAATTTTTCCTCTGTGTCCCTCTGTATATCTCTAGTGAAACTCTGTGTTCCTGTTTTAGCCTTCCCTAAACCAGTTTGTCGAGTAGCAAGGTTTTACCCCAACGCTAATAACTTATTCAACCGTTTAACCACCTCGCTGGCCCCATTGCGTGCTTGTTCCCGTTGCATATCTGATAAGGGAGCCGGTTCGGCATCATGGAGCAAGGGTGGACTGTAGCCGTCAGTCACGGTTGCTGGCAATTCATCGGCAAACTGCTGACCGCTCATGACCCCCCAAGCCAAGGTCCAGCCGCGTGGCACAACCGTCGGTTCATATCCACCGCCACCTACAGCGAGCCAACGTGGCGACAGGTCATGAATCCGTTGAAACAGGGTCTCAAAACCATGCGTGGTGAGCGAAAGATGAGTCAACGGGTCGCTCCAATGGGCATCAAGCCCCAACTGCGCCACCACAATATCTGGGGCAAAACGTTCTAGCAAGGGCGGAACAATTTGGTCGAAGGCCCACACAAACGCCTCATCATTGGTATAAGGCAACAGGGGAATATTAACACTGTAGCCTTTACCTTTGCCGGTACCGATTTCATGTTCAAAGCCTGTGCTAGGAAAAAGATACAACCCAGATTCATGGAAGGAGATGGTCAACACGCGTGGGTCGTCATAGAAGGCGTTCTGCACCCCATCCCCATGATGAGCGTCAATATCAATATATGCCACCCGTCGCCCGGTATCTAATATTTTCTGAATGGCAATGACGGCATCACCAAATACACAAAAACCGGAGGCATGCGCTTTTCCAGCGTGGTGTAAACCTCCGGCAAAGTTAAAGACCACATCGGCCTCATTATTTAATAGTAACTCTGTACCAACCAAGCCCCCACCAACTTTTAGAGCTTCACTCTCAAACATTCCGGGAAAAACAGGGTTGTCTCCTTGACCAAATCCGTACCGAGCCGGATTAACGTTCTTCGTACCCTGACTAAGATGACGAACCGCGTCAACATAGTTTCGGGTATGAAAACTGGTTAATTCAGTTTCGTTAGGGAATCGAGGAGGCACAATCCGAACATTGGCCACGGTAAGAGCATCGTAAGCTTGAAGCATGTCCCAGGTGTTTTGCAACCGTTCAGGACGCAACGGGTGACCGGGTGGATGCCCGTCAGCCCATAAGATTTTATCACCAATAATAACTGCTCGTTTCATTGGTAGCTCCTTTTTATCAAAGACCTCATTGTCTTGTTAAGGTTATACCACAATTAACGTGAATCGTAAAACGTTGGCAAGAAAATAGTACTGCGATTCTATTAGATCTGAAAACTCCGCAGAACCATGAAGAACATGAAGGGAACTCGTTTATATGGCGATTTTTTAGCTTTTCTTCATGCCGCTCATGCCCTTCATGGTAACTTTGTTGAAAAACGATAAACTTCTGAACCTTGATTATTCATCCAAGCCGTTTGACTCTGATATGAAGAACGTTACAATAACGCAATAACGCTGAAATCATTGTCAAAGCTTATGGTCAAAGGAAACAGAATAATGCCAGAAATTATCGTTTCTCAACAAGTTTAAGTATGGGCCTGTGCTTCCATATAAAGTAGTTCTATGAATCAAAAGTCGCTTGTAACACCCTTAAATCGGTATCTTACCCTAGGCATATCTCTTGTTTTGCTCATTATGCTTCTGCAATGGTTTTTGGAAGATATATTACGCGAGGTAGTGATTATCCCCTTTTTGTACCTATTTTGGGTCGGACAGTTCTTCTACGCCGCCATTCCTCAACATGAGTTCTGGGTGATATTTTGTCTGATTGCCACCATTATCATGGGGCGCAGTTTATGGCTTCGCCGAGAGCGTCCGCCCAAGAATCGAGTCCCTGAACGAGTCCAGCCGCCCCGTATTCAACGCTGGCTAACAGCCATAGAACGTTCGGGGCAGGATGATTATTTTAAGCTCCGTTTAGCCCAAGAGATTCAGCAATTGACTCTCGAAAAAATAGCCTATCAGCATGGGCAAACCATCAAGGAGACTCGACGGCAACTCCGACAAGGGCAGTTGATGGTTGATGTTCCGCCCGATATTCAAGCCTATTTGCAAAGCAGTCTTGTCACCTTGAGCCGTTTGTCAGGCTTAAAACGGTTGATGGTGTGGCACAAACCCACCACGCCACTTGATGTAGAGTTGGAACGGGTGGTTCAATTTTTAGAAACTATGGACGAGGTATCGTATGTCAAAGCCTTCGTCCTACCGGCGTTGGTGCATCGGCTGATTTTGGATCCCGGTCTATGGATGAAACCCCACGCTGCCGAGGAGATTGTCAGCATGATTAGGGACAGTACGCCTGTGCCAGTCCTCGAGTAATGGGAGTATAATCGTGACGCTAGGGAATGGAGATGTCAGCCGCATCAAATCGGAGTTTAACTTGCTCGTTAATCATTAAAGGAGCAATACCAGCATGCTCTCCTTTGAGATGGATACGGACTAAAAAGTTGATACTGCTATCGGCTAATTCTTGCACCCCAATCAAAGGTTTTGGTTCATCCAACACAAATTCCAATTCGCTTACAATATCTTGTAAAATATGCTTGGCTTGTAACAGATCTGATTCATATCCAATCCCATAGATCAGGTCAAGTCGGCGAGTTGGTTCTAAACCATAATTGATAATTTTGTTACTGACAATCAGCCTGTTGGGTAAAACAATGGTTTGTTTATCAGCCGTAACTAAAACAGTATGATACTCGTTAATCTCTCTGACAGTGCCTTTCACGCCATCTGCTACCTCCACAAAATCATCAACATTAAATTGTCCATAAACAACTACAAAATTGTCCAGATTAAACGACAGACATAGCCTTAAAACTGTGATATAATAGATACCTCTCTATTTTTTAGTACCTTAAACCATAACAGGAGACGTAACCATGAAATATCGTTTTAAGATGCAACCGATTGTATTTGCTTTAGTTTTAGGTATCGTTATTCTAGGAATACCAGCCTCGATTATGGCCCAAGGCCCACCGCAGGAGGCGATTGATGCATGTGCCAACCTATCAAGCGGGGATGCATGCGAGTTTGACGATGACAACGGCACTCATTCCGGCACATGTGAGACCGCAGACAGTAGTTTGGCCTGTATGCCGGCTGGTCAGGGCACGAGTCAGGCTACAACAACTCCCGTAGCAACAGCTACCCCGCAGTCGGGAGCAACAGCTACGCCGAGTACAACGGGAATCAGTTATCCGATTATAGATACCCGTCAGGAAAACTGTTACGACAATAGCGGTACGGTGATTGTCTGTCCAATAGTTGGTGAAGCCTATTATGGTCAAGATGCCCAATATAACGGTATCCAGCCTTCATACACCAATAACGGAGATGGTACCGTCAGTGACAACATCACCGGGCTGATGTGGCAAAAATCGCCTGATAATAGTCGGTATGACTACAACGCTTCTCAAACCTATTGTAGTAGTCTGTCCGTCGGCAGCTATTCTGATTGGCGTATACCGACCATCAAAGAGTTGTACTCCTTGGCCGATTTTCGGGGCGAACTGCTCATGGGCAACACCACAACCAGTACTCCCTATATTGATCGGACATACTTTGATTTTGAATATCCAACTGAAGCGTATGCCGGACAGTATGCCAGTATTAGCCTTTATGTGAAAGGGCCAATCGTAAATGATATCTCACAAGGAGTGTTTGGTTTTAACTTTGCCGATGGACATATCAAATCTTATGGGGCTGGTTTTGAATTTAATAATCCCAGTGCAACCCGACAGACAAACGGTCTTTATGTCTATTGCGTTCGTGGGACTGAGAATCAGTACGGGATCAACGATTTTCAGGATAATGAGGATAGCACCATCACCGATAAGGCGACCAATCTGATGTGGCAACAGGCCGATGATGGTACAACCCGCAATTGGGGCGATTCGCTCAGTTATTGTGAAGGGCTTAGTTTGGCTAACCATACCGATTGGCGATTGCCCAATGTTAAAGAGTTGCAGAGTATTGTCGATTATGACAAAACCGACTACCCAGCCATTGATGACATCTTTACCACGACTTCTGATGAAAGCTGGTTCTGGACTAGTACCACGCATGGCGATAATAAGGCGTATGCCTCTTATGTCGCTTTTGGTAAAGCCTACAGTAAGCTCGCCGATGCAACCGACTATACCGATTGGCATGGCGCGGGCGCGCAACGGAGCGACCCAAAATCGGGCAACGCCTCCGACTATAACCTTTGCTCAGTGAATGCTTGTGATCTGGTTCGAGTCGACAACTACGCTCGTTGTGTGCGGGACTATTCCTCCGCCTCGGCGACCAGTACGCCGACTTCTACGCCCACCCCCGCAGGAGGTACGGATCAAGCAACGGCTACTAACACTCCCGTAGGAGGTACGGATCAACCAACGGCTACTAATACCCCGACTTCGACTCCGACCCCAGCCGCACAGGGGTCGATTTACGAGGGGTATAACCTGTATTCCCCGTTACAGTCTAAGCAAACCTATCTAATGGATAACAGTGGAAATACTGTCTACACTTGGGACAGCAACTATTCCCCGGCCCTATCGGTTTATCTATTAGACGATGGGAATCTGCTCCATACTGGAAACATGAGCAACCAATATTTTACCCAAACCATGGGTTCCCCACCCTCTCGACAGCCGTCACAATCTCAGACGGCCAGTGGTGGCGGGGGGAGTATCCAGAAGATTGATCAGAATAATAATGTAGTTTGGGAGTATGAATACTCTAGTCAAACCTACCTGCAACATCATGATGTAGAGATGTTACCCAACGGCAATCTGTTGATTTTGGCTTGGGAGAAGAAAACGGAAGCCGAGGCTATCGCCGCCGGACGTAACTCAACCCTCGTCGCGGATGGCGAGTTGTGGGTCGAGCATCTAATCGAGGTGAACTCCAATAAAGATATCGTATGGGAATGGTATTTGTGGGATCATCTGATTCAGGATCATGACCAGAGCAAGCCTAATTTTGGTACGGTTGGCGACCATCCAGAACTGGTTGATTTGAACTATACCCAGGGTGGTCCAAATGGTAGTGGCGCGGATTGGACGCATGCCAATTCGGTTGATTACAATGCCAATTTTGACCAGATCATGCTGAGTGTTCATAACTTTAGCGAAATCTGGATCATTGACCATGGTACGACCACAGCCGAATCGGCTACCCATACGGGTGGAGATCGGGGCAAGGGTGGAGACCTACTCTATCGGTGGGGCAACCCGCAAACCTACGATGCCGGAACATCGACTGACCAAAAACTGTTTGCTCAGCATGATGCCCGTTGGATTCTCGATGGCTATTCTGGCGCGGGGAACATCTTGGTTTTCAACAATGGTCAAGGACGCAGTGAGGGAAACATCTCTACCGTAGATGAGATTGTTCCAGATGTGGATGGTTCGGGCAACTACACCGCTCCCGCGGCTGGCTCTGCTTACGAGCCAACGGATCAAACTTGGGTTTACAGCTTGGATAGTTCGCTCTACTCCTCCAACATCTCTGGCGCGGAGCGACTTCCGAACGGTAACACCCTGATTTGTAGCGGGGCTAACGGCACCTTCTTGGAAGTAACCTCCGATAAACAGGTTGTATGGCAACATGAAGTCACCGATAAGGAGGTATTCCGCGTGAGTCGGCATGGTACCGATTACGCCGGTTTGCCAGATTCTGTTAAGCCTAGTTCTACCTCTACCCCAACCAACACTCCATCATCCGGTACGCCACAAGCGACCGATACTCCATCATCCGGCACACCGCAAGCAACCGACACCCCATCATCCGGTACGCCACAGGCAACCGACACTCCATCATCCGGTACACCACAAGCAACCGACACCCCATCATCTGGCACGCCACAAGCATCCGGTACGCCATCATCCGGTACACCACAGGCAACCGATACCCCATCATCCGGTACCGGCACACCACAGGCAACCGACACCCCATCATCTGGTACGCCGCAAGCAACTGACACCCCATCATCCGGTACCAGCACACCACAACCGACCAGCACATTGCCAGCTGGTCAGGCAACCTCCACCGTTGTTTCTCCATCGCAAGGAGGGACGCTCAAATCGAATGACGCGGCGCAACAGGTGACTGTCCGATTCCCGACTAACTCTGTCGATGACGATACGGAGGTCGCCTTTGAGTGGCAAACTCACAACCCAGACACCCATCCCTTGGGCGATAGAATCGGGCTTGGCCTGTTCTTTGAACTGACCGCCAAGCAAGGTGATTCTTTAGTAGAGACCTTTAATGATCAGGTAGAGATTAGAGTCAAAATCCCGGCCAATGCGAGCAATCCAACCCTGTACTTCTGGAAGAATGGCACGGGTTGGAGTAACGAGGGGCTGGTGTGTAACCTAACCGATACCGAGTTGGTTTGTACAACCGACCATTTCACCATGTTTGCCGTGTTGGATGAGGCTTCGTATAAAGTGTATTTACCGTTAGTAGTGAAGGATAAATAGAACATTGAGTAAAAAAACAGACCTGACAGGTTTTCCGACGTACCTGTCAGGTCTGAGCTTCTGATTACAGTTCGGAGCAATTCAAATTGCACGTTTATATATATTAACTACAGGAGATTACAATCATGAAGCAGAATTTAGTAAACTGGAAGGTTATTCTTCCCTTAACCGTAGTGATTTGTTTGGTGCTATTGCCCGCGACAATATGGGCACAAGGCGCAAGCATCGATTCGGTCTCGCCGACCTCGACTACGCAGGGAAGCTCGAATGTGTCGGTAACGATTACTTTGAGTTCGGGACCACCGAGCAACGCTTCCAATTCTTTCACTAGCATTAAGATTGGCACGATTGAAGCTAGTAGCTTCACTTATAGTCAACCAACGATTACGGCAGTGTTTGATTTGTCAAGCGCCGACATTGGTACGTATGATGTCGTGGTTATATTTGCACCGAATGGTAATGCTCAAACGCTCACAAAATCGGGAGCTTTTACCATTCAACGCGCTGGTGGCGCAACAACAGTCTATGTTGATGCAGACAGCACCGCGGCTAGTCCAGATGGCACGTCATGGGGTACAGCTTATAAGACCCTGTCGGACGCGCTGAGTAAAACCATGAGTGGTGATACGATTTGGGTGGCAGATGGTACGTACAAACCAACCACCGGCACCGACCGTACCGCTTCTCTTACCCTCGTATCGGGTGTAGCGGTGTATGGTGGTTTTAATGGCACTGAAACGGCTCTTGCCCAGCGAGATTATACAAACAATGTCACCATTTTGAGTGGCAACATCGGCACAACCGGCACTAAGACCGATAATTCTTATCATGTCTTAGTTGGCGCGGACAGTGCCACGATTGATGGTTTCACCGTCACCGGTGGCTATGCCGATGCTGATGAAAGCGATCCCCGTAATCGAAAGGGGGGCGGCATGATTAACTATATTGACGTGACTGGCGTTTCCCCAACCTTGAATAACATGATCTTTGATGATAACTATGCTGAGGAAGGTGGAGCAATACTGACCGGATAAAAACAGGCATAAAAGGTTATAAAAGCAGAGGGCATTATTCAAAAAACAACAGAGTGGTTAATTGTATATCGCTACCGTATAGAATGATAAAACTAGCTAATACTTAAAAG
>JAUCGB010000090.1 GCA_030377895.1 Anaerolineales bacterium HSG24
ATATTCCCCAATGGTCAAACCTGTCACGTTCAGTCGGATTTCATGCGTAAACGGATTGAGCGTAGTGGTACAGGGTTTGTTGGACAGTATAGCTGGCAGGTTGATGGTAATAGTTCGGTCAACAAGGCGTTGCGTCGCTCGGCCCAAGGTGGTGCAACTATCAGGTAGTTTACCCGTCACGATGATATAATACCCCTCTGGACGGAGTTCAACTGTGACGGTGTTAATCATCCAAACGAGGGAACCTCTGAAACGTTCTCCTGCTGGTGTGGACGTAGGAGGTGGCGTTGGCGTTGCGTTTGGGGTGGATGATGGCGTTGGCTCGACGGTGGGTTGTTCGGTTGGCGGTGTGGTCGGTGATACGGTTGGAGTTTCAGTTGGAATCTCAGTCGGAATAGGAGTGTCAGGAACTGTACTGCTTGCCGATGTGGTACTATTATCAGAATTAGTATCACTTTCCGAGTCGTTTTCTGGCGTGGAGATCGGGCGTTCGCTAGCTGTTTCGACCAAGGCTCGCTCCCCGACATCAACATCAAACCGCTTAATCACTGGCTCGGTGGGACAACATAACATGTCATCCGGGCCGATTTGCACCATATCAACCACAATCTCTTCTGATTTAATGGCGACCTGATTTAACTCAATTCGTTCCCCCAACAAGGTCGTGCCGACATTGACAACTTGCCCGTCTTGGGTAACGACTAGGGCGAGTTCGTAAAAAGTGCCTCGCTCCTCTACATTAATCATCAGCACCACCACAGCCACCGATTGACCGTCGATGATGCCATAAGCGATATGGTCGGTCGCTTTAATCAGCAACCTATCTGCCGCGCCCGGCGCGCCCGCTTCACGATAGAGACCGTCAACCAGAACGGCTTCCCCCTCTCTGGCCCAACTGAGATTGTAAGTCAAGTTTTCTAGTCGTTTTTCATTTAAGACCAGTTGTTTACTGGAGATTCGTGGTGTGGGCGTGACCGGCGGTGCAACGGTCGGATAGACCACCCGAATATCACCAGAGCCACTCCCCTCGGCCGGGATGCACAATATCCAGCCCGGCTCAATCACATTGGGATTGTCGATATTGGTGTATCTATCATTGGCGTTACTGTTAGCCGTGCGAACCAGTTGATTGTACTCTAACGGATCGCCGAGATATTTCTCTGATACTCGAGACAACCAGTCACCGGATTGCACCGTATAGTCAAGCTGACAAGTCGGTTCCTGAGCCACAAGTTGGGATGGCAGAACAAGAATAACCAAGATTATGCTACCAATCAGTATCATAATTTGTTTCATGAAGAAAAACCTCCTCAAGGAGTGGGTGTCAAGACGATGAGCATGGTTATGGAGTATGATTAGCATTAATAAAAACAGGCAAATTAGACCAATTTTACCTGACTACATTTTTGACGACTTTGACGATGATATGGTACACCCCGATCATGAAAACAAAAACCCCGCCGTTTGGGGGGGTGTTATCACGGCTGATCAATTTTGATTTTCAAAACGGTAAATGGAGTGCAAGCCTTGGTTTGCTGACAAAGCGAGCGTCTCATTTACCCATTTGGTCGTCAAAATTTATTAGCCGACCTGTCATAACAAAGCGTTTAAGTGACTGCCAGCGATACCATTTCTGTTGATAGAAGAGGTGGCCCAGAATTAGGAAGGCGACAATCTCTATGAGCCAGACATGAGGGTGGTGAGTGAGAATGTCGATATAGACCTGTAGCATCGCATCGGGGGTGTTCATAAATTTATAGTGCCAAAACTGATTCCAGCCGTACCAAGGCCACCAGAAGGTTTCAGTATGATTCCACATCTTATCGGCAATAAGATGCCCATTAAAGGCCAAACAGTAGGGTAGTAGGCGCGGTATCCAGAGCAGAGTAATCACCAAGATGACCCAGTTAAAAAATAGGCTGTGGGTGACGTTTTGGCTGGAGTAGGAATCGGGAAAGACCCAAATTGCCAGCGGCTTGTCGATAAAATCCGGCAGTAAAGCACTGATTGCCAGCAGGCGATAATCGAGTTGAGCCAACGCGGGGTTGGTACGCTGTAGTAGACGGCTGATTCCCCATGTGACCGCCACGTGACCGGGTGGCATCATGGCGACAAGGTCGGATGGTGATCATCAGCCGGATGATTGGTCAAATTAATCGGATTGCTCCCGTCAACATCCATCATGTAGATTTCGTTATTTCCCTCTCGTTTTGAGACAAAAATGATTTTTGAACCATCTGCCAACCATAAGGGATGAAAATTCTCGGCGAAATGATCGGCGGTAAAGGTCAGTTGTCGTCGATTAGAGGCATCGGCGTTCATAATAAAAATCTGCTGAATGTCCTGATCCTCATCCGAAACGAATAGAATCTGCTTACCATTCGGCGACCAGACCGCCTGCCACTCGTTGGTGCTGTATGTTTTGGTCAAGTTATAGGCAGGTTGTGTGCCATTACTCGGCACGATAAAAAGGTCGTAGTTATTGACGCTATGCTCAGTATCAAAAATAATATGCGTCCCATCGGGCGACCAGTTTGGAAAGTTATCCCCATCCTCCCGAAGTGAGGATTGACCTAGTTCCAAGCCCGGCGATCCATCAAGATTGGCGATGTCGATACTCGGCCCGGTATCAAAAACAATCTGCGTAGCATCCGGCGACCAGCGCGGGTTACGATGTCGCTCATCCTCGCTAAAACGGCTAGTAATCGTCTGACTATCTATGTCGATAACGCGTAAACCTACCCCATCATCACGCACAGTGCTAAAGATAATTTTGTCTCCCTGTGGCGACCAATCGGGTGATAAATCTGCTCCAAGGTGGTTGGTTAGGTTCGTTGAATTGGAGCCATCCACTTCCATGATATAAATTTCCCAATTACCGTCACGATTGGTTTGAAACGCAATCTGTTGTTGCAGTTGAGAGGGGGTATTATCGATTACGCGTCGTGGGGTTGCGGTAGGGCTAGAAGTAGGCGTAACCGTAGGAGGGCGAGTTGTGGCGGTCGCGGTAGGAGTATTCGATGGTTTCGGGGATGGTGTCGCTGTGGCCGTTGCTGTTTCAGCTTGGGCCAACTGCTCCGCTTTTGCCGTGGAGAGGGCGGCTGTGACCGTCGCTTCAACATCAACCTGTTCTCCGGTCTCAGCTTGCGTGGTGGATATCACCGCCGCTATCAGACCTTCTATATCTATTTCTACGTTCTCTTGATTTTCTTGCGCCATCGCCTCTGCTACTGCCGCTGTGACAGTGGCCTCCACATCAATCTGCTCAGTACGATTATCTTCGTCACCATTCTGACTAAGAAATCCGTTGCCAACCAGAAAGGCCACAACACCAACCACAATCAAGGATACAATCCCAATTGTCGCCCAAATCCACATGGGAAGCGTTTTTTCCGGTTTCTGTTTCTGGTCAACCTGTTCATCCTCATCAAAGGAGGAAGCCACCACGGTATCGGTGGATTTAGGTATGGGGGGAAGTACATTATCGGTTAAAATTCGGGTGGTTTCCTCTTCAACCTCGGCTTTAACAGAAGCTAGTTTTGCCCGCCACTCCGTGACCTCTTGCGGACGGGTATCTTGCGAGGCTTGCATGGCCCACTTTATGACGTAAGCAATCTCTGGAGTCAAGTTGGCGTTAATTAGCTCGGGGGAGGTCAGGCGGGCTTTTCCGGTGATGAGGCTAATGCTATCGGGCGGTTTAACACCGGTCAACACTGCGTACAAGGTCGCTCCTAAGGCGTAAATATCCGACGTTTTAGTCGTACCACCCACACTATATTGCTCTGGGGGAGAAAAACCGGGCGTGACTCCCCGCGCGCCGGTTTGAGTGTACTCATCCTCCGCGTCGTTCACTTTGGCGAGGCCAAAATCAACCAAAACCGCTTTCCCCTTTGAGGTAACTTTGATATTTTGGGGTTTTATATCCCGATGAATAATCGGCGGCTCCTGCTCGTGTAGATAATCAATCGCATCACAAACTTGGAGAATATAATCAACCGCCTCCGATTCACTGAGGGGATGCTCTTGACGCTCTACCATAGCCCATAAATCTTCCCCGTCGATATAATCCATGACCAGATATTGCCGATTGTCGAAGTTAAAATGGTCGGTTACTCGTGGTAGGTTAGGGTGATGCAGGCGGGCTAGGATGAAAGCTTCTTGTTCAAACTGGGTAATTCCTTGCGGAGTTTGAAAGAAGTTCTCCTTAAGTGCTACCGTTTTTTTTAATTTTCTGTCGATTCCTTTATAGATCGCGCCCATGCCACCTTGCGATATCAACTTCACAACATGATAACGGTTTTCTAAAAGGTTTCCTGTAGTTAACGCCATACGTTGCTCTCCTCTTGAATAGCATGGTTCTCTATATTATACTAGTTTTTCCTAGTTTAAAAATTATGGTAGTGCATGCAACCAACGGGCGATAATGTCATCTAACTGCTTGGTTTCCTGCATAAGGGCCAACCGCTCGTTGATGAGGGCTAACAAATCCTGACTATCAAGGACTACTGCAACCACATACCACTCATCGGTCAAATAACCCACAATCTTGACCCCGCGTGGTAGGGCACTCAAACCTGTTACGCCGTCCACAATCGCCCCATCAACCTGCTGATTCAGCAACATCTCGACGGTTTGGGCCGCAGTTTCTTGGCGCACCAAAGTCAACGCAGGCTGTTTCTTGAGCAGTTGCCGTCCGACCATATCCGCCTCACTGCCCCACTCGACAGCTATTTGTTGATTATGCAACGCCTCGGCATGAATCAGGTTCGCCTCATCAACCCGAACCAACAGGAGTTGCCCGGCATTAAAATAGGTGCTTGAATAAGCCACATCCTCCGTCCAGCGCGGGTCGTAGGGCAAGCCAGAAATCACCATATCCACTTGGTCGGCCAATAGAGCATCGTACAGCCCATCAAACCCAATGTTGACCAACTGTAGCTTCACCCCTAGCGTGGTGGCGATGTCATGGGCAATCTCAACATCCAGTCCGACAATCTCCCCCTTGGCGGTCATGGTTTCAAACGGGGGAAAACTGGCATCTAGTCCAACCCGTAGCGTGCCGCGTTGTTTGATTATGGCAATCGTGTCGTATGCTTCCGGCTGGCTGACATAATACCAGCCTACGCCAATTACGCCTATCAGTATGATGAGTATGATGAGTATCCAACGTTGTCGTGACATGGTCATGGTTTTACCGAGATTAACTTAAGGGAGATGGCTATCAACCTGAGCCAGAGTCGGGATGCTGGTCAGGCCGACGCTCCCCACCGATAGGGAGGCAGTGGCGTTGGCAAACTGAGCGGCCATGAGCGGGTCTTTCGTTTGATTGTAGCGGATAAAAAAGGCCGCGGCAAAAATATCACCCGCGCCAGTGGGGTCAATTTCGATTTCGGGACAGATTGGCACATGAGTTATCTGCCTTTGATGATAGACTCGACACCCTTTTGGGCCTAACGTCTCCACCACTAACCCGACGTTGGCTACAAAAAAATCCAATAAAGTCTGGTCTCCAAACAAATCCGCAAAACTAACCACCAAAATATCAATGTCAACTAAATAATCGTTCAACTCTGGATGGGCGCGATAAATCACGTTAAACTGCTCATCTTGCCCTCGTAACCAACCCTGAATCGTCACGCAGATTAAACTATTCGAGAATTGGCGACAAATTTGGGGCGATATCTCTTGGCTTAACACCCCGATGTGGACAATCGGCGTATCTCGCCAAGCCGCTGGCACATCAGCCAATGACAATTCAAGAGCAGTAGCCAACCATTTTTGATGCCGTTGCCCGTCTTGGTACACATTCTCGAAGGTGGTGCTTTGGGCGGCTGGCTTGACCTCAAGCAGAACACCGCTCAACATATCTAACGAGGGGATGTCCGGCCCAGCACTGGTCACGATAGCACTCTTAAGCCCTAGCTTATGAGCCGTCAAGGCCGAATAGCTACATGTGCCACCCAAAATCGCTCCACTAGGCAAATTGTCTTTCGTTATATGCCCAATGGCTAAATAATCGGGCTTCTTCATTAAATTACTCTCCTTCATCCATGCTTAAATCTGTATCCAAGAGTGCCCCCTTCATGATCGTCAACTTTAGTGCCTCAGAGGGCGATGGCTATCAACTTAACGTAAGCCGAGACATGTAGCACATGCTTCAGCCTGTGCCGCACAGTCTAAAGACTGTGTTACGATATTATCTGTCGCACGTTAAGTTGATAGCCCTACAAACGTTAAGTTGACACCTTGTTCCCAAACTGGGTTTGGGAACACAATTGCTCAAGCAAACTCTGCTTGCGACTTGCAACATGCCAGAAACAGAGTTTCTATGGCAAATACGTTCCCAATCTGGAGATTGGGAACGAGGGTTACTATCAATTGATTTAGCCCTACGATTGCCAAACGCGCAACTTATTTAATCCCGATTCCTTATTTATAACATAACCCGCTTGAAATCAAAAATCAAATCTTGTTACCCGACAAAGTAGTTTAGGGAAGGCTAAAACAGATTCACAGAGGGCCACAGAAGAAAAAATTCGCTTTTTCTCTGTGAATCTCCGTGTTCCTCTGTGAATCTCTGTGAATCTCTGTGTTCATTAGTTTGGCTAAATGTTCTGTCGGGTACTGAGTCAGCATTTTAGCCTTATATTATCAATTGAGTATAATAATGCAGTGTTTTTGCGCTAATCCGATTTGACCGCCTGTAAAGGCAGGTTAACCATCAAACATCAAATAGAGTCAGCTAACAAATAGAGTCAGTCAGCTAAATATCAAGCAGCGCATTATAAGGGTAAAACCCATCCCGCCCACTAAATGAGGTGTTTAAGGAGGAATTATAGGCCAATACAGACTATGAGAACATTGAATAGACAAGACAACTAAAATAGAAGCTCATTCGATGATGAAACAAATGATTAACACAAAATTTCTAAACTATCTTAACATGTAGATTAAAGGAGAATAAAATTGAGTAGTCAAAAAAAGCAGTTTTTAACTATCCTGTTAGTGGTAACCTTATTAGTAGGCAGTGCGGCTTCAACCTTTGCCGCCCCCACTTATCAGGAAACAGTTCCTAGCGTCACCGTTACGGAGCAAGTAATTACTGATGGAAGCGTCACCGTTGCCTCTGTTGTTAGCCTCGGTGCCGGCTGGATTGTTATCCATGCCGATGAAGCAGGTACACCCGGAGCAGTGATTGGTCAAGCCGCAGTGGTCGCTGGTGAAAACAGCAATGTGGTTGTTACGATTGATGCCACCGCCGCCACCGATACCCTGTACGCTATACTACATGAAGATGTCGGCACCGAAGGGACTTATGAAGCCGATGTCGATGTTCCCGTTATGGTTGATGAAGTCACCGTGACCTCCTCATTCACCGTAACTGCTGAGACCGCCACAACCGAAGGTGAAGCCGAAACCACAACCGAAGGTGAAGCCGAAACCGCCACAACCGAAGGTGAAGCTGAAACCGCCACAACTGAGGGCGAAGCTGAGACCGCCACAACTGAGGGCGAAGCTGAGACCGTCACAACCGAAGGCGAAGCTGAAACCGCCACAACCGAAGGCGAAGCTGAAACTGCCACAACCGAAGGCGAAGCCGAAACCGTCGCAACCGAGGGCGAAGCTGAAACCGCCACAACCGAGGGCGAAGCCGAAACTGTCGCAACCGAGGGCGAAGCTGAGACCGCTACCGAAGAAACTACTGAGACCGTCGAAACCGCCGAAGTTGAAGTCGCCATGGTTGATGGTTGTAAAGCCTATACCGTCGATGCTGGTGACAGTTTACTTAGGATTGCCTTCATTGAATTAGGTGACGGTAATGCTTATCAAACCATTATCGATGCGACCAACGAAGCCGCGGCCAGTGGTGATGACTATAGCACTGTTGAAGATGCCAACATGTTGTCAATTGGTCAAGTTCTTTGTATTCCGACTGCCACCCCAGTTACTGAAGAAGCTACAGCTGAAGGTGAAACAGTGGCCGCCACAGAAGAAACTACTGGCACGGTTGAAACCGCCATTGAAGAAACACCTGCCATATCCACAAACCAGATGTTTGTTGAAGATGTAGAAATTCCTGAAGGCAAAATCGCCCTGCTGTTTGAAAACCTCAGCGTGGCTGATTTTATCGTCGATATTATCGGCCCAACGACTATGGATGCTCAACTTATATTACCGACTCAAAAAGTGGTCTTTATTCTTGCCCCCGGCAGTTACAGAATTAATGGACACTCCCCCGGTGGTGATTTCGGTTTTACGGGCGCGACGTTTGATGCCAGTGTCGGACAATGGGCTGAACTTATCTCTTATGGTGGCACCAGCCAACTTACCGTTAAAGATTTAGAAGCCCAACCAGCAACCGAAATCGTTGATGAAGCACCAGCAACCGAAATCGTTGATGAAGCACCTGCAACTGAAATCGTTGATGAAGCGGCTACCGACGAAGCGGCTACTGATGAAGCGACTACCGACGAAGCGGCTACTGACGAAGCGACTACCGACGAAACCGCTACTGACGAAGCGACTACCGACGAAACCGCTACTGACGAAGCGGCTACCGACGAAACCGCTACTGACGAAGCGGCTACCGACGAAGCGGCTACCGACGAAGCGACTACTGACGAAGCGGCTACCGACGAAGCAACTACCGACGAAGCAACTACTGATGATACCAGTTCTAGCGATGTCAGCAATTCATTTGCCCCTAATGAAGGACAAGGTCGTATCTATTTCCAGAACCTTTATACCGGCGAATTTAATGTCGATTTAGGTGATGGCAGTGGCGCGATTATAGTACCTCCCGCAGCCGAAAACCTATTCCGTGATGTCGCTCCGGGAAGTTTCACCCCCGGCTTGAGCCTCCCCGGTGGTGGTGCAACCAACCTCCAGTTTGAGGTTGCCGCCAACACATCTTGGGTCATTATTCTTTTGGAAGATGGCCGAGTAGGCGCGATTCAAATCTATCCGCAACAATAACGCTAAAAGGCTATCAACGTAAGCCGAGACATGTAGCACATGCTTCAGCCTGTGCTACGATATTATCTGTCGCACGTTAAGTTGATAGATAGCCCGCTAAAATAAAATGTTAAACAAAACGGACGGCTGACATAGCCGTCCGTTTTGTTTTTCTGCCGTTAAACGATTGCCAAAATCGACTATTAAGGCTAAAATCCTGATACGCCAATTAGCGAACACACGATCTAGGCCAATCCGCGTATTAAGGAATAACTTATGCAACACAATCAAACACAGCTTAGGGAGATGGAAATCTCTCGCAAAGATGCGACGGTACAGAAATATTTATTTTTTCCCACGTGCCTTACACTTATCTTAGTCATGCTACTTAATTTGATGGGGCTACTCGTACCACCAACCCTAGCCGCTCCTCATCAAGCACCCACCCCAACAGTCACCCTTATTACAAATACGTTGGTTACTAAAAAGGATGAGCTTTGCCAAGCAAGTTATGTCATTCAATCTGGCGATATTATCTCTAAAATCTCCCAAAGGTTCTACGGAGATGCGAAGTTATTCAACCTTATTCTTGATGCAACCAATCTGGCCGCCGAGAATGACTCCGAATACAATCCCGTCGCCAATATTGATAATTTGAAAATCGGGCAACGATTATGTATCCCAGACAGTGACGAAACCTCGATTTTACGACATGATGAAGAAAACAATATTCTTGAGGTTGATGAAATTGATCGGGTGATTATCCCCACTCCAACGCCGGTATTAAATCCGAGTATGGTGATATTGATTGAAAAAATCACAGACTTCCCCACCGAAAAGGGGATTTTATTTGTAGAAAATTTTAGTCCGTCCGAAATCACCATCGACCTAATCGGCCCGAACTCTCAAACCCAACAAATACCCACCGAAGGTAGTTATAGTTTTGTACTTGACCCCGGTATTCACAAATTTAACGCTCACGCTCCCCTAGCTGTGGTCACATTACCTCCCGGCACCCTTGAAATCAAAAAAGACCAAATTATCCACCTGGTCACCTTTGCTCACAACTACGAACAGAGCATGCTCAACCGAGCCGAGTTGAATTTTGCCAAAACATCGGCTCCTCACCCAACCAGAGCGACCGCCTCGTTTTTCAGCAGTAATTCTCCAACCTCAGCCATAACTATTACCTCGGTGGTCACATCAACCAATCGCCCCACGGCAACATCAATCGCTACCGCGCCGCAAAGCAGCCCTACACGTACCCCTATCACCAGAGTCGCGACCCCAACTCGCCCCAAAGCGACAACCACACCAGCCAGTTCAGGCAATTCAGCCTTAGCCCCTCCAACAGGTTTTAGCCGAGTATACATGCAAAACTATTTTTCCGAATCGGTGGAGATTAGAATAGCTAATCAAACGATTACGATTGCCCCCGACGGTCTAAAATCGGTTGCTTTAGACCCCGGACGATACCCCTTTACGGTCTCAATTTCAACAGGTACGGGCGATGGTCAACTCAACTTAACCGCCAACACGAGTTGGGTCATCCGACTTAAAAAAGATGGTGGCTTAGGCTGGATTCAAGTTTATCCTTAAGCCATCGGGATTAAATAAATTGCGCGTTTCAGTTAACTCCCTTGTTCCCAAACGGGAACACAATTGCTCAAGCAAACTCTGTTTGCGACTCTGGCAAATACGTTCCCAATCTGGAGATTGGGAACGAGGGGGTGAACGGCAGATTGAAGATTGAAGATTGATAACAAACTGATTGACAAAATAACCCCTCCCCTTTATTATAAGTGGGTTTAAGACACTGGAAAAGATAATTATCCCTATTCAAGCACAAACGATAGATTTCGGGATGACTTAAATCTTATTTTTTCCTGAAAACGTAGGAGTTTTATTGATGGAGTACAAAGATTATTACGAGTTGCTAGAAATCGAAAGCATGGCAACCTCCGACGAGATAGAACAGGGTTATCGAAAATTAGCCCGCAAATATCATCCTGACGTAAATACCGACAACCCTGATGCCCTGCACCGTTTCTCTGAAATTAGCGAAGCGCATCAGGTTCTCAGCACGGTTCAAACCCGTAGCAAATATGATGAGTTACGCCAACATTGGCTCACCCATCTTGAGCAGGCAAATTCAGCCAAATTCGACTGGAGCGAGTGGGCGGTGCAAAAACCGACCACGCCAGACACCAATCAAAATGGAAACGGCTTATCAGCCAATGATGCTTACTCTGAGTTTTTCATCACCATATTTGGGACTCCTGATACCTCAACTTTGGAGTCTGCTTCCACAATAGAAGCAACTGAATATAGCAGTAACAAATCAGCCGCCCCTCCACCAAATGTAGCCGACTCCACTCCCACCTCAGATAAAACCTCGCCCCCTACAGATAAAGATGACAAAGATGATAAAGATGATAAAACTGAGGAAGCTCTTTCGGCAAAGCCTAAAAAACGAGAATATGTTCAACATGTTGATATAACGGTCGAAGAGAGTTATAAAGGCACGAGTCGGGTCTTACATCTAAACAATCAGCAGATGAAGATCAACATCCCCAAAGGAGCCAAGGCCGGAACTCGTATCCGAATTCCCGGCAAAAAGCTACAAATCCACAAAACTGACACAAAATCGGGTGAGATGATTGGAGGGGATCTTTATTTGGAGATTAATGTTCAACCTCACCCTGTTTTTGAGGTAATTGGCGAGGATTTACAAGCCGAACTTACACTTGACCTTTATACTGCCATGTTGGGTGGCGAGGCGATTGTGCCGAGTTTGGGACGAGGTAAAATCAAACTTAAGATACCCCGCGAAACCCAACCGGGCAAACAGTTCCGGCTGAAAGGCTTGGGCATGCCCCGCCTCAAAAGCTCTGAAGAATTTGGTGATTTGCTGATTAAAGTCATGGTCAATCTTCCCCAAAACCTAACGGTCGAAGAAATTGCTCTATTTGAAGAGTTAGCCGATTTACGAGGACTATAAATACCGCTTATGGACACAAATGTAATCCTACAATATTTGCCTTACCTCTTTTTTGCTGGTGCCACCGTCATGGGCAGTGCGTTAGCCTTGGCCTCCTTGCTGTTAATTTGGGTAATTTGGCAGATAAAAAAGATAGACCTACCGCCAAATGCTGATTTTAAGACAGCATTGTTATCCACGCCATTAGTCGTGGTCATTCTGCTTGACCTGCTAGATGTTGGCCTGAATTTTATGTCTGCCCCGGTGGGATGGACGATTTTAACTTATTTAGGCTTGCATCCATTGCGAGGCGTGGCAGTTGTGGAGGGGTTTTTACCCGGTACAGAGGCCTTACCCACCATGACCGTCGCTTGGATTGGTGTCCGGCTATTCAAAAATAGGTTGCCATAGCCAAGCCTGTTTTATGATACCATTATTGCACCAAATAGAAAATTTAATGTATTCAAAGCAACCCTCTTCCAGTTTGCTAGAATGTTAAAATAGGTCTATTATTAGTTTAGCTCTATTTGAGAAACTGCTAAGGTCACTCTAACTTAGGAACATGGAATATCCCAATCTCGTGAAACGTGAGGCTTCATGGACAATCATGTTTCACGCTGGCTCTTAATTAGACAACTCCTTAGTAATGAGTATTAATTAACGTGTGCCTTATCGGCGAAGTCGGAGCGCAGACATCCTGTATGCGGCAGGCTGGAAACCTGCGCTCCAGTCAAACGCGCAACTTATTTAATCCCGATTCCTTAGCTTTATCGAAAAAGAGTCCCCTCGGACTCTTTTTTTGTTAGTAACCCGTTTCAAATCAAGGGTAGTGGTGCAAGGTAGCGATAAGGAGGGCAAAGCTCGCTTTGCAGGCAAGGCAAGCCTTACACTCCGGATTTTGCCATCACTACTACCCAAATCAAAACCGCACTCAGGGAAGAGACTATGAAAATCAATCTCTACAATCGTAAAAAACTGATGATTATCGTTAATCCAAACAGCAGATTAAACATTCTATATGACTATCTGCGTGGCTTTGGCTATGATGTTATTACCGCCAAGAATGGTAATGTTGCCTTAGAGATGGTCAGGGAAATGATACCTGATGTAATTTTGTTAGAAGTTAACCTGCCCGGCCTAGACGGTTTTGATGTTTGCCGTGAGCTAAAAGCACGTCCGGCGACCCAAAATATCCCGGTCATGTTCATAACTAGCTCTAACAATCCGGTTGATAAAGTCAGAGCCTTCACTTTGGGCGCAGTCGATTACATCACCAAACCGATTCAGTCGGAAGAGATTTTGGCGCGACTTAAGACCCACCTGACTCTGCAAAACCTCAAAAGTACTCTCGAAGAGCAAAACAAACGCCTTCAAGCCGAGATTGTCGAACGAGAAAAATTGATTGAAGAGTTGGATACCTTTGCCCATACCGTGGCCCATGACCTTAAAAACCCGCTTGGTGTTACGGTCAGTTACGCTCAGTTCCTCAGTAAATATGGTGATCAACTCGCTCCCGACCAGCTTACTAAATATACCGATATTATCATGAAAAACGGTTACAAAATGACCAGTATCATCGACGAACTATTGCTCCTTGCCAGCGCGCGTAAAGAAGAAGTGGAGTTACGCCCTCTTGACATGGAGCATATCGTCAACGAGGTTCAAGACCGCCTCCTTTACATTATCGAAGAATCGGAAGCAACAGTTGTTGTGCCAGAGCATTGGCCGGTTGCCGTCGGTTACGGCCCTTGGGTGGAAGAGGTTTGGGCCAACTACATCAGCAATGCCGTTAAATATGGTGGCTCACCGCCTCGGATTGAACTAAGCGCGCTCGTCGAAAACAATGACATGGTTCAGTTTCGAGTGTGGGATAACGGGCAAGGTTTGTCGTCCGAGCAACAGGCCAAACTGTTCACCCCGTTTACCCGTCTAAAGCGTAAAAAGGTTGACGGGCATGGTCTAGGTCTATCAATTGTGCAACGAATTGTCGAAAAACTCGATGGTGGAGTTGGCGTGATTAGCCCCAATATACCCGGGCAAGGTAGTGTTTTTTACTTCACCTTGCCTCAATATGACGAAATTTTATAGCGAACACGCGCTATTTTCCGTTTAATAATCTAATTTTTTAACAATCCATTCCCATGCAAACACTCTTAACCCTAACCGCCCGCCTAACCGATGTAAATCCGCAACTCTTTACTGACGCGCTCTCAACGATTACCGATTGGAGCATGTTATCCAAACAAGCAGAGTCGCAAAGTTTAGCTCCCCTGCTCTACCACCATATTCAGCGACACAACATCGAGATTCCTCGTCCGGCCAAACGGGAACTGTCGGCCCTGTATTTGCGACATAAACATGCCCATCAAGTCCATACCGAAACCCTACGCGAGATTCTGTCAGCCTATCACGAGGCTAACATCGAAACCATCGTCCTAAAGGGCGCGGCCTTAGCTTTTTTGGTCTATCCGACCCCCAACCTACGCCCCAAACGAGACATCGACCTGCTGGTTAAGCCGGACGATACAGTGCCGGCTCAGAAAATTTTAGGCGATTTAGGATTTAAGGCTCCGCTACCCACTGGAGCAGAACTGCCCGATAAACACCTCGACGCGGCCACTCGTCAACATAAGGGCATGGTCAGCAGCATCGAGATTCATCATAATCTGTTTAATGTCTACCATCCCGTCTCTATGGCTTTTGCTGATTTGACCTCCGCCCCGCTCCCCTTTGCCGTTGACGAGGAGACCACCGCCTACACTTTGGGGTACGAGGATATGCTATGGCATCTGTGTCAGCATGTAGCCTACCATGCCAATGTATGGGAACCGATTCGGCTAATTTGGGTAGCCGACATCATTGGCTTTGCCGAGCGATTCGCTGCTCAGATTGAATGGGACAAAGTGGATGATAAATACCCGTTAGTGCTAAAAACGCTATCCCTATTCCATTTTATCACCCCTTTATCAGACAATTTACGCCGATTAGCTCCCTTAAAAATAGGGCATCGTCCGCAAGGAATTGGTGAGGAGTTCCAAGGGTGGCCGCGTACATCGTTGCGTCATCAACGGGCCAAAGGGTATCAACAGATTTTGACTGATACATTTTTCCCATCCGAATGGTGGTTACGTCTACATTACGGCCTAGACAGCGCCGAATCAGTGGCTTGGTATCGCTGGATGCGACATCCTATTCATATTTTGGCTCGAATTCAGCAATTTATTCAAGATAATCGATAATCGTTAGTAATCATTCAAACCCCTTGAGAGCGTTACGCCTTCTCGTATTTGATATTTCCCCGGGCCAGCCCAAAGCCCATCCTCGGCATACCTGTGTTATCCCGTTTTTCAAACTGACGCAGAGACAATATCATCATTTGTATCTTTAGCCGCTCCTCTTTCTTGACTTGTTGGTTTGTCATGGGATTATCGTGTTATTATTTCGTAAATATTCAGCAATTCCCGCTTTGACATTTTTTCAGGATGTTTCCCTTGAAAGCGGGAACAGCTTACAAAGATATTTGCCTAAAATCTATTTACGTCTAAAGTATAGACATACATAGAACTTAGTTGGGAGGAC
>JAUCGB010000014.1 GCA_030377895.1 Anaerolineales bacterium HSG24
AGAAGCGAGTGTAGTTTTTACGAATTAAGCATATAAACTCATTATTGTATAATGACTATTGAGGTTTTTTATTACTATGTTAATGCCTAAACGTGTAAAATATCGCAAACAAATGCGTGGTCGAATGAAAGGTAAAGCATATCGTGGTTCAACAATTTCTTTTGGAGAATACGGTTTGCAAGCACTGGAGCCATGCTGGATGACGAGCAGACAGATTGAATCCGCTCGTCGAGCAATTGTTCGTTATGTAAAACGTGGTGGGAAGTTATGGATTCGTGTTTTTCCTGATAAACCAATTACTGCTAAAGCTGCTGAAACTCGTATGGGGAGTGGAAAGGGGGCTGTCGAGTATTGGGTTGCTGTGGTTAAGCCTGGACGGGTACTCTTTGAGATTACGGGTGTACCAGAAGAGATTGCAAAAGAAGCAATGCGCTTGGCCTCTCATAAACTATCCATAAAAACTCAGTTTATACATAGAACAGATTAGGATAGGAGAAAACAACGATGCAAATTTATCGTGCTTATGAAATTCGAAATTGGTCTGATGATGAAATTCGCAAAAAGTTAGACGACTCTTATCAAGAACTTTTTAACCTGCGGTTTCGGACTTCTTTTGGACAGCTAAAAGATACAACTTTTCCTAAGGAAATTAGAAAAAATATAGCTCGTATGAAAACTGTTTTAAATGAACGTAAAAACAGTAATTAGATTTATTTACTGGGTGGAATGGTATTATGGCTAGAGAACGGCGAAGAGTACTGATTGGTCGTGTTACAAGCGACAAAATGAATAAAACAATAGTTGTTCAGGTAGAACGTCTAAGGCGGCATGCGCGTTATGGAAAAGTGGTTCGACTTCATAAGCGTTATAAGGTTCATGATGAAAATAATAAGGCTTCTACAGGGAACGTTGTTGAAATTATTGAATCAAAACCAATGAGTAAAGAAAAACGTTGGTCTTTGATTAGAGTATTAAGTTAAGATTTTTATTATAAACTATAATTTTGGAAGATTATTATGATACAGCAAGAAAGCCGTCTAAAAGTAGCTGATAATAGCGGTGCTAAAGAAATTTTATGTATCCGTGTTGTTGGAGGGTCTGCTCGTCGTTATGCAAGTATTGGTGATATTATTACTGCAACGGTTAAGCAAGTAGCTCCTCACAGTACTGTTAAAAAGGGATCTGTAATTAAAGCTGTTATTGTCCGTACTCGAAAAGAGATAGGCCGTACCGATGGTTCGTATATTCGTTTTGATGACAATGCCGCTGTGATTTTAGATCCTGAAGGAAAAGGGCCTCGTGGCACACGTATTTTTGGTCCAGTTGCTCGTGAATTGCGTGAAAAAGGATTTATGAGAATAGTTTCTTTGGCACCAGAGGTTCTCTAGGAATAAAGGATACACAATATGCAGCGAATCAAGAAAGATGATGAAGTAGAAGTAATAAGTGGTAATGATAGAGGTGAACGAGGTGAAGTCGAGGATGTTATACAGCCTTGGTATATAGATCGTAAAACAAAAAAGCGACTTTACCGAGATAAAAACCAAGACCTTGTACGTGTATCGGGGTTAAATATTCGTAAAAAGCACAAGAAAAAAGCTGGCCCTAATGCGCAAGGTGAAGTAGTTGAAATTCGTGCGCCTATTCACATATCAAATGTGATGCTTGTTTGTCCCACCTGTAATGAAGCCACTCGGGTAGGTTTTAGAGAGGTTGATAATAAAAAAGTGCGTTTTTGTAAGTATTGTAACGCAGATATTGACTAAAATTATTTGAATGACGGATAAAATAAGATAATATGGCTATAGTTCGTTTAAAGGAAAAATACAAGGCTCAAGTTGTTCCAGCAATGTTGAGCGAATTTAGTTATTCTAACGTTCATCAAGTTCCCAATGTCGAGAAGATAATTGTCAATGTTGGTTTAGGTGAGGCATTGCAAAATGCTAAGGCGATTGAACGTGCTATTGATGATGTTAGGATTATTACTGGCCAACAGCCTATTGTAACTCGTGCGAGAAAATCTATTGCTACATATAAGTTGCGAGAAGGAAACCCTATTGGGGTTAAAGTTACATTACGTGGTAGCCGGATGTGGGATTTTTTAGATAGATTGTTAAATATCGCTTTGGCTCGCCAAAGAGATTTTAGAGGTATTTCACCTAATAGTTTTGACGGGCGCGGTAATTATAGTTTGGGATTAACTGAACAACTTGTATGGCCTGAGATTGACTATGATAAAATCGATAAAATTCGGGGAATGGGTGTGACTATCGTAACGACAGCAAAAAATGACGAGGAAAGTCGTCAGATGTTGCGTTTAATGGGAATGCCTTTTAAGGAGAAATAAACGTATGGCAAAAAAATGCATGACGATACGGGAAAAACGCAGGAAGTATGCGGTACGTGTTCGTAATCGATGTACACAATGTGGCCGTCCGCGTGCCTATATGCGTCGATTTGGTTTGTGCCGAATTTGTTTTCGTAAATTAGCCAATGAAGGTAAGATTCCAGGCGTTGTTAAATCAAGTTGGTAGAACTAAACTATTATTAATTGTGAAAAAAACTTATGAGTGTAACAGATTCTATTGCTGACATGTTAACCCGAGTTCGAAATGCTGGCCTTGCTCAGCATTCTCAAGTTGCTATGCCTACCTCTACAATGAGGCAATCAATAGCTTTTATTTTGAAGAATGAGGGCTTTATTGTGGATTATGAGATTTTGCCCGGTAAAATTTCATCTACATTATTAGTTCGCCTTAAGTATACTCAGGAACGTAAGCCTCGGCCAGTTATTGGAGGTTTACAACGTATAAGTAAACCCGGTAGAAGAGTGTATTGTAAAAAAAGCGATATTCCTCATGTGAGAAGTGGTTTAGGCGTTTGTATACTATCTACTTCTAAAGGTGTTATGACTGGTACTCAAGCACACCGACAAAACGTTGGTGGTGAAATTCTTTGTTATGTTTGGTAGTTAAGGGGGCATTAGATAATGTCGAGAATAGGTAAACTGCCGGTTGTTATTCCAACAGGCGTTTCAATCAATATCGAACGAAATTTTATTACGGTGAAAGGCCCTAAAGGAGAACTACAACAAAGTTTTCCGCCAGAAATTTCGGTTAAGCAAGAAGGTAACGAGATCATTATTAATCGTAATACTGACCATCGATTGCAACGTTCTAAACACGGCCTTATACGTGCTTTAGTAAATAACATGGTGCTTGGTGTTAGTAAAGGTTTTACGAAGAACCTAGTTATTGAAGGTGTTGGTTATAAAGCTAATTTGCAGGGTAAGAAGCTGGTTTTGAATTTAGGATACTCACATCCAGTTGTATTTGACTCTCGAGAAAACATTAGTTTTGTGGTAGATAAGTCAGGTACCCAACTGTCGGTTAATGGTATAGATAAGGCTTTGGTGGGTGAAATAGCCGCAAGAATTCGTCGAGTTCGGCCCCCGGAACCGTATAAAGGAAAAGGTGTCCGATATGCGGATGAAGTTATAATCCGTAAGGCTGGCAAAGCAGGTAAGGCCAAATAGTAAGCTATAGCTTACTATGAAAAAAGTTATGATTTGTGAGTAATACATTATGGCAAAAACTAATTTTAATTATTTAGCTAGAAAACGGCGCCATGTACGAGTTCGCAAAAATGTTAGTGGCACCCTTGAACAACCTCGTTTAAATGTATTTCGTAGCCTAAACCATATATATGCTCAGGTTATAGATGATACAAATGGAGTTACCTTAGCCCAGGCTTCTAGCTTGGATACGTCCATTAAATCGTTAACTGAAAAACCGTCTAAAACCGAACGGGCTAAAATGGTTGGTAGGCTGGTAGCTGAACGCGCTTTAAAGGTGGGTGTGACCAAAGTTGTATTTGATCGTGGTGGGTATAAGTATCATGGTCGGGTCAAAGCATTAGCGGATAGTTCCCGAAAAAATGGTTTAAAGTTTTAAGGAGAATTTTGTGGCAAAACGTGAATTTCAAAAGGCCGTAGATGAGTTTGATGAACGAGTAGTGCATATTGCTCGAACCGCCAAAGTCGTTAAAGGTGGTCGTCGTTTTAGTTTTAGAGCAGTTGTTGTTGTTGGTGACAATAATGGCACTGTTGGTGTTGGTGTTGGTAAAGCTCGTGAGGTACCCGAAGCAATTCGAAAAGGTTCAGAGCGTGCTAGACGTGATATGCGTAAAATAGCAACTATTGGAACGACAATACCCCATGAAATAACTAGTCGTTTTAGTGCCGCTGAGGTTTTCTTAAAGCCTGCATCACCGGGGACGGGTGTGATTGCTGGAGGGGGAGTTCGTGCAGTAATTGAAGCCGCTGGTGTTCGCGATATTTTAACCAAAAGTAAAGGAAGTTCTAACATTTTAAATGTCGTAAAGGCTACAATTAAGGCCTTAAATGAATTGCAAGACCCGGTTGAGGTAGCGCGTAATCGTGGTTTACCAATTGAGCGTGTACAACCTTTTTGGGTTTCAAGGAAGGGTGATCATGCCTAACATACTTAAAATTACTTTGGTAAAAAGTGCTATCGGTTATTCTAAGCGACAAAAGGGTACTGTCCGTGCGCTTGGTTTGCGTCGACTTGGTCAGACGGTAAAGCATAAAGATACTCCGGTCATTCGAGGTATGATAACCAAAGTATCCCATTTAGTAGTAGTTAGCTAAGGATATTAGTTACCTGAGTTTATTACAGTTTTTAGTTGGAGTTGATTAGTTATGAAATTACATGATTTAAAACCTGCTCTTGGTAGTAAAAAACGTAGAAAAAGAGTTGGACGAGGTATGGCTTCTGGAAAGGGTAAAACCTCTGGAAGAGGTATGAAAGGACAGGGCGCTCGTTCTGGAGGTGGAAAAGGGCCGTTTTTTGAAGGTGGGCAATTACCTTTGGTTCGTCGGTTGCCTTTCCGCCGTGGGTTTACAAATATTCGTCGTATTCATTATAAGCCGATCAATGTTGGTCGTTTACAAGAAAACTTAGGGGATATTGAGCAGGATGTTACACCTGAACTACTAGTTGATTTGGGGTTTATCAAACGTTCGGATAAAGCTGTTGCTATTTTAGGCGATGGTGATATTACTTCTGCTTTACATATTAAAGCACATCGCTTTTCTAAGACGGCAAAAGAAAAAATTGAAGCGGCTGGTGGTAGTATAGAGGTTCTAAAACTGCAAAGAAAAAATTGAGGTGGCTGGTGGTAACATAGAAATATTATTGTTATCATAGGATAATCAAATGATAGATGCGATACGAAACGCAATAATTCTTCCTGATTTAAGGCGTAAAATAGTCTTTACACTAATGATTTTGATTGTATACCGCGCCGCGGCGCATATACCAGTTCCTGGTGTTAATGCGGATGCACTTCGACAATTTTTAGAAACCGGACAGACTGGTGGTCAAGTTATCGTTCAATTTTTGAACTTATTGTCAGGTGGAGCGTTGGTAAATTTTTCAATAATGGCGATGGGAGTGTATCCATACATTACTGCATCGATCATTATGCAATTGCTTAATCCGTTGGTTCCTCAATTACGGGAATTGGCTAAAGAAGGTGAACAAGGACGTAATAAATTAACGTTATACACTTATCTAATGACAGTACCGTTAGCTATTTTGCAAGCTTATGGTCAGGCTATTTTTATGCAAAATACTGTTCCCGGTATGATGCCCGATTTTGGGTTTAGTGTTAATTTTTTGACTACACTTGCTATTTTGTCGACCTTGACCGGTGGTACTATGATCGCTGTTTGGATGGGTGAACTTATAACTGAACAAGGAATTGGCAATGGCTTATCCATAATAATTTTCGGTGGTATTGTGGCCGAAATGCCTGCTCAGATTGGCGGTTTTGTTAGTCGTCAGGAGTGGGGGAATTTAGTACTTTTCACTTTTATAACTGTGTTTACCATAACGGTTATTGCAGTGGTTCAAGAGGGTCAACGTCGTATACCCGTACAATACGGTAAACGTGTTCGAGGTACCAAAGTTTACGGAGGGCAAAGCACACATATTCCTTTACGAGTTAATAGTGCAGGTATGATACCTTTAATATTTGCTCAATCTATCATGATTTTTCCTAGCGCAGTGGCTAGTTATTTTGTTGCCGCGAATCCTGAAGGTTTCGCCCACAATGTTGCATTAGGTGTGGTTCAATGGTTTAGCCCTGATCCTTCGGCTTTTCCTTATTGGATTATGTATTTTATAATGGTTGTTGGGTTTACCTATTTTTATACTGACGTGATTTTTAAGCAACAGCATTTGGCCGATAACTTGCAAAGGCAAGGTGGTTTTATACCTGGGCTAAGGCCTGGTAAACGTACTGAAGCTTATCTTAATTCTGTGGTTCAACGAATTACTTTTGCGGGTGCTCTCATGCTGGGATTTGTTGCAGTGTTACCTTGGCTGGTTAATATTATACCGGGGGTATCCCAATCTGCTACTCAAACCCAAACGCTTTTAATTACAAGTACTGGATTATTGATTGTGGTTGGCGTTGTATTAGATACCGTTCGACAGCTTGAGGCACAATTGTTGATGCGTCATTATGAGGGCTTTATCACATAAAGTATAGTATTAAGGAGGATATATCGTGAAGGTTAAACCATCTGTAAAACGTCGATGCGAATATTGTAAAATAGTTAAACGCCGTGGTGTTGTACGTGTTATTTGTAAAAAAAATCCACGTCATAAGCAACGCCAAGGTTAAGGAGAATAGTTATGGCTCGTATTTCTGGTGTAGATTTACCTCGTGGTAAACGGATTGAAATAGCTTTAACATATATTTACGGGATTGGTTTGCATACTAGTAAACAAATCCTAGAAAAGACAGGTGTTAGTCCTGATGCTCGGGTAAAAGATTTAGCGGAAAATGAAGTAATACGTTTGCGTGAAATTATTGATCGTAATTATGTAGTAGAAGGTGATTTGCGACGCGAACTTGGCATGAATATTAAGAGGTTACAAGAGATAGGGTGTTATCGTGGATTGCGTCATCGACGCAATTTGCCATCTCGTGGTCAACGTACTCGAACTAACGCTCGAACTCGTAGGGGAACTCGTAAAACTGTTGCCGGTAAAAAACGAGCTCCGCGTAAATAGTATTACAGTTTGCGTTTTTCTTAATATTTGCATTGTAGTTGGATAAAAATTAAGACATTAATATAGAGGGTTTATGGCGAAGCAGAAAAAAGGACGTAGTGTTCGACCTGGTAGTAGAAAAGAACGAAAAAATATACCCTATGGTCGAGCTTATATTCATTCAACATTTAATAATACTGTTGTCACAATTACTGACCAAAAGGGAAATGTTGTTAGTTGGGCCAGTGGCGGTACAAGTGGATTTAAGGGGTCTCGAAAAAGTACTCCCTATGCCGCCCAACTAGCCGCTCGTAATGCGGCCAAAGCTGCTCAAAATCACGGAGTTCGTGAGTTGGATGTTTTTGTAAAAGGGCCCGGACCTGGTCGTGAATCTGCGATTCGTGCACTCCAAGGTGCTGATATGAAACTCCGTTCAATTACTGACCGAACACCCATTCCGCATAATGGTTGTCGTCCGCCCAAAAGGCGTAGAGTGTAAGTTTGGTAAAAATTATTTCATTGTTATCAAACTCCGACTTTATTTGTGAGAAATAACCTTGTTGGTAATTTATACAGTATGTTTTTGGGAGGAGTTTTTTGTCTGACTTTAATTTAGTATTGCCCAAGATAGAAACAGAAGCTATTTCACAGGGATCTGGTCGTTTTAGTATAGGCCCCTTAGAAAATGGTTATGGTATAACATTAGGTAATGCTTTGCGTCGTGTTTTGTTATCCTCTCTAACTGGAGCGGCTGTTACGTCTATTCGAGTTAGTGGCGTACATCATGAATTTTCGAATATACCGAATGTTCGTGAAGATATGACTGCCTTGATATTGAATGTAAAACAACTACGCTTCAAGCTTTTTCAAAATGAATCAGTTCGTTTACGAGCGGAAGTTAGAGGAGTTGGTATAGTCACTGGTGGTGACTTAGTAGGATCTTCCACTCAGGTAGAAATAATAAATCCTGAACTACCTCTTTTAGTTGTTGATTCATCTGACGCAGAGCTAGATTTAGAGCTAGTTGTGCAAATGGGACGTGGTTATTCACCTGCCGAAGAAAGAGGTAAATTACCAATAGGTGAAATACCTGTAGATGCTATTTTTAGCCCTATACGTAAGGCAAATTATTCTGTAGAACGTGCTCGTATTGGGCAAGCAACAGATTACGATCGTTTATTGTTGGATGTCACAACTGACGGAACGATTTCTCCTCGGGATGCCTTAAGTGAGTCAGCTAAGATTTTGGTACAACACTTTTCGCTTGTTTCTGGCGCTACTGAAATAGAGATACCTGTGGAGGCCGAAGAAGAAGGTGAAATTCCGAATAAACTCTATGAAGCTCCTATTGAAGAGCTTGAACTTTCGGTTCGTGCCTATAACTGTCTTAAACGTGCCGGAATTACTCAAGTCGGTGAAATTTTACAGAAACTGAAAAAAGGGCAAGATGAACTGTTAGCTATCCGGAACTTTGGTCAAAAATCATTGGACGAATTGATGGATAAACTGGAGGAAAAAGGGTTTTTAAGTGTTTTGGCAGATGATATGCCAATATCTGTTTCTGAACATTTAGGACAATAAGGGAGATTATATGCGTCATAATATTAAGGGACGGAAGCTTAGTCGTTCAAGTAAGCACCGTAAGGCCCTATTACGTAATTTGGCAACTGAGTTATTCCGTCATAATCGTATTAAAACAACAGAAGCAAAAGCTAAAAGCATTCAACCTATTGCAGAACGTTTAATTACGTTGGCTAAACGTGGTGATCTACATGCACGCCGATTAGCGGCTCGTGATTTATATGATCCAAAGGTTTTACAAAAACTTTTTGATGATATTGCTCCAGTAATTGAAACACAATCTGGTGGATATACGAGAATATACAAATTAGGGCCTCGTCAGGGAGATGCCGCTAACATAGCTCTAATTGAATTAATAGGTGTGAAATAAAAAGTTAATGCTGATGCTATATTTCTTATAACTGAACTATATGAGTCTTAAATCAGAACGGTATTGTGCTATCATCGAATATGATGGAACGCTTTTTTATGGCTATCAAATACAACCTGATGTACGTACTGTTCAAGGTTCAATAGAAATAGCATTAGCAAAGATTATGAAGGTGTTTACTCGTGTTAGTGTGGCGGGTAGAACTGATGCGGGTGTTCACGCAACAGGACAAGTTATTGCTTTTGATGTAATTTGGCGACATTCAGTTAGTGATTTATATCGTGCCTTAAATGCTGTTTTACCCGATGATATATCTGTTAAGAGATTGACTACCGTTTTATCTGATTTTTCACCCAGATATGATGCATTAAGACGCTCATATCGTTATATCATTGTCAATGATACTTCTTCAACTGTGTTTGAACGCTTGTATTCTTATCATGTTAAACCTAAATTGAATTTAAATTCAATGAAAGAGGCATCAGTCAATCTCATCGAAAAGCATGACTTTTCATCATTTGGTAAATCCCCGCAATTGGGTGGACATACAGTACGCCAAATTATGAGCATTGATTGGTCTACAGAAAATAATAGAATCATTTTTGATATAACCGCAAATGCATTTTTATATCGTATGGTTAGGAATATAGTTGGGACATTACTTCAGGTTGGTCTAAATCGGTTGACCTCAGAAGATGTTAAAGAGATTTTATTGGCTAAAGAGTTAAAACGTTCAGGACCAACAGCGCCTGCTCATGGTTTATATTTAATGAAGGTGGTCTACCCTGAATGGGTAGGCAATATAGTTTAAAGGTTATGAAGATGAAAACGATTAGTGCTAAACAAACTGATATTATACCTGAGTGGCATGTTGTTAATGCACAGGGTAAAACTTTAGGACGATTAGCTACACAAATAGCGACTGTTTTACGTGGTAAACATAAGTCGGTTTTTACACCACATGTTGATTGTGGTGATTATGTCATTGTCATTAATGCTGAGAAAGTACACGTAACGGGTCGAAAACTGCTCCAGAAAAAATATTATCGCCATTCTGGTTATCCGGGTGGGTTAAGTGAGATTACATTACGTGATCAATTAAAAAAATTCCCAGAAAGAGTTATTGAACATGCTGTTCGGGGAATGTTACCTAAAAATTCTTTAGGTAGAAAAATGTATAAGAAACTGAAGGTTTATGCGGGTGATAAACATCCACATGAAGCACAAAAACCGCAAGAATTAAATGTCTAAGGAAAATTTGATGGCTGATACTCAATATTTTGAAGGCGTTGGTCGCCGCAAAGCATCTACTGCTCGAGTACGTTTATACCTTAATGGTGAAGGTAATTTTGTCGTAAACAATAAACCATTAGAAAAGTATCTTGCTCGTTCCATTGACCAAGTTGAAATCGATAACGTATTTAAGGTTACAGGTACGCAAGGTCAATTTGATGTATCTGTTAAGGTTTCTGGTGGTGGAGTGACAGGTCAAACGGATTCAATTCGTTTAGGTATTGCTAGAGCTTTGTTAAAAAGTGACCCAGAGAAGCGTAAAGTTCTACGTAAACATGGTTTATTGACCCGAGATGATCGGGTTAAAGAACGCAAGAAACCAGGCCTTAAACGAGCTAGAAAAGCACCACAATACACAAAACGTTAAAACTATGTTGTTGACATTCAAATAAACTTTTGATAAAATAGATATTATATTGAATAGTTTGGAGGGATGGCAGAGTGGTTGAATGCGGTGGTCTTGAAAACCACTGAGGTCGCAAGGTCTCCGGGGGTTCGAATCCCTCTCCCTCCGTTTTTGGAGAAAACTACACATATTATAGATTGTTTGATTTGGGGAGGTGCCAGAGTGGACGATTGGGACCGCCTGCTAAGTGGTTGTTGGGGTGACTCAACCGTGGGTTCGAATCCCACCCTCCCCGTTATCTAAAAAGGCTACTTTATTAAGTAGCCTTTTTTTGTTTTACTTTCCGATACAGAATTTACTAAAAATAGTATCAAGTAACCCTTCTGTAATTGTTTCTCCGGTAATTTCGCCCAGTAAATTTACGGCAGTACGAACATCAATTGAAACTAAATCAGGCGATACATTCCCTTTTTGTGCAATAATTGCCATTTCTACGGCTTGTATCGTTTGTTGTAATAGGCTTTTATGGCGAGGATTACTGACAAGTGGAGTGTCAGATATAGTGATATCTCCTATAATTAGATTGCGAATAGTTTTTTCTAGTTCGGGTATCCCTTCATTGTTTAGGGCAGAAATGTAGGCTTTAGGAGCGGTAGATAAAAATTGAGTGTCTATTTTGAGATATTCGTCAGATGACAAATCAATTTTGTTAATAACTAATAGAGACGGTTTATTTCTGATTAGTTTCGCAATAGTCCAATCTGCATCACTCAATTTTTGGCTACCGTCGATAACCATTAGAGCCATATCAGCCCGTTCGAGTGCCCTTTGACTACGCTCCACGCCAATACGTTCCACCTCATTTGTAGTTTGAGTACGAATACCCGCGGTATCAACAAGAACTACAGGGATTCCCTCTATATTGACTGTTTCTTCGAGGGTGTCTCGGGTTGTTCCTGGTATGTTGGTGACAATGGCCCGGTTACCTCGTAATAAGGCGTTTAAGAGGCTACTTTTGCCCACATTTGGACGACCTACAATTGCCACATGAACACCTTGTCGATAAACAATACCATGATCAGCTGTTTTTAAGAGTTCTTCCAAATCAGTTTTTGCTTTTGTAAGTGGCAGGATAATATCTTGATGGGGAATTTCATCCTCTACAAAGTCAATACTAGCCTCCATGAAGGCTAAAATGTCAACCAAATTTTTACGGATATTGGATACACGCTTTGATAGATTTCCTCCTAACTGTTCTGTCGCAACCCGTAAAGCCGCTTCTGTTTTAGCATCAATAACATCCAAAACAGCTTCAGCTTGAGTTAGGTCTAGCCTGCCATTCAGAAATGCGCGTAAAGTCATCTCTCCTGCTTCAGCTAAACGCGCCCCCAACCGTAAGGTCAACTCTAATATTGTTTGTAATGCAACTAAACTCCCATGCGCCTGAATTTCGATGACATCTTGGCAAGTATAACTATGCGGTTTGGGCATGTATACCACAAGTGCCTCATCAATACAATTGTTTGATTCTGGATCATGGATTTTACCGTAATGTAAATGATATGGCTTAAATTGAGTAATATTTCGATGTGGCTCAAATATTTGTTGAGTAATGGTATAGGCTTTTGGCCCGCTTATTTTTATTATCCCTACGCCACTTTTTCCTATTGACGTAACTATAGCTGATATAGTATCATCTAAACTATACATAATAATGTAATCTCTCCCAAATTCCATGATTTTAGGGTTTTATGATTAACCCTACAAGTTTCTTTTTCTCGATAACGCATTATAATTAATAATGCAGTTGTTTTTCAAACATAAAAATGTTAATCCTTGTTTCAGTAAACCATATCATGAGAATCCCGACTTTCTGGTCTCGACTTAACCTCATAACCTTTATTCAGTCAAGTATTCGTAATAAAATCATTATCCCTTATGCCTTGTTAACGTTGACTTTAGCGGCATTAGGGGCGTTTGTGGTTACTAGACTTGTAGCGGGTTCTTTTCAAGAACGCTTCACCAATCAGTTGATTGATGCTGGACGTATTGTTAGTAGTGAAGTGGTTAATTTAGAGCGGTTGCGCTTAAAAGTTGGCCGAGATGTTGTTAATACTATCGGTGTATCTGATATGGCAGCCCAACAAGATTGGGAAGCGGTTAATAACCTGATATATCCCATCATGGTCACAAACTCGGATATTGACAGCCTGTTGCTTGTTGACCAAAATGCTGACCTCAGATTACAACTATTTCGGGATGTACAAGCATCTGATGGGGTTGAAGTTTCATTTGACAGTAATATTAATCTCTCTGACTGGAAGGCTATATCAGAAGTTTTGTCTGACCCAAGGGGTGATACAAAGGCTGTAGAAATAGCGACAGATGAACGTTCTGGTCAATTGATTGTCTATACTGCATCACCGTTACGAATAGAACCTGGGAATATCGACATTGTATTAATCGGCACCTATTTGGATAGTGATTTGCAGATTCTAAAAGATGTTGCAGCGGCTGACATTATACTGTTTTCTAAGCCTCCTGACATTATGGGCTCAACGATTTCATTGAATAGTGTTGATACAGGAACCCTAAATAACCTCTTTACCTCTGAGAAATATCAAGAGGTATTGGCTACAGGTTCGGATAAAACGATTTTTGCCGATTTTCTGGCTGAAAACTATGCATACCGATTGGCTTACGCGCCTTTTTTACTACAGGGCAAGCCTTATGGTGTTTTTGCAGTTGTACTATCTACCAATTTTGTGACTGAAACGAGTGCTTTAAGCCGAAATACATTGGCGACAATTTTTACAATCGGCATGGTAGTTGTGTTAATCGTTGGTTATGTTGTCTCTCAAAGAATTATCCACCCAGTGTTACGTCTCGTATCGGTGACACAATCGGTGGCTCGTGGTAATTTACAGCGTCGAACTGGTTTGACAGGTAAGGACGAGGTTGGTGTGTTAGCGGCTAATTTTGACAACATGACCTCTAAATTAGAACAAAAAACGATTGAATTGGAGCAGGAAGCTAGTAAACTTAATGCAATCCTCAGCAGTATTGCTGACGGCGTGATAGTCCAAGATTCCACAGGAAATATAATAACTCAAAATCCTGCCGCGTCAAATGTGCTTAATCGTATCGGTGATGATTTAGAAGAGTCCAGCCACGGGGCCAATAATGATGATTCCCAAGAAACTAAACAGTCTCAAGACCCGTTGGATATACTTTTAACCTCGATAACTGATTTAGCGTATTTGGAGCAACGCCGTTTAGAAATTGGGGAACGGGTTTTAAGTGCCTTATCCGCCCCAGTTATAACCTCTTCTGAAGACGAACTCGGATCCGTGGTTGTTTTGCGCGATATTACGCAAGAAGTGATTGCGGAACGCTTAAAAGACAAGTTTATTCAAAGTGTATCTCATGAGTTGAAAACACCCATGTTTCCCTTAACTGGCTCAATCAGCCTCATCAAAATGATGTTGCCCATGATTGCCGCTCAAGTGCCGGATAAAATCTTTGAAAAGATGACGCATAATGCCAATGTTGCCGATGAACAAGCCAATGACCTTAAAAACGTGGTCATGGCCATGGTCGATTTGTCGGAGATTGACGCGGATAATTTTGCGATTAGTCGCTCCACAATCAACATGACCGATATTGTTGACCAAGTTGGGCAGGACTGGTTTGGCCCTATGGAAGAAAAGAAACTTGATTTTGATATATCTGTTCCAGATGAAGCCTTGTGGGTTAACGCTGATGAGGAAAAAATAAGGCAAGTACTTAAAACACTGGTCAGAAACGCATACTTGTACAGTTTTGAGGGTGAGCTTTTACTTTCCTTAAAAAAGGAGAACGAGCAAGCTGTATTAGTGGTCAAGGATAATGGTGTGGGGATTTTAGAGAAAGACCAGCCTCACCTATTTACTCGGTTTTATCGGGCGATCCATGATAAGAAAACTTTTGAACTCAGCGGCATCGGGTTAGGTTTATATTTGAGCAAAGTTATTATTGAGCGTAATGAGGGTGAGATTTGGATGGAAAGTACACCGTATCAGGGAAGCGAATTTGGTTTTTCGTTACCGATTGTACCGGAACCGAGCGATGACGATGACGATTGGGATGATTGGGGCGACGATGATTGGGGCGATGAGAGCGCGGCAGTCTTTCAATGATAGAAAATGATAAAAATAGAATTTTTACTCCTCTCTTCTTCTTCTCTATCCGTCAAATTTAGAATTTCTCGATTATATGTTTGCATGGTACAATAGTCTGTATACTGTATAATAAAAGATGGTGAACCGTAAGGAGACGATATGAATTTAACTGAAGTTAAAAAAATAGTCCGACAAGAATTACCACATCTATTGCGAACAGATATAACTTTTCGCTATGTTATTCAGGACATGTTACGTGAGAGTTTTGCCGATAAGCAAAAAACGGAAGATCGTATTGAGAAAATGCTAGAAGAGATTAAGAAAAATAATGCCGAGATTCGAGCCATACGTGAGGAATCGGAACAAAAATGGCAGGAACAAAAAGAGGAATCGGAACAAAAATGGCAGGAACAAAAAGAGGAATCGGAACGAAAATGGCAGGAACAAAAAGAGGAATCGGAACGAAAATGGCAGGAACAAAAAGAGGAATCGGAACGAAAATGGCAGGAACAAAAAGAGGAATCGAAGTGGTATTGGGATAAACAGCAGACTGAAAATCAAGCCATGCGTGAAGAAACCCAACGGTTGCTGAAAGAAACACGGTTGTCTATTAGCAAATACAACAGTAGTATTGGAGCCTTGGGTGCACGGTGGGGCCTTCATTCAGAGCAATCGTTTCGGAATGCATTGAAGGGTATCCTGGAAGAATCGTTTGCGGTGCGGGTGGTCAACATCACTGAATATGATGAAAAAGGGGAAGTTTTTGGACATCCTGACCAGATAGAACTTGATATCATCATCAAGAATGGGCTACTGATTATTTGTGAACTCAAGTCATCCATGAGCAAGAGTGATATGTATATTTTTAGTAGAAAAGTCCATTTTTATGAAAAACATCATGATACAAAAGCAACCCGTCAAATTGTCATTTCACCGATGGTGGATAAGTATGCCTATCCTGTAGCAGAAAGATTAGGGATTGAATTGTACAGCTATGCCGAAGATGTGAAGGGAGAATAGTAAATTAAAACGATCACCTAATGATTCCAAAACGGGCATTAGGCATGGAAGGACGTAATGTCATCCCAAACTATATTTGAAAATAAATCTCCAAACGAAACGGACAGTTGGCTACGAAACAAAAGGCGAATCATCCGATTTCGCTGGTTAACAATACTGTTTTTGTTGATGAGTTGTACCTGTATTTTTTGCTCGTCGCAAACAGCATTAATGACCATCGCCCCCAAACAGATTGATGCCAGCATGTTGGCTAAGAATAGAGCTAACTACTCTGACACGGATGAGTTAATTGTCGCGCCTTTAGATTTAGACGGAATCATTGAAGAAACCGCTTTAGATGAGTTACGCCTGCAAACCAGTCAAAACTCAGATGCCGACAGCCGCTTTAATATTGCCTTGTTACCCAACCCAACCATACAGTTTTTTTTAACCCCAACTCCTTTAGGTGTATTGAATTTGACCCCAACGCCAAAAGCTGTTTTTCCAACTACAACACCCACACCAGATTCTGCCTCTCATGGTGATGGCTCACCTTTAACGCCTCGGCCCGGTAGTTCTGCCTCTCCAGCATCCACACCAGCATCTTCCAACCCTACCTATGTTCCAACAACGGTTGGTACGCCTGCGCCTGCCACTTCTGCAACCTCTGCTGTACCGACGACTATTGCTTCTGCGACCTCGGCCGTACCTACGGTTGCAACTGTCGTGCCGCCTGTCCCAACGCTTCCCCCAGTTACGGTTGCGCCTACTGTCCCAACGCTTCCCCCAGTTACAGTTGTGCCTACTGTACCAACGCTTCCCCCAGCTACGGTTGCGCCTACTGTACCGCTGGCAACAGCTATTCCAACAACTGTTCCGGCAACAGCTATTCCAACAAACGCGCCGACCAAAAAACCAACCTCCTCCACCGTCTCTCGTCCTGTTTTAACCTTTGTTCAACCGACCTTTTCGGTTGTGGAAGGTGATGCTGTCGCCACCATTCGCGTTAAATTAGCATTTTCTTCACATGGTACTGTTTCGGTAGATTACACCACTCAAGACGGAACCGCCGTTGCCGGACAAGACTACACCTTAACCCAAGGCCAGCTTGTTTTGAACGCTGGACAAACCGAAGCATCTTTTACCGTGCCGATTCTAAATGATTCGTTGGATGAAGGTCAAGAATCGGTCACATTACTTTTGAGCAACCCAGTTGGTGTCTCCATCGGTACGCCGAATCCAGCCAGCCTGCTTATTTCTGACGATGATTCTACCCCGACCCTCCAATTTAGTCAGCCGACCTATCTGGCTCAAGAAGGGATCGGCACAGCTATTATCACCATGACCTTAAGTGCACCATCTGGATTGGTGATCACTGGTTCATACAACACCGTGGATGATACCGCCATCGCCGGTCTTGATTACATCGCCCATCAGGGACAAGTTACCTTTTTACCGGGGCAGACGGTTCAAACTGATACCGTACTACTAATTGATAATAACTTGCCCGAACCCGATCGAAACTTCATCGTCAATTTGACCAATATTGAAAATGCCCAATTCGGTTCACCGAATCCAGCGCAGGTAGTGATTCGCAGTGATGATTTACCAGAAATTGCCTTTGTTCAACCGATTTACTCGGCCATGGAGAACGTGGGGCAGGCCATGATTACTGTAACCCTAAGCACCACAGTCGGGCATAACGTGTCTGTGGCTGATGAAATTGGTAATGGTACGGCAACTGTCGGTTCGGATTACATCGCAACCACCGGACGTTTAACCATCCCCGCTGGACAGACCGAGGCTAGTTTTGCCATAACTGTGATTGATGATGATCTGCAAGAAACAGACGAAACGATTCAACTCAGTTTGACCCAACCGGACGGGGCGATTTTAGGCCCACTTGATGCGGCCACACTGACCATTCTTGATGACGATGGCCCACCTCGGGTTGAGTTTATTCAAGCGACCTATTCTATTGATGAGCAGACTGGTTTGGCTTCGATTCCTGTCACTTTACGCACCCCATCCGGTCTGCCTGTTAGCGTCGATTACCAGACCCATGACGGCACTGCTTTTGCCGGAAGCGACTATACTGCCACCGCAGGAACGCTCACCTTTGCCCCGAATCAAACCCGCTTAACCATCACCATCCCAATTATTGATGACTTGCTTGATGAAGCGACCGAATTGTTTCAAATATCATTGACCAATCCGGTCAGTGCAATCTTTGGCTCAATCACCACCACAACCATCTCCATTCTTGACAATGATTTGTCACCGCAGGTTCAGTTTGATGCTAATCAGTACTTTGCCAATGAAGCGGTTCTAACAACCTCAATTTTGGTCACGTTGAGTGACCCCTCTGCGTTAACGACGACTGTTGCTTTGACCGTATCGACCGGAACGGCGCAAGCGGGCCTCGATTACAACTTGGTCAACACGACATTGTTGTTTCCGCCCGGCCAAACTAGTCAAGCAGTAGAGGTCTCGATTATTGATGACAGTTTATATGAAGTAGGGGAGTATGTGATTTTGCAGTTATATGACCCCACCAATTTAACACTTGGCCTGCCATTCACCACCACGTTAAACATTATTGACGATGACCCCCTACCGCAAATACAACTTTTGCAAAACAGTTACACCGTGATAGAAAATAATGGCATGGTGACTCTGACTGTCACCTTGACGACCATGTCTGGCATGTTGGCTTCAGTGGCTTATCAAACCAATGACGGCTCTGCCCTAGCCAGTAGCGATTATACCAGCCTGAGCGGTACTATCACCCTTCCGGCTGGACAACTCAGCCAAACCTTTACCATTCCCATTCTCGATTCACCTCATGTTGAGCCAGATGAAACCTTCACTGTCACCCTGAGCGCGCCAATCAATGCGAACTTAGGCTCCGTTGACCAAGCCACCGTCACCATTGAGGATGATGATACCCATCCTGAACTGTGGTTTGACCAACCCGCTTACCTCTTTAATGAGAACAGCGTAACCAGTAGTATCAAACTTATGCTCAATAAACCGTCCATTGTAACCAGCACGGTGATACTCAGTTCATCCGATGGCACTGCCTCTGGTGGAACTGACTACATGCCGATTAGTCAAACTGTAACCTTTCTGCCCGGTCAGAGCGAACAGACTATTGCCATTGTCATCACTGATGATGTCGTGATTGAATCGATAGAAACCTTTGTCTTGCAGTTGAGCAACTATATCAACTTGAATGTCGGTTCGCCCAATGTGACCCTCGTTTCCATCAATGAAGATGACACGGTTCTCGTTCAGTTTGACAGCACAAATTTCCCTTATAGCGTGTCAGAAGCTATTGGCCTTGCGCCATTGACCGTTACTCTGAACAATGGCGCGACCTATCCGATTATGGTCGATTATAGCACCAGTGACGATTCGGCGACGGTTGGAAGTGACTATACTAGCAGTGCTGGCACGCTTACCTTTGCTCCCGCTCAAACTGTCCAGACCTTCACCGTGCCAATCATCGACGATTCTGATACCGAAACGATAGAGAGTTTTGAGGTCGTGCTGAGTAACTCGGTTAGTGCCACCATCGGATTACCTGACACCGCCAAAGTGACGATTTTGGATAATGATACGCCTACCGTTCAGTTCTCAAGTGCCAGCTATAGCATCATAGAAGATGGCGGCATGGCGACTATCACCGTGACCCTCGATATACCGGCCAGCATCGTCACCACGATTGCCTACAGCACGACAGATAACAGTGCCATCGCCGGGACCGATTACAATAACACAACGGGTAGCCTAACCTTTGCTCCGGGGCAAACGGTTCAAACTATCTCTGTCCCCATTATCGACAATTTGAATATTGAGTCGGATCAGACCTTCTTCGTTAATCTGGGTAATCCAAGCGGCATGCTCATGGGAACACCTGTATCAGCCACCGTGACAATTGTCGATGAGGATATACCGACTATTCAGCTTACCAGCAATAGTTATAGTCAAAATGAGGATGTCGGCTCAATTCAGGTTGAGGTGACACTCAGCAAGGCGGTCAACGCCACCATCAATGTTGACTATACCACCAGTGATGGCACTGCCTCCGCGGGGACTGATTACACCTCGACCAGTGGCACACTGACCTTTATTCCGAACCAAATCAGTCAAACTCTGACTATCCCACTTGTGATTGAAACTACCATTGAAGACGACGAATTCTTCTATCTTAGCCTGAGCAACCCAATTAGTGCCACCCTTAGCTCACCCATTTCAGCAACGCTGACCATTGTGAATGATGATATTCCGTCCGTCTATCTGAGTAACAGTACCTACAGCGTCAACGAAGCCGGTGGAACAGTTAATCTGGAGATTCAACTCAGCATCCCGTCTTTGACTACCGTAACGGTTAACTATGCCACCGCCGACGGGTCAGCCGTTGCCAGTGTTGACTACAATACAGCCAGCGGTTCTGTTACCTTTGCCCCCAGTCAAACCGTCATGACAGTTCCAGTGACTATCTTTAATGATGGTGCGATTGAATCAAACGAAACGTTCTCTTTTGCCTTGAGTAACCCAAACAAGGCGACACTAGGTTCGCCAGACAATGCCACCATCACTATTGTGAATGATGATGTTACTCCGCCCCCGCAACTCCAATTTGCCGCCGCTAATTATACCGTTGCCGAGGGAGATGGTTCAGTCATCGTGCAAGTTACTCTTAGTCCTGCTTCGGGTAATACTATAACGGTTGATTATGCGACTAACAATGGCGCGGCCCTCAGCGGCAGTGATTATACTGTCACCACCGGTACGCTGACCTTTAATTCCAGCGAGACAAGTCAAAACATTACTGTGCCGATTACGGACGATGCCACCGTTCTTGAACCGTTGGAAACTTTTACGATTAACTTGAGTAATCCAACTAATGCCATACTTGGTTCACCAAATAGCACCACAGTGACAATTCAGGATAATGAGCCAACGGTTCAATTTGCTAGTAACGGATTTAATGTCGCTGAGGATGGAACTTCTCTTACAATCGGAGTCAATCTCAGCAACTCTAGCTCAAATACCGTTGTTGTGACCTACACAACAGTCAACGGGGCGGCTATTGCTGGAACTGATTATACGACTGCAAGTGGTACATTGACTTTCAATCCTAGTGATACCACTCAGAATTTCAATGTGTCAATCGCTGATGATTTAGTCTTTGATGGGGACAAGATTTTCAACGTGACCTTGAGTTCAGCGAGCGCGGCGACATTGGGTACGCCGGATACTGCACCGGTGGTCATTCTTGATAATGAGACCGTAGCCCCAATGCCCGAATGTTACATGGTAAATTTTCAATCTTTCGTCATGACCAATACCCAAACAAGAACAGTTGTCATCTCAGTAACCAATAACTATACCGATTGGATTACCTTGTATGAGCCTTATCTATTTGTATATAGAAACAGTGACGAAAATAATCCAACGACAAGTCGAGGATTTACTGATATGCAGTATGTTACCATTACCGACACGAATTATATCTTTTATAGTTTCTCCAACCCCGAACCATCTAGAGTACCAATTACATCGGCAGCCAGCTTTTGGTTTACGGCAACATATCAAGTTACTGGAGCTTTAAGAACTGATGATGACATATTCGAAACCAAGTTCAATATCGGCAACAATAAAGGACCGGACAATTCTCTCGTGACAAATGTTTGTGCAAATGTAACTCACATTACCCCACCCACGATACCATCAGGCTCTTTGAATGTGACCATCAGCAATCCGATAACTTCATATCAGGTAATTAATACAAGTAATGAGGCCCGGTTTGAAGCAACCACATCACCACTTATTGCGAAAGATAGAAATTGGGTGAAATTTGAGATTGTTCATGTGGCAACTTCTAAGGTAATCTGGAGTCAAGCCGATTACGCACCGCCCTTCTGTGCTTTTAGAGGAAATACTCCTTGTAATATGCCTGGAGAAGATAAAAAGTACGATTGGAGTACGTTGACCAATGGCCTATACGAGCTGGTCGTGACGGCGCAGGATAGTTCCGGTAATGTCGGTACGGACAGCCGTTACTTCATCATCGACGGGCATTGAGCGATTCAATCGATTCAACGATTCAGCAAAAGGCCGTTGACATTAAATTGTTGACGGCCTTTTTTATTTGGAAGAGTGAGGAGCGTTAAAAATTTCATTAGTCCAAGTTTTCTTGGATGGGGATATTCGTTTATAATGTACAGAATCGGATGCCCAAAAGATTCTGATCATCCCAACCTTCCCGAAAGAAGCTTCAATAACGGATATGAAGATGTGAAGGGTCAATACTTTTCTGGTGAACCATAGCATCGCCTTTATGCTGTGTACGGTACTCGCACGTTGAGTGGTTAGCCGTTAAATTCCATAGGCAGAAATGTTATATCTGCCGTAAAATCATAACTTTTGAGGGGTAACACATGTCACAAGCAGGAATGTCCTCGATTCAAATTTCGGAACGAGACGCAAACAAAAAAATTAAATTTATTGTTGGTGGGGTACTGATTATTCTGGCGATTGCCTATTTAATGTATGCTGGGATTCAAAGTAACGCCACCTATTTCATGACCGTTGACGAACTATACGCCAAAGGTACAGCCGTTGAGAACAAAATTGTCCGTGTATCGGGCATGGTCGATGAAGAATCGATTGAGTTCAACAATCGTGATCTCATATTAAAATTTAATGTACTTGGTGAAAATGGGAAGGCTCTGCCAGTCGTTTTTAACGGCCCTAAACCAGACCAGATGCGGGCTGATACTGAGGCAATTATCGAAGGGACATACAACGGTCACTCGTTTAAGGCTCACAACCTGTTGCTTAAATGTCCGAGCAAGTACGAAGGTGAGCCAGAAGAAATAGAGCTACAGGCGATTGACAACTCTAGTTAGCTTTAATGTTTTTGTCACAAAGCCAGAAGAACCTTTTTCGTCTATTTCCCCCTCGTTCCCAATCTCCAGATTGGGAACGTATTTGCCATAGAAGCTCTGTTTTTGGCATGTTGCAAGTCGCAAACAGGGTTTGCTTGAGTAATTGTGTACCCAAACTAGGTTTGGGTACAAGGGGGCTGAATGATTACTTTTCGTCTATCGTATAACGCTGGAAAATCAAATTAGGTATTGGATGTTAACCGACAGATGTGGCATGATTATTCACCATCGCGATTAATATCCCGTATCCAATTAAATATCAATCTATGCCCAATATCGGATATGTTACTTTAGTTTTGTCTTTCATGTTAGCCGTTTACGCCTTCGTTGTGTCACTCGTTGGTGGATGGCAACGTAGACCAGAACTACTTCTTAGCAGTCGTAATGCAGCCCTTGGTGTGGCTGGTTTTTTAACCCTCTCGATTATCGTCATCGAATACCTCTTGATTACTGGACATTATCAAACCGAATATGTCTATGAGGTAAGCAATACCGCCGCTCCCTTATTTTATCGCATGACAGCCTTGTGGGGGGGGGCAGGCCGGCTCATTACAATTTTGGTCTTGGCTTATGGCCTTGTCCGCCGCCGCGGCAATCTACTCTAAATGGGAAGAGATGCAATCCTTGATGCCTTATGTGATTGCCGTGACCCAGTTCACCATAGCTTTTTTCATCGGCTTGGTAATCTTTATTGCCAACCCGTTTGAACAGCTATCCTTTTTTCCGCATGATGGTCAAGGATTAAACCCGTTATTGCGGCATTTTGGCATGATTATCCATCCCCCCATGCTCTATATCGGATTTGTCGCGTTTGTAGTGCCATTTGCTTTTGGCATGGCAGCCTTGGTAACGCGCCAAACCGGAGACGCATGGATTCGCACCACTCGCCGTTGGACGCTCATAGCATGGATGTTTTTGAGTCTTGGCCTATTGTGGGGCGGCTGGTGGGCTTATGATGTGTTGGGATGGGGCGGGTATTGGGGTTGGGATCCCGTCGAAAACGCGTCTCTAATTCCGTGGCTTGTAGCCACACCATTTCTGCACTCCGTCATGATGCAAGAGAATCGAGGCATGCTCAAACGATGGAACATGGCCCTCATCATTATGACTTTCTGTCTGGTCATCGAAGGCACATTTTTGACCCGTTCTGGCATGCTCTCCTCGGTACACTCCTTTGCCGAAAGCGCGATTGGCCCACTCTTTTTGATTTTCATTAGCATCATCTTTGTCGGAGCGTTCTACCTATTTGTCACCCGTTGGGATGATCTATCCTCGGACAACGAACTCGACTCCCTGATTTCCCGTGAATCGTTTTTCTTGTTGAACAACCTTCTCTTTATCGGTTTGGCAGTCGTTGTTTGGTGGGGGACACACTATCCCCTCATTACCGAGGCGATTGGTGGTGAAAAGATTATCGTCGGCCCACCCTTTTTCGAGCAGACAACAGCCCCATTGTGGGCGACTATCATTCTGTTGATGGGAGTTGCCCCCTTACTGCCTTGGCGACGGACTTCCCTCAAAAAACTCCGTGTGTCGTTTATGTGGCCGACGATTGCGAGCGTGGGTATCATGATACTTCTGGTCGTCATAGGGATTACAATTTGGAGTGCAGTGTTAGGGTTTGGCCTATGCACCTTCACCCTAACCACCATCGTCTTTGAGTATTGGCGTGGGGTGCGAGTACGCCATCATCGTGGCGAAAGTTACCCCATCGCCCTGATGAATTTGGTTGCCCGTAACCGTCGTCGTTATGGTGGTTATATGATCCACTTGGGGATTATTTTGGTCGCCATCGGCGTGATTGGTAGTCAGCTTTATCAGGTTGAAACGCAACAAAATATCGCGGTGGGCGAAAGCATGTCGATTAGTAGCGACCTGCTCGGAACCTATACCATGACCTATCAAGGCTTGCGGAATGCAAAAAGTCCTGATGACCGTATCATGACCGAAGCCTATTTAACCGTCTCCTACAACGGGCAAACGATAGGCGAATTGGTTCCTGTGCGTGAATTTTTTGTTGTTCAGCAGCAACCCATAACTGTTCCCGACAAACAAATAATTACTCTGTTGAGTGACCTATATGTGATTTTGGCAGGTTGGGAAGGCACTGGCGAAACCGCAACCTTCAAAGCCTATATCAACCCACTGGTCAACTGGCTGTGGGTCGGAGGATTAGTTTTTATTCTAGGTACGATAGTCGCCGCATGGCCTGCTCCAGAGCCAAAACGTCGTTCCTCTGAGACGAAAGTTCCGGCGGGGAGTGTGCCGGTTTGACAGAACTGTTCTCTTCCGTAACAACACCTCCGAGAAAAACACACCTCGTAGTAGCGGAGTCACTCTCCTCCGAGGTATGTAGTTTTCGGCATGGTTCATTTTGAGGTGAATGATCTTTACAAATTGCAATGAAGCGTAGGGGCTAGGCAGGGCGGTCTAGACTTGGAACGTGTGGTCAAATTCTCTCCGCCCCTGCCTCGCCCGTTTACTCGGAGATAGCGTCCCCTGTGGGCTACGGGCGAGGTAAGGCGGATGAAAATTCTGATTTCAAACCATGATAGTTGCCGCCTTACCTAGCCCCTACACAATTATCGCCACGTATAATTTGTAAAGATGAATTCCTTCATTTTGAACCATGCCTAGTTTTCCTCGCAGGTGTCTGTTGATTCGATAAAATTATATCTTATTTACAGCAAATCATTATTACAAGAGCATACAAATGAAACCAATACCTTATGGTTTAGCAGGCTACAAGCGAATTAGAGAGAAAAATTGTTACTATATCGACAAAACGCGTTACATTCCTCAACTGGAGGCAACGGGTGAGTTTCTGTTTTTCATCCGCCCGCGTCGATTTGGAAAATCGTCATGGTTGACAGTCTTAGAGAGTTATTACGACATCAGCCGTTCAGATCAGTTCGACTTTTTCTTCAAAGGAACCGACATCTACGAGCGTCCAACCTCGGAGAAGAATGTATACCTGATTTTGAAGTTCAACTTTTCGGCAGTCAATCCTCAATTGGATAAGGTTGAGGAGTCGTTTGAAGAATATACAGACAAATGTTTTCATTTTTTCGGTTTGAAATATCGTGATTGGTTAGATGATGATTACTTCACCATGATGGAGCGGCAGAAAAGCTCTCATGGAAAACTGGGTTTTCTGTTGGATTATATTGGCTTGAAAGGTCACAGCGTCTATGTGTTGATTGATGAGTATGACAACTTCGCCAACACTATCTTGACCACTGCCGGACAAACGGCATATCAGGAGTTGACGCGTGGAGCAGGCTTCTTTCGCTTTTTTTTCAATGTGCTGAAAAGTGCGGTTGACCAAGTTGATTCTGGAATCAGCCGGATGTTTATCACGGGGGTCTCTCCGGTGACGATGGATGATGTGACCAGTGGTTTTAATATCGGCAAGAATATCAGTTTGCATCCTAACTTCAACGAACTGTTAGGGTTCACAGAGTTTGATGTGATAGAGTTGTTGCGATATTATCAAGAATATAGTAATTTAGTAATAGATGATTTTGATAAGACTCTGAGCGTGATGAAAGCATGGTATGATAATTATCGTTTTTCAAACAGAGTTGAAACCAAACTATTTAACACAGACATGGTACTCTACTTTGTGGATAATTTGTTAGAACTGGGTACCTATCCAGATGACATGATAGACCAGAATGTGAAGATAGACTACGGTAAATTACGTCATCTAGTCGTGTTAGATAAACGATTGAATGGCAATTTCAGTCATATTGCTGAAATTATCAAGACGCAGGGAACGCAGGCTACGAGAGTGGTATCGAGTTTCCCTGTGGAAGATCTTATTAAACCGGAGAATTTTATTTCGCTACTATTCTACTTTGGCTTATTGAGCTATTCTGAGAGTAACAGGTTGACGATACCCAATCAAACGATTAAGCAACTGATGTACAGTTACTTACGACGAGGTTATCAAGATGTGGATGTGTTCAATGTCGATATCTGGCGATTGTCAAATTTGGTTCAAGACATGGCCTATCATGGCGAGTGGCGACCTGTGTTTGAGTTTTTGGCTGACGAAGTGAAGAAACAGACCTCAATACGGGATTATCTGACGGGTGAGAAGGTGATACAGACCTTTTTGTTAGCTTATCTGAGTGTGACCGATTACTTTATCATCCGCACGGAGGAAGAGTTAGGCAAGGGGTTTGTAGATTTGTACATGGAGCCATTTCTGGCAAAATACGATAATCTGCAATATAGCTATTTGATAGAGTTGAAATACTTGACTCGGACTGAGTTCACAGAGGAAGATTTGAAGGAGAAGCTAAAGGAAGCCAAGACTCAACTGAACCAGTATGCCACCGATACGCGGATTATCAAGCGTAGTGGGGGCGGACAGATTATCAAAGTAGCCTTGGCTTTTAGCGGCTGGGAGTTGAAGGCGATTCAGCAATATTGATCAGGAAGTTGTTCTCAGAGGTGTCGTCATGATAATAACCAAAGAACGTCTTAAACTTTAGTTCTCGCTAACAGAGTTTAGAATAGAGAAGCAAAATTATCAAAGCGGCCTATTATGATGAAGATGATCTTTTACAGGTCAGTGCCATATTTGCTATGGGCCGCAACGCCGATTCCCGCTGGGTTCCTAGTGTACTTGAGGAGTTAGACAACCCTAACCCATCGATCCGTTTTGAAGCAGCTCGGGCCTGTGGTGAGTTGGAGATTATCGACGTACTCCCCAAACTGATTAACCTCCTCCAAAATGAGTTCGATATCGAAGTGCAAGAAGTGGCTATCGGCGCACTCGGTCAAATTGGTGGCCCCGTGGCTCAGGAAGCTCTCGAAGAATGTTTGGAGTGGGACACCGAAGCAATTGTCATCGCCGCCTCAGATGCCCTCGAAGAGTTAGCCGTATTCGACGAATCGCTTCGTCTGTTTGACATGAATGAGATGAATAAATATACGAACAAAGATGAGTGGGAGCATTAAACCAAAGAGTTTGTGGTATTTTGATATGAAGAATTATTCAGTAATCGACTTGTTTTGTGGTATAGGCGGTTTAACACATGGCTTTATTAAGGAAGAATTTAATGTTATTAGTGGGTATGATATTGATCCCTCATGTCAATATGCCTTTGAAGCTAATAATATCGACACCAAATTTACGTGCAAGAGAATTGAAGTTATAACAAGACAGGAAATTTTAGCCATGTATCCCGCAAACTCCATAAAAATTTTAGTGGGTTGCGCGCCATGCCAGCCCTTTTCATCATACACAAACAGTCAGCCAGAAAACAAGAAAAATTGGGGACTGTTATCTGAGTTTTTACGTTTAATACAGCAAGTAAAACCAGATATTGTATCAATGGAAAATGTAATGCGTCTTAAAACCTTCAAAGACGGGACAGTCTTAAACAACTTTATTGAGGGTTTAGAAAGGGAATATTATGATGTATCACTCGATAAGGTGTATTGCCCCAAATATGGTATTCCCCAAAATCGTACACGTCTGGTATTATTAGCTTCGAAATACGGTCAAATAAATTTTCTCAAACCAACACATGCTGACCTAAATTATGTTACAGTTCGAGATGCAATATCCCATCTTCCCCCAATTGAAGCCGGTGAAGTTCATGTGGATGATCGGTTGCATTATTCTAGTATGCTATCTGCACTTAATAAAAAAAGAATACAGGTATCCAAACCAGGCGGTTCTTGGCGCGATTGGCCGAATGAACTAGTAGCCAATTGTCATAAAAAAGATACTGGCAAAACCTATCCAGATGTATACGGTAGAATGGAATGGGACAAACCATCTCCCACAATAACTACTCAATGTTACGGATATGGCAATGGTAGGTTTGGACATCCTGAACAAGATAGAGCTATCTCATTACGTGAAGCAGCATTACTGCAAACATTTCCCAAAAGTTACAAATTTGCATCCCCTAACTCGAAAATACATCTAAAAGTAATTGGTAAACATATAGGCAATGCTGTACCGATACAATTAGGTCGGGTTATTGCTCAGAGCATCAGAAAACACTTGGAGAAACATAATGTCTAATTCTTACAGACTAACCATAGCATTGAACGCATTGAATTTTTTGGGGCCGAATTTATATAGCAATATACCTGCTGTATTATCTGAGATGGTGGCCAATGCTTGGGATGCAGATGCAACGCAAGTATGTATTACGATTGGTATAGAAAATGATAGGATAATTATCGAGGACAACGGCCTCGGCATGTTATTTGAGGACATGAACGACAAATATTTAAGAGTAGGATATCGAAAAAGAGAACAAAACCTTCAAAATAGAACACCAAGTGGTCGTCATTTTATGGGACGCAAAGGTATCGGGATGTTAGCCATTTTTTCTTTTGCAAAAATCATGGAAATACAAAGTAGTAAAAATGGTAATAAATCCGGCTGTGTGGTAGATTGGGCTGATGTCAAACAAGAGATGGAAAATAATAGCCACATTTATTACCCTTCACCGCTTGAACCTCAAAAAATTGATATTGACAAGGGTACAAGGATCACACTCAATGGATTATACAAAGAGAAATTATCACAAACTATTGTGTCTTTAAGAAAAATGTTGGCAAGAAGGTTTACAGTTATTGATAATCAACATGATTTTGATGTAAGATTTAATGGCACCTCAATCTCCTCTGCTGATAAACCCTACCTCAACCAAGTAGAATTTATATGGTATATGGGTGATGAAAGCGTAGAACATGCTAATAGATGCAAGAACGCTCTTAGAGTTGTTAAACTAAAGAATGAAATAATTGTTGACGGAAGAACTCATAAAATCAGTGGATGGGTTGGCACAGTTGTTAAACCAAAGAATATAAGTGATGACCAAAATAATACTATTGCTCTTTTTGCTCATAGTAAACTTATTCAGGAAGATATTTTAGCTGATTTTCAAGAAAGTCAAGCTTATGCTGAGTATATTATCGGTAATATTGAGGCAGACTTTTTGGACTCTGATGATGAAATAGACATTATTACTCCCGATAGGCAACGCATAAACCAAAATGATCCTCGATATAAGGCAGTGAAAATATTTATCAAAGATGAAATTTTGAGAAAAATTAGTAGAAACTGGAGTCTGTGGCGACTAGAAAGAGATATAGAAGAAGCGTTGAAATATCCCGACATAAGTAGTTGGTATGAAAATCTTAAAAAGACAAACAAAACAAAAGCAGCAAGGTTACTAGGTAAAATTGAAGGCTTAAAAATAGCATCACAAGAAAAATTAGAACTTTATAGGATTTGTATTCGTTCATTTAATAAACTGAAAGATAAAAAGGGTATTTCGTCAATGGACGAAGATGTATTCCTTAATCTTGTGCGCCCTAATCCACCCAAATCTACCCCTCGGCAAACGTCCCCTGCTCCAAGCGTTCCTATCCCTATAGTAAAACAGCTTCCCTTGTCTACGTCATCAGAACAAACATCGTCAACTGAAAAGCCCGTATCTCCTCCAGCCAGACCCTCAAGTTCTAAAAGCTCCCCTGTTTTATCACCTCATAGCTCAACTACCTCAACTACCTCAACTACTACTGATGATGACAAATCTAAAACTACATCTCTACCCAATCAAGCGACTAAAAAAACAGTGCCTACATCTTCACATATCAGCCAAGCGACTAAGGAAACAGCCCCTAGTCAAGATATTGAGAAGGCATTTAAACCCACATCACCACCAAAAAAAGAAGTTGAAACGGCGTTTAGAAAGATACGTGACTTAATTCAAGGCAGTACGATTGAAAAGAGATTTAAAGAAACGGCTCTTTACGATCTAGAAGAAGCACAAAAAGCCTATTCTCGCGAAGGGTACAAAGGATGTGTGATTATGTTCGGGGCTGTGCTAGAAGGAGTGATGTTAGCTACTCTTAGAAAACCAGAAGTATTGGCTGAACTAAGAAACCCGCAATATTCCAGATTAATCAAGCTCAAAGATGGAATCGGTCATTCAAAGTATGCTGATAATATTGATCTTGGAGATGCAATTGCCAATCAACTCACCTTTGAACAGTACCGACAACTCATTCAGAATTTGATACCCGAGATTGAATCCTTAAAAATAGAAGGGATACAGGCTTTTCGAAATGCTATCCATCCTTGGAAAGCCATTAAAGAACCAAATATTTATGGGAGTTATGATCTTGAGAGGGCAATGAACCATTTAACGGCTCTGAAGATTTTAGTGAAACAAATTTTAACTTGGAAACTAAAATAATATTCTTTTTTATACCATTGAATAAAAGGTAGTGTATATGAGTGACCAGTTTACCAAAAAGCTTATTCTAACAGCAAAAGCCGGACGATACGGCAATATCTGAGCCACTGGACGATGGTCAAGCTACGCCCAAAAATTCAGAGCCATTTCAGGGAGAAGATGATAAAACAGAAACATGGCGAGATGAACTCAAACAACTAACTAAGACATGATATTCAGCAAGATCACCCGTTTATGAAACTAAGCAGAGAAGAGATTTTAGAAAAGTTGCGTCAAACTCGTGAAGAGGTGTATGACGAATTATATGGTGATCGCCATGTTGATTAGTTTAGACGCGGGCTATCTGCCGGACATCAGAGTCGTCCACCTCCGAGGTGTGCTTTTCTCCTCGGAGGTGTTTTCAAAAAAGGAGATACACATGAAACACAGATTTATCACCATATTAATTGTTCTACTCATCACCAGCATTGCCTGCGGATTTGGAGGCGGTGAAGTAACCGAGGGACCGGCCCCTGAAAAACCAACAGAAGCACCCGCAGAAGTCGAACCAACCGACACGCCTGAACCAACTGCTACCCCTGAGCTATCAGCAGAGGAGCTTTACGAGCAGGGCGAAGCCGCTTATGATGCCGAAAGCTACGGTGAGGCGATTGAACTGTTTAACCAAGCGATTGAACTGGATGATGAGTTTGCCAACGCCTACAACAATCGAGGCTTGTCCTACTATGAACTTGGTGAGCATAATCAAGCCCTAGCCGATTTTGATCAAGCGATTAAACTCGCTCCCGATGACAGCACCCCGTACAATAACCGAGGTATTGTCTATGATGATTTAGGTAACTATGAACAAGCCTTAATCGACTATGGCAAAGCGATTGAACTGAACGATTCAGACCCGTTATTTTACAATAATCGAGGGGTTGCCTATGGTAATTTGGGCGATTATGACAATGCCTTGGCCGATTTTAATGCCTCGATTGAACATGATGTAGCTTATGCTTTGGCCTACTCAAATCGAGGTGAAATTTATTATAACTTGGACGACTATGACTCTGCGTTGGCCGATTACGACAAAGCGATTGAACTCGACCCTAAATTGAAACAAGCCTATAATGACCGAGGCTTCGTTTACTATCTCTTAGACGAGTACGATAAGGCCCTAGCTGATTTTGATGCCGCGATAGAGATTGACTCCAGCTATGACGCGGCCTATTACCATCGTGGTCTTGTTTATGCCTTAAAAGAGGAGTATGACGCTGCTTTAGCCGATTTGGACAAAGCGGTAGAACTTGCCCCTGAATCTGCTGATGTATACTACTATCGAGGGTACACCTACTATCAGCAGGATGATTACGAAAATACTATCGCCGACATGGATGAAGCGATTAAGCGTAACGATTTGTACGACGCGGCCTATTATTATCGGGGCTTGGCTTACAGTCATCTGGAAAACTACGAAGCGGCTATTCCCGATTTAAGCCAATCTATCGAACTTGACCCCGAATATGCCGAGACTTACTACTATCGGGGCTTGGCATACACCCATCTAACTGAAACAGCGTTGGCTCGTGAAGATTTTGAGACGGTTTTAGCCTTGTCTGATGACCCTGACATGCAAGATTCCGCCGAGGCAGAACTGTTGGCCTTGGGGGAAGATTCGGGCGAAAACTGGGTCGAAATAGTCTCAGAACTTGGTGGCTTTTCGGTTATGGTTCCGCCCGGCGGCCACCCGATTGATGAGGAAAAAACGGAGGGTATGAGCCTCTTTGGGTCTGACTTTGGTCACTCCGCCTACATGGTCATGTACAGTGATTTGCCAGACGGCGCAACTACTGTTGATCCAGAGGATTTGTTAGATAGCTCTCAAGAGAGTATTCTTAGTGCTTCTGAAAATGAACTGTTAAGCGCCGAGAGTATCACCTTGGGCGATTATGTCGGACGACGGATTATCTTTAGTAGCCTCAGTGATGGGGAATTGGTGCATTTTAGTAGCCAAATGTACATCATCGAGGATAAATTATACCAAATCATGCTGGTCACTCCAGAAGCCGATGACAATCCGGCCAACACCATGCGATTTTGGGAGTCCTTTACCCTGTTTGATGCTTCATCCATCCCCCAAAGCGAGAACGCCGCGCCCGAGTCTGCGCCTATAACCGATTCTGGTGATGTAGCTCAAATTGGCACCGCCGTTCCGGTAGCAGACCTGATTGTCACCGTCAATCAGGTTGAAGAGTTAGAAGGTAGTGACTTTATACAACCTGACGAAGGGAATATCTATCTAGCCATCAACATCACGGTTGCCAATACAGGCAGTGAAGATACCATCGTGTCCAGTTTTCTCTCCATGACTCTGCAAGATACTGCCGGAAATTCTTATGGAGAAAGTCTCATGGCCGCCGTGATTATCGACGAAGTTGGACAAGAGTTAGTAGCCGAAATCTCCGCCGGTGGTGAAAGCACTGGCATGATCGGCTTTGAAATTCCAGCCGATGCCACAGGTTTAACCTTTGTGTTTGATGAAGACCCGTTTTTAGATCATAACATAATCCAAGTATCGCTAGGGAGATAAATAGGCTATTGTCTTCGTTTCGGGCAAACAACACCGGCTAGGAAAACGTGAATTATATCAACTACCTAAATACTAAAAAGGAAATGGCTATGAACAATAAAAATTTATCCTCTCTCACCTCCTCTTTCTTGCTAATTCTGGCTATCTGTTTTATCTTTCCATCTACCATGCTGGCTCAAGAAGAACCAACTCTCGATGAGATAAACCAAGTGGCGCAAGAACTGAACTGTCCCACCTGTTCTGGACGTGCGCTTTCCGACTGCCCGACGGTGACATGTCAGCAGTGGAAAGACCAGATTAAAGATATGTTGGTCGAAGGCCACGATAGACAAGACGTGTTAGACCATTTTTCAACTCAGTATGGTCAACAGGTGTTACAAGAGCCACCAGTTAGCGGTGTCACTCTTTGGTTGTGGATATTGCCCTTTGTGATGTTAATCATCGGAGGGGGTTGGTTATTTTATACCATGCAACAGTGGCAGTCACTCTCCATCTTTGAATCTACAGAAGCGGATGTTAGTGATACATCGTCAACCACAACGGATGATTATCTAGGGCAGGTTGAACAAGATTTAGTTAATTAGCTGGATTTAACATTATGACACAAACAGTAAAACAACCCAAACAAACAGCGTTTGATAAAAACATCGTCTTAATCATCGGGCTACTCGCACTAGTCGGTTTGATTATCGTGTGGGCTATTAACCTGCAAGACATCGAATCGGCGGACCTAAACGGCCAAACCGCACCTGATTTTACCTTATCCTTATTCGACCAGTTTGAGGAGAATGAGATTCGTTTATCCGACTTAAAGGGGCAGGTGGTTGTGGTTAATTTTTGGGCTAGTTGGTGCGTCGAATGTTACAAAGAAGCCGATTTGCTGGAACAAACATGGCGCGACTATAAAGATAAAGGTATCGTCTTTATTGGCGTAGACCATCTTGATACTGAAAAACCAGCCTTAGAATACATGGCAAAATACGACATCACCTATCCCTCTGGACCAGATATAGGCGATAGAATCTCTCAAAGTTATGCCATAACTGGCGTACCGGAAACCTTTTTTATTGACAAAGAGGGTAAGATTGTCCATGTACAGATTGGGCCAATTAATCATCAAATGCTGTATAATTTACTCGAAGAGCTACTGGCTCAATAGGATTTTTACTATGGATATTGTAACATTAATTACCATCATCATTTTGATTAGCATTGCCTTAGCCTTAATTATCATGCCTGTGTGGCAATGGCAAGAGCCGGAAATCATTGTCGAACAGAGTGCTGACCCGCTTGCCAACACCTTAGATGAGTATCACCTGCGGTATGAGATAGTCTTGACTAACATTAAAGAGTTGATGTTCGATTATGAAGTCGGTAAAGTCTCTAGTGACGATTATCATGCCTTTTTGAATACGAGTAAACTGGAAGCGGCGAAAATTCGTCAACAGATTGACCACCTGACCACAGGTGTAAACGCCGCCAACCAATTTTCCTTGGATGCCAAAGCAGAGATGATGATTAAACAAGCAAAAACAACCCCCGTCACAGATGAAACTGTGATTAAAGTGGTCGAGACGGAGCTTAAACACCTCAAAGAGACCAAAATCAAGGCAGGCGAGTTAAGTTGTCTTAACTGTGGGCAACCACATCAACCGGATGATGCGTTTTGTGCCGGCTGTGGTGAAGCCATAACTTTGCTTGAATCATCCAAACGGGACGGCAATTTTTGTCCTGAATGTGGACATTTAGTTCAGGCAAATGATGCCTTCTGTGCCAAATGTGGTCAATCGATTCAACAACTTTCTACCCCATCAACCAATAATCCGGTAAAACTATCTCTATCATGACAAAATTATCAAATATTCAATCTTTTAATGTAGACTATTCTTTTTTCCGCTGGTTGACGGTTAGCGGTTTGTTATTTTTCTTGTTGACAAGCATGCTTGTCGGAACGGCGATGGCGCAAGAGCAGGTACAACCCGATGAGGATGAGATGGAGGGTATCCTGACTGGGCAACTTATCAACCGCACGACTGACCAACCTCTGCCCAACATGGAGGTCAAACTGCATCTGTTGCAAGACAATGCTCGGCTTGATGCTCACACGACTCAAACCGATGCAGATGGTAACTATAGCTTTTCCGATTTGCCTACCTCCCCGTCGATCAAATATACGGTCGAGGCGATTCACAATAAAATTTTCTATCTAAGCAAAGACACAGCCTCGTTTACTCCTGAAGAAAACCTGTTGATGCTTGATATTGAAGTTTATGACACCACCGCCACCGACCCCGGCATCAACATCACCCAGATTCATTACCTTATCTCGCTCTTACCAACTGACATTCGTGTCGACCAAATTATGGTAATCGGTAATAGTGGCTTAAAGACCTATATCGGGCAAGACGGAAAAACATTTCTGTTTGCTCTGCCTGATGAGGCGAAAGATGTCATGTTTCAGAACGATGCGACCGATGAGCGGTTTGTATTGACGGATGGGGTCTATGCCGATACGATGCCGATTCCTCCCGGCATGGAGAGCGCATCCATTATGGCAACCTATTTTATTTCCCATGATAGTAATAGTCGTTCCTTTTCCGTGCCAGTTCCTGCTGATGCAGCCCATGTTAGTGCGTTGATGCAGGATCAGGGGGTAACGTTGACCAGTGACCAGCTTGAGTTTGTTAATCAACGCGAAATCCAAGGCGAGTTATACTCTTTATTTGTGGCGGCTGATATAAAGAAGGGAAGCGACATTGTGCTTACCTTGAGCGACTTAGATAACCTGACCTTACCAGAGCCGGAACCGGCCTCGAGTGAACAATCTACCTCGGCGATGGTTGCACCGACGTTACCAAATGGGCCGATTGAGCAGACAACATGGCTGGCAATCATCATGGGCTTAGGCGGTCTGGCGGTGGTGCTGACGGTTATCATTTATCCAACCATGCGCCCGCAACCAGAAAATATGGAAACAAAGCGACAACGTCTCTTGCTGATGTTGACTCGGCTAGATGACATGACTGAATCTGGCGAACTGGACGAGACTGTCTATCGTCGGGCCAGAGCGAAATATAAGGCCGAGTTGATGCAGGTTATTCAATGATTGAACTTCGCAATATCAGCAAAGCGTTTGGCAGTCGCATCGTCCTCCGCAAGATCAGTTTGACGGTCAATGAAGGTGATTTCATTACCCTGGTGGGGCCGAATGGGGTCGGAAAAACGACGCTCTTACATCTCATTGCCACTTTGAGCAAACCGACTGCCGGAACGATCCTCATCAATGGATATAATCTAGCCGATTCAGCCAGTCAATTACGACGTTTTATCGGTGTTGTTTCTCACAAAACGTTGTTGTACGATGATTTGACAGCTATACAAAACCTGTCGTTTTATGCCCAAATGTATGATGTGACCAATTCGTTGGCCCGAATCGAAATGTTACTGAAACAGGTCGGCTTGTGGGGACGACAACATGATTTGGTTCGCACCTACTCTCGCGGCATGCAACAACGCCTCTCGATTGCTAGAGCCTTGCTCCACAACCCCCCAATTCTAATTCTTGATGAACCAGATACAGGTTTAGACCAACATGCGACCCGACAATTGGGCGACCTACTTGCCGAGATGGGTGGCAATTCAGGCGGTAAACGGACAACTTTGATGACCACCCATAACCTCGACTGGGGCATTTCGATGGGTAATCGAGCAGTGGTGTTAGCCAAAGGGTGTATCGCTTACGATTCTCAGGGTGACAAGATTTCCATGACTCAGGTGCGGGAGTATTATTAACTTATCGTGAGCCAAAATCTGCGCCGATATATCCGTAAAATCTTTGCCATTGTGGGCAAAGATGTCGCTACAGAAATCCGTACAAAAGAGATGGTGAGCGCAATGTTTGTCTTTTCGCTTCTCATCATCTTTATTTTTAACTTTACCTTTGACCTACGAGCGGGCAATGTGCAAACGCTCGCCCCCGGCGTATTGTGGGTTGCCATCACCTTTGCGGGCATGTTGGGTCTGAGCCGTAGTTTTGTCTTAGAGCATGACAAAGGGGTGTTGGAAGGGTTACTCCTCGCACCTGTTGACCGAAGCACAATCTATTTTGGTAAAATGATTGGTAACATCATCTTTATCAGCATGGTGGCGATAGTCGTCCTGCCAGTTTTTATGATTGTGTTCAACCAACCTTTTACTCATGTTCCGCGGCTGGGTGGCATTATCGTGTTAGGCGTAATCGGACTGTCGGGCGTGGGGACGCTTTTCTCAGCGATGGCGGTTCATACTCGAGCCAGAGAGGTACTGTTGCCGATTATGCTGTTTCCGGTTATTATTCCCCTCATCTTGGCCGCCATCCGCTTGACCGCCGCCGTGTTAGATGGTATGCTGTTTGCGGATATGAGCCACTGGCTAACCATATTGGTGGCATTTGATGTTATCTTTATCGCCATATCCTACATGCTATTTGAGTATGTGGTTGAAGAATAAGGCCTGGTTCATTTTAGGGTAGCATCTATTGCCATACCTAATTTGGGCTATCAACGTAAGCCGAGACATGTAGCACAGGCTTCAGCCTGTGCCGTACACAGTCTAAAGACTGTGCTACGATATTATCTGTCGCACGTTAAGTTAATAGCCCTAATTTGTAAAGATGAATTCCTTCATTTTTGAACCATGCCGACAAGGATAGTAGGAGAAATATTATGACAACATGGAAAGAAAAATATAAAAGCAAGATAACCACTCCCAAAGCCGCTGTCAGCAAAATCAGAAGCGGCCAAAGAGTATTCATTGGCTCCGGAGCAGCCGAGCCGCAACTACTCGTTCAATCCCTTGCTGAGCGAGGGACTGAACTGACTGATACGCAGATCGTTCACATCCTCACACTGGGGATTGCCCCTTACGCAAGCCCAAAATTAAAGGATGGCTTCCGCCATAATGCCCTTTTTATCGGAACTAATGTTCGGAAGGCCGTTGCAGAAGGACATGCCGATTATACGCCCATTTTTCTGTCTGAAATTCCGCGGCTTTTTCGTCATGGCAAATTATTCATTGACGTGGCAATCATTCAGGTGTCACCGCCCGACGAACACGGTTATTGCAGTTACGGGGTTAGTGTCGATATTGTCAAAGCGGCAGCAGAGAGTGCTCGTCACGTAGTTGCCGAAATCAATCCCAATATGCCGCGCACACTCGGTGACAGTTTTATTCACGTCAATTGCATCCACGCGCTTGTCCCTAGCGATGAGCAAATTCTTGAAGCCCCGCAGGGACAGATAGATGATGTAGCCCAACGCATTGGACAGCACATCGCTGATCTCATCGAAGATGGCTCAACCCTTCAGTTGGGCATCGGCACTATCCCTGACGCTGTTTTGTCCTGCCTTGGCGAAAAGAAAGACCTTGGCATTCACACCGAGATGTTTTCAGACGGTGTTATCGAACTCGTTGAGAAGGGCGTTATTAACGGATCACGCAAGGCCATCCACCCCGGCAAAATTATTGCCAGTTTTGTCATGGGCAATCGCCGGCTCTACGACTTTATCGATAACAACCCAATGTGTGAGTTTCACCCCACAGAATACACTAACGATCCCTTTCGTATCTCACAGCATGACCGGATGGTCTCCATCAATTCGGCACTACAAGTTGATTTGACCGGACAAGTTTGTGCTGATTCTTTGGGTACCTACTTTTACAGCGGCATCGGGGGGCAAGTCGATTTTATACGTGGCGCGTCACGCTCTCACGAAGGGAAGCCCATTATCGCATTGCCGTCCACTGCTTTGAACGGAGAAAAGTCTCGCATTGTGGCAACACTTACCCCCGGCGCAGGGGTTGTAACAAGCCGAGGTGATGTTCATTACGTCATCACCGAATTTGGTGTCGCTGAACTACACGCCAAGACCATACGAGAGCGTGCTATGGCCCTAATCCACATCGCGCATCCAAAGTTCCGTGAAAAACTTATGGAAGAAGCCCGTGACCGGCATCTTGTTTATAGTGATCAAGTAGCAGTTTTTGGCATCGATAATTTGGAACTCCGATCATTTAAAACAGATTTCACCACAAATGATGGTCAGGCTGTTCGTTTTAGGCCAATACACCCCACGGACGAAGACATGATGCGAGAGCTTTTCTACACCTTTTCTCAAGAAACAGTCTATCGCCGCTTCTTCGCACACATAAAAGATATGCCACACTACAAATTGAAGAATTTTGTAAACATCGACTATGTAAACAGCATGGCCTTGGTTGGTGTTGTGCGCGAAGATGAACACGAAATGATTGTCGCCGTTGGTCGCTACACCCTCGATAACTCTACTAAGGCCGCAGAGGTGGCTTTCATTGTCAAGGACGATTGGCAGGATCAGGGGCTGGGCACCTATATGTTTGAGCAACTGCTTGAAATTGCTCGTAAGCGCGGCATTGTCAAATTCACGGCCGAGGTACTTTTTGATAACACGGCTATGCTCCACATCTTTCATAAATGCGCTCCCTCCCCCATCAAAAGTCACCTTGAATACGGCACTTACCACCTTTCATTCGGCGTTAAGTATTATCAGTAGTGGTACAGAACACGCCATTCAAAAATGAATGAGGAATATCATGACAACAAAAATATTATCGTCTCAACAAACGAAAACAGAAGTTAATGGCATAAGTTTTAGCGCCGTGTTCACTATATTCACCGGTTTTATCATGCTCACCGCGTTGTACTTGGCCTTGATCTGGGCTCCCGATGCGGTGAACTTGCTCACACCCACGGAACGATACGCCCAACGTATCTTCTATTTTCATGTTCCAGCGGCCTGGGTTGGCTTTTTGGCCTTTCTCGCATCCGCCCTGTTTTCGGTGATTTATCTTATCAAACGCCAACAAAAATGGGATGCAATGGCTCTCTCCTCGGTTGAGGTGGGATTGGCCTTTTTTACAATGGTCATGCTAAGTGGGCCAATCTGGGCCAAACCAACTTGGAACGTTTGGTGGACATGGGATCCACGCTTGACCATCTCGACTATCTGCTGGTTGTTGTATATCGGCTACATTATGTTACGAGGCGCGATCGACAACCCAGAGCGAGAGGCTCGGTTTGCCGCAGTCTTTGCCATCGTCTCCTCCTTCTCCATCCCCCTCAACTGGCTGGCGATTCGTTGGTGGCGAACCATCCATCCGGCGATAGTTGCGGCAGGTAGCAATGATGGTAGTGAGGGTGGTTTTGGCATGTCGCCTGATATTCGTAACACTTTGATATTTTGTGTGGTCGCCTTTACAATCTTTTATATCAACTTGATGTATCACCGAGTCAAACTTGAGTTGATGAAACGCCGAGTTGAATTGTTGAAACAGGATATCTTGTATCAGTAAAACATGCGGTTTGTTCCCAAATCATAACAAAACGAGGTTTACACAATGAATGAAATGATATATCTATTCGCAGGTTATGCCGTAATTTGGTTAGCCGCGTTTGTCTTTATTTTTAGCATGGTCAGTCGTCAGCAGAGCCTACAAAAAGATGTTGAAATGTTGGAGCAGTTGACCCAACAGAAACAAGACGTATAAGGAGATTTTTATGGAGATAACTTTTTTTGCCGCTTTTTTGGCGGGACTACTCTCTTTTGTCTCGCCATGCGTACTGCCGTTGATACCTGTTTATATGGGCTATCTCACTGGCTCCACGATTACTGGTGACGAGCCACCGCCCCGCCAATTTGTTTTTGCTCATGCCCTTATGTTTGTGTCTGGTTTTACCTTTATCTTCGTCACCTTTGGGGCCTTGATTGGCTTTTTAGGGACTACGCTTTATACCCTCACCGAAGGTTTAGTCTGGATTGGTGGGTTACTGTTGATAGTATTTGGCCTTCATTTGATAGGCATTATCACCATCCCATTTTTCAACGTCCAGAAAAAACTTGAGTATGGACATGGACAAACGCCCGGTTATCTGCGGAGCATGATGGTTGGCATGACCTTTGCCGCTGGATGGACTCCTTGTACTGGCCCATTGCTGGGGGCTATTACGATGTTGGCATGGGATGGGCAAAATGTGGGATTGGCGGCTTCTTATCTCTTTGTCTACTCTTTAGGGTTAGCCATTCCGTTTTTGGTCACGGCCTGGATGTTATCTGCCGCCACCAACCGCTTACGGATGTTAAATCGTTATATGGGTATGATTGAGCGATTCAGCGGGGCGTTTATCATCCTCATTGGCATATTGCTGATTACAGGGCAGTTTGCTATTCTTAACAACCTGGCCAATCAATTTGTCCCTGAGTGGTTAACCAAGTATAGTTAGGCCAAATGCTATCAACCAATTTTTGCCAATTTGCCAATATTGAACAAAGGGAACTATTATGCAAACGGTGATATTTTATACCAAACTGGGTTGTTCTAATTGTGACAAAGCGTATCGACTTTTGATGGATTTAGCCTACGATAGGCCCCTCAAAATCGACATAGTTGATGTGACTCATGCTCATAACCATGAGTTAAAACCAAAGTATGAAAACCGTATCCCTGTAATTAGCATCCTCCAGGCCGAGACGGAATTACAATGGCCTTTTAGTGCCGCTGAGGTCAGCGATTATCTGGGATGAGCCAATTTTTGAATAAGGCGGCAAGACTTCGGCGTGAACGCTCAGGGGACGTTGGGGGATTTATTTTTGGAATTGCCTAAGCAAAGAGGCTCGATTCAGATATCTGAATCGAGCCTCTTTGTCGTTAACCTATCGGCTGAATAAAACAGTTCCTTTTCAAGGCACTCATTCGCGTCAAACTAGATTGGCGGTCTCCTATCCCAATGCTTGGGCCAAATCATCACATAGATCATGTGGATCCTCGATGCCAATTGAGGTGCGGAAAATACCATCTCCGGCGAACTGTCGATAACGGGCCAGTCCCGCTGGACTGAGGCGGAAGGTTGAGCGTTGCATATTCTCGGTGGAGAGATAGAATATCAAACTGCGATGATGTCCCAGCGAGACAGCATAATGGAACACCTTCAATTGTTTTGAGAGTTGTTGCGCCATAGCTGGGCCATCCTCAACTTGGAAAGTCAGCATACCAGAAAAATTTGCCATTTGGTGCTGGGCTAACTCATGTTGGGGATGGGAAGGCAGGCCGGGATACATGACCCGCGTCACTTTGGGATGCTCCTCCAAAAACTGAGCCACATTTAATGCCCCGATTTCATGGGCACGCATCCGCAGGGGTAGAGTGACTGCACCTCGCATAATCAGCCACGAGTTAAAGGGGCTAATGGTGCCACCCATGTGGATGCTGACCGTCTGCCGCAAGCCGTTAATCTGCTCGGCCCGACCAATCACCACCCCACCAAGCGCGTCCCCATGCCCACCAATATATTTGGTCAGCGAGTGGATGGCATAGTCGGCCCCTAAATCTAGGGGACGGGTGGCAATCGGAGTCGCAAAGGTGGAATCCACAGCCACTTCGGCCCCGACGGCATGGGCTAACTTGGTCACTGCTTTGATGTCGGTCAAACGCATAATTGGGTTAGCTGGACTCTCAACGTAAACCAACTTGGTGTTGGCCCGAATCGCCTCAGCCACCGAGTCTAAGTTCGACATGTTGACAAAGCTGACCTCAACCCCAAAGTTGGGTAAGGTCTCGTGGACAAACTCCACATTTCCCGCATAAGCCACATCGCTCATCACCAGATGATCACCCGGTTTGAGCAGGTATAAAAACAGATTGGTGATGGCGGCCATGCCTGTGGCAAAGGCCAACGCCGCCTCCCCATTTTCCAGAACGGCCAACTTTTTCTCCAATTGTTTGGTAGTCGGGTTGGCCCAACGGGTATAAATGTAGGGTATGTCGGGAGTTAAATCATTAGCCGAAAAAACCGCGTCAGCCTCGGTCACATAAGTGCTAGACATGACCAGATTGGGGGACGATGCCCCGGTGGTCGGGTCGGGCGATTCTCCGGCGTGGACAGCTTGGGTTTGAATATTGTATTGTTTCATGGTCAATTCCTCTTGCTAAATTTAAGAATTTAAGAGGAAAGTCTACCATTTATATGTTGATTTTACAACCGTACCTACTGGCTATTTATCAGCAAAACGATGTACGGGCAGAGTCTTGGCCCACAGCGGAAAATGATCAATCACAGATGTACCTTGTGACACCCCCGCCTCGACTACTGAGACCCCTTTAGCAAAAATATGGTCAAAAGTAAAGTTCACATCCCAAAATTTATGGGTATGCCCTGCTTCAGCCGAAATTCGGTCTAGGCCGACCTGTCGAAACAATCTGTCTAAATTAATTACATCACTTGAGGTTAAACTATTAAAGTCACCCCCTACAATGACCTGTTCACAGCTGGAGTTAATATCGCGCAACAGAGTCTGAATTTGAGTAGCCTGCTGGGCACGGCTCAAAAACGAGGTGTCCATGTGGACACTATAAACCAGCAGGTTGTCTCCCCCAATAGAAATCATGGCTTTGGTCGCGCCGCGTATCTCGTCGTTTAACGGGTTTCTGTAAGGTAATAGCAACTTTTTGCTCTTAGCAAACGGCCATTTAGTAATAATCGCATTACCTAAGTTTTCTTGTTGATGACTATGCCTAGAAATAGGAAAATAAATGTAGTTATAGGCCAACCGTTTGGCAATTTGGTCGACTCGAGCCTCATCAATATCCTGGAGTAACACAATATCAACCGAGCCTTGGCTGATTTTGAGGCGATTTAACTCGGCAATAATCGCTTCAGCCGGAATCGATAATTTGATATTCCAAGTCATAATAGTGGTCAAACCATCAAAATCGGTTGGTGTATTGGCATAATGAGATTCAAACCGAGGTTTGTTTGGATCACGATAGTTCTGGGTTGCAATTGCTGAATACATCGACAGGTCTCCTGTGCATGTTCTAGTATATAAAAAATTCATAGTAGTTTAGCCATAAAGGTGATAAATCCGCTACTATAAACGCTAAGTTGACACTTATGTTGTTATTACCATGGAATCTATCCGTACTTGATAATTAGCGCAAATTTTCACCTCAACCGTTAACTTGCCTGATTGCCCAGCCTCAAAACTATGGCTATAATGGGAGCGGCCTGTTATCGTATCCTGAGCCTGTCGAAGGGTGCGGATTCAACGCCCTTGTACGGGAGATAAGTGATTAAGATTTCTTTCAAAATGGGAAAAACAGCATGAGCGACAATGACACGAAACCTCAAGATACGATTTTAGTGGTTGATGATATCTCAACCAACTTAACCCTACTCTTTAATCGGTTTACGCAGGCTGGTTTTAAGGTGTTAGTATCTCAAGATGGAGAAACTGCTCTGCGTCAAGCGGCTTACGCGCAACCGGACATTATTTTGCTTGATGTGATGATGCCCGGTTTAGATGGGTTTGAAACCTGTCGTCGCTTAAAAAAGAGTAAGGAGACCCACACAATCCCGGTTATATTTATGACCGCCTTGGCTGATATTGACAGCAAAATGACCGGTTTTGAGGCCGGTGGGATCGATTATGTAGCTAAACCGATTGATTTTCAGGAGATTCTGGCTCGGGTTAAGATTCATCTCATGATCCGGAATCTGCAAAAAAGCCTGGAGGCCCAAAATCTACAGTTAGAGCAGGAGATTAACGAGCGGAAACAGGTTGAGGCCGCGTTACGTCAAAGTGAGGAGCGATATGCCTTAGCTGTTCGTGGGGCAAACGACGGATTATGGGATTGGGATTTGCGAAACGACTTCATCTATTTTTCACCACGCTGGAAAGGCATGTTAGGCTACTCAGAGACAGAATTACTCCCCAGTGTCACCGAATGGTTTGAGCGAATACACCCTAATGACTTGGAGCAACTCCATCAACAAATTGAGTTACATTTAGCTAATAAAACAACTGATATTCGGTGTGAATATCGGATACTTCATAAAAATGAGAATTATTATTGGATGCTTTGCCGAGGCGTGGCGGTTCGAGATGCAGAGAATAAGGCCTATCGGGTTGCTGGCTCTCAAACCGATATTAGTGGACAAAAATCGGCAGAGGAAAAACTGCGCCATGATGCCTTGCATGACACCTTAACGGGTCTCCCCAATCGGGCCATGTTTATGCACCATCTTGAGAATGTGGTTCAACAGGCCAAAGATAACTCGAACTATCTGTTTGCCATGTTTTTTCTTGATTTAGACAACTTTAAGCTGATTAATGATACTTTCGGGCATCCAGTGGGTGACAAACTGTTGGTGGTGGTTTCGCACAGGTTACAGGAGTGTATCCGCCCTAATGATATGGTAGCCCGTCTGGGTGGGGATGAATTTGTAATTTTGTTAGATAATATTCATGATATTAATGATGTAGTCGGTGTCTCTTCTCGAATTCAAAAACGGTTAGCTGACCCAATAAAGTTGAATAATCGTCAAATGTTTGTGACCGTTAGCATTGGAATCGCCACCAATCAAAAACCATATCAACAGGCCGAAGATGTGTTGCGTGATGCCGACACAGCCATGTATCAAGCCAAAATGGCCGGACGAGGTCAACACATGATGTTTGATTCCAACCAACATTTGAATCTTGCCAACCGAATTCGCCTCGAAAGCCAGTTGAGGCAAGCTATAATTAATGAGGAGTTTGTCGTTTTTTATCAACCAATTATAAGCTTAAAATCACAGGAGGTTGCCCGAGTTGAGGCCTTGATTCGCTGGCAACACCCAGCGCATGGTCTGCTAACTCCCGATACATTTTTGGATATTGCCGAAGAGATAGGGTTGATTGCTAATCTTGATCAATGGGTATTACAAGATGCTTGTTTACATACGATATATTGGCATGTACAGGGACATCAACAACTTCAAATAGCGGTGAATATATCGATGGCTTTACTACAACAACCCCATTTACCGCATACAATTAGCGATATTTTAGATCGAAACAAGTTGCCCGCGAGTGTATTAAATTTAGAAATTAGCGAAAATACATTATTAAAGGATATAGATACTAATTTAAATGGCTTGTGCGAGGCGGGGGTTCATATATCAATAGATGATTTTGGAGCGGGGTACTCATCCTTGGTTCATCTAAAAAAATTACCACTGAGTGATCTAAAAATCGATCAATCTTTTGTGCAAAATATTGGCGAGAACAATCAAGATGAGGCAATTATTATCTCGGTGATTGATTTGGCCCATCGGTTGAAGCTAACAGTAACAGCGGAGGGGGTCGAAAATGAGGCTCAACTCTCATTTTTGAGGAAACATGATTGCGACTATGTTCAAGGATATTTAATAGGTCAGCCTATGTCTACAGAGGAGATGACGGCTTATCTTGCCAAGCCACCTATCGTTATACGGTTGGAAAATAGATGTTAACCGTCGTCCCTTCGTTCCGTCGACTTTGAATATCAATTTCGCCACCATGCTGTTTAATAATTCCGTATACCTGAGCTAAACCTAAACCTGTTCCATCACCAATCTCTTTTGTGGTAAAAAATGGCTCAAAAAGACGCAGTTTGTCTTGAGGATTGATCCCCATGCCCGTGTCAATAACAGAGAAAACGACCCAGTCACCAACTGACAAATTTGGATGGGGCGGTAATTCATCAAAAGATAGTGCCTGATGGTATAATTTGACCAATAGTTGCCCGCCATGAGGCATGGCATCGTAGGCATTGCTATACAGGTTATCAAACACCTCTTCCATCTGTTTGGAGTCAGCTTTTAGGCGATATAGCCCCGGTTCAACAGTTAGCTCAATAGATACATTAGTGGGCGAGTTTGAGTACTGATTGGTGGTGTATTTGGTTAAAAGTACTTCAAAATCAACCATATTTTGCTGACCGAGTGATTGACGACTAAAATCTAATATCTGAGCGGTCAATCGGGCGGCGCGATGGCTCTGACGGATAATATGACTGAGGTCATTTTTTGAGATAGCTGAAATGTCGGGGCGTACATTCAATAGTTCGGCAAAACCGATGATAGTGGTCAGAATATTATTAAAATAGTGGGATATTCCCGCCGCAAGTTGTCCCAAAGCGGCTAACCGTTCATTTTGTTGTTTAATGTGTTGGACCATTCGCTCTTCTGTTACGTCTCGAATAATAGCCACCGCGAAACTGTCCGAAAGTTTGCTCCTCTCTGTGGTTACGATGTCAATTCGCCGGAGTTGAAACTCAAGATAACGCCCTAGCCATTTATCCTGAGCCTCCATGCTGACCTGTTTTCCCTCGTTTAATTCGACCCATGCATGCTTCCAAAAGGTTGTAAAATAGCTTGAGTTGGATTCGATATCGGCATACAACAATTCAAGTAACGTCAGCCCCTTAATCTCCTCAACCTGCCCTAATCCCCAACGTTCTACCGTCCGGTTTGCTCGGAGAATTTTACCCTCTCGGTCTAAAAGGCAAATTAGCTGAGGAAGTGCATCAGCCGTGACTTCCCATTCTTGTTTAGCCCGCTCAATCTGCTCCACTACAACTGTATTTGAGAGGTGTTGTACTACTTTATTGTTTGAAGAATCTATATCTGCCATCAGATAACCAATGAATAGATTTTTTATGAGATTAAGATGTGGGTGATGGTGCTACACCCTCGTTACTCTTCTTGTACAATTGAAATTTGTTTGATTGCTGCTTCTACCAAACGGTTAGAAAACACAGCCAAGAATGATAGACCAAACAAAAACATCACAACTGGCGAAAGGATCGTAAGAAAAAGGATTAGAGCGGTCAAAAAACCCAATAGCAAAACGCCTAATGGTTGTATGGCTAAAATAAGGGCAGCATTTTTCAAGGCCAATACAAAACTTGGTTCCGTTAATCTCGGATATAGTGCTAAGGTAAGAAATTGTAATAATATCCAATAAATAGATATACCTATGATAAGAATTTCTAACCACAAAGCCCACATTGCCTCGATTTTAGCATAGTAAGAAATACTAATACCGAATAAAAATGTTACAACTAAATTGACTGCTCCCCATACAAGTGCTTGTTTCCAACTTTGTTTGATATGGGTAAAAAAATACCCTATTTTAATTGCCCTGCCTTTTCCAATATCATATACTATGGCAAATAATCCGAAAAGTGTTAAGGGCAACAGAATGGCACTCAGTATACATATAACATTAAAGAATATAAGGTGTAAAAGGTCTTCATAAATATCAACAGCTGATTGTTTTAAAACACTAATTAGTATCATAGAGATTTCTGGGTGGCGTAAAAGTTAGCATTCGTGTTGTTTCCAATATCTGATATACAGCCTTTCAGATAAAGATTTTCACTCGGATGGACAGACCCTAAAGGTTTTAAAAACCTTTAGGGTATTGAACTGCAAAACATTATCTGAACATCTATAGCAACCATATTATACTAGCCTCTAATTTTTGTCAATTTATCATTCAGTTTTTGACTTCTTATTTACATCCTTTTTTAACCATAGCAACGACGACGCGATTCGGACGATTCCAATTCGCCATTCTCCACACCCAAACTCGCCGAAACGCGTCTTTTCCATCTACTACGGCCCAATTTGCCAATTCGCCAAAACCTTGTTATACTCTAGCCACATTCAAAACTTACTTTACTATTGGATGGAGTCACTCCCCATTGAGAGGAGCAGACTCCAAACTCCACACTGGTGATAGACTCACCGTGAGGCGAGACCGATTATAACATTGTGTTTGTCGTTAGGCAGACAGTTCGGCTACCCTGTACGCCAATAAGCATGGCCTTATAAGCGCCATCCTAAACGGCAGGGCGGCTAAACAACTTGTCCAACTAAACCCATTGTTACAGGCTGGAATCTATACCTCCACGGTGTCAATCACCGTGGAGGTTTTTTATTTAATCTGGAGTGCAAGGCTTGCCTGGCAGGCAAAGCGAGCTTTGCACTCCTTATCAGGAACAAAAAAGGAGGCTAGAGGAGGGCGCAGGGAACGTTGTTGTAACTTTTCCTACATTCTTCCAAAACCTTATGATCAACAAGGATCTTAAGAAACTAATCGCAGAGTGGACACACGAACAAATTAAGGTAGAGATGGCGATTGGTCGCATAATTTGCCAAATCGAGTCACTTTGGCAAGAGGCCGCATCGCTCAAAAAAACGCAGGGCAAGCATGACAAGGCCCTGCGAGAGGCAAAACAAGAGAGGATTCACTTGCAGGCGGAAATAAATCGCCTGCTCAAGCACAATGATCTTAAACCGCTTGATCCCGATAAGCCACCAAAACGGCGGCGACCTCGCAAAGACAGCGATTGGTGGGAGGATGCGGACGTGAATTAATTATGAATTGTCCCCCTACGGGGAGGCTTCGCGCTGAATGAAAAAGCGTCTCGTTCCCAATCTCCAGATTGGGAACGAGGGCTATCAACTTAACGTGAGACAGATAATATCGTAACACAGTCTTTAGACTGTGCGGCACAAGCTGAAGCATGTGCTACATGTCTCGGCTTACGTTAAGTTGATAGCCCCATGGCAACACTAGGAATGGGTATTAATTAACTTGCGCGTTTGGCAATCGTAGGGGCTAGGCAAGGCGGTGTAGCGTTGGTTTGAAATCAGAACTCCAATCCGCCTTGCCTCGCCCTGAATCCATGGAATGACGGGCGAGGCAGGGGCGGAGCGGAGATGGTCGCACATTCCAAGTCTAGACCGCCCTGCCTAGCCCCTACCATAATCTCCGACGCAAATGCACATGTTAATTAATGCTCATTCCTAAACCAGTTTGTCGGGTAGCAAACTCTCCTATTCTCTCCACTTGTTACGTTCAGAGTAATATGTTATCCGTGTTTTCTGTGTCAACATGTACCAAAAAATTGACTGTTCGATGAATCGACAAACTCTTGTTATATGTTAAACAGTTCCATATATTCATCAATATGAGAGATATTTTCAAAATTCCAAGTTGCTTCAATGGCCTGATCTTGTTGAGCAGGATTTAGCACACCATTCGCATTGGCTCGGAACTTAGCCTCAATCTCTTCATCGGTCAGCGTGTTTTCTGGCGCGCCTTTGGCAAAATCGGTTTGGGCGGTATGTTTTTCGCCAGAGGTAGTGGTGATGGTTACTCTAGCCCGCTTAACCTTGGGGAACATGGCATCAATTTCAGGATCAGCCACTACCTTAATCTTGCCAAGCAAGTCCCATATTACCGAATCTTTCAACTTCTCATCGCTAAACGAACTAGGCAATACGTTACCATCTGCCAGAGCCGCGGCAATAACGTAGGGCAAGCTATGATCGGCGGTCTCTCTGGTTTTTGGCTTATACTTACTAGGATCAGAAAGAATATCCGCGCCCCGAACCGTAGTCTCTACCAGCACTTCCGCAATATCATCAGGTAACAAATTATGCTCTTGACGAATTTTCAAAGCCGCAGAAATCGGTTGATGGGTCAGGGCTTCGGTAGGAAAGGCTTTGTAGCTACAACGAGTAATCAGAAAATCTTCACCTAACCCCTTGAGCAACTCTTCTGGATGCCAAGTAACATTGTTCAACACTTCAACTAGGCCCTCTTTACCTTCAATTACTTCAACTGGCCCAGAGTAACCCTCGCGAGCCATCAACACCGCAAAGAGACCAGCCTGTGAGGCCAAAGGGTCTGCCGTGTTTTTCATATTTGTAAGATGACCAGCCACCACCCCACCCAGAGTGAAGTGACTACTACCGCTGATTCCTACTGCCGCAACAAGTTGGTCAATATCCAGATCATACATTCGTCCAGCGACCAACGGACTGACAAACTGTGTCAGGGTAGCATGGTGCCAACCAACCTCACGGACACCCGGCTCGGCAGCGTGACACCAACGCATTTCCAATTCATAAGCAATCATAATCGCTATCAATGCCGCCCGACCATCTTTGCCATTGGCTTCAGCCGCGCCCAGAGCTACCCCAATAATATCGGAGGGATGACTAGGGTCTTGTTCCCAGTAAATGTCGTTATAATCTAGGGCCCGGATCAGCAAGCAATTCATCAACGCCGCGTTGGGGGCATTTGTTTTATGACCTGTTCCAATAACGGTCGCTTCGGGTGTGCCGCCCAACTTTTCAGTAAAGCGATACATGGCCTGCATGTCTTCGTTATTCACAGCCGCCAAGGCACAGCCCATACTATCAAGCAAAAATCGCTTGGCTTCATGAATAGCTTCCGACGGAATGTCGGCATATTGAAGATTGGCCGCAAATTTGGCCATTTTTCTACTAATTGATGACATTGTTTATCTCCTGTATAGATAATAGTTATCAGTGAATAGTGAATAGTTATCCCTTGTTCCCAAACTGGGTTTGGGAACACAATTGCTCAAGCAAACTCTGTTTGCGACTTGCAATATGCCAGAACCAGAGTTTTTATGGCATATACATTCCCAATCTGGAGATTGGGAGCGAGGGGTGAACGGTTACGTTAGGAATCGGGATTAATTAACGTGTGCATGTCTCAGTACCCGACAGAAAAGTTAGCAAAAACTAATTAGCACAGAGTTTCACAGAGGAACACGGAGATTCACAGAGAAAAAGCGATTTATTTTTTCCTCTGTGCCCCTCTGTGCATCTCTGTGAAACTCTGTGTTCCTGTTTTAGCCTTCCCTAAGCCACTTTGTCGGGTATAGATTGTGCATGTTGATGTCGAAACGCGCAAGTTATTAAAATCCCGTTTCTTACTACCGATTTTGCCTACAAATCCTTGGGATGCGTAATCATCCCACTTATAGCTGAGGCGGCGACAACTTCTGGACTAGCCAGATAGATTTCACTTTCGCGGGTGCCCATCCGCCCTTGAAAATTGCGATTGGCGGTACTGATGGAAACCTCACCCTCCGCCGGAACACCCATATGATTGCCCATGCACGGCCCGCAACCAGGGCTTTCTATCACCGCTCCAGCCTCGATAAAGGTCTGAATGTAACCAGCCTTTAACGCTTCCAAATATACCTCAGAAGAGGCCGGAATGACAATCATCCGCGTACTCGACGCAACCCGACGACCCTTTAGCACCGCGGCGGCGGCCGCCAAGTCTTCAAGTCGGCCATTTGTACAACTCCCCAGAAATACCTGATCGACATACATTCCGGCAAACTCTGAAACAGGGCGCACGTTATCCACTCGATGAGGAGCAGCGATCATCGGTTCTATCGTACCAGCATCATACTCAACCACGCGAGTATATCTAGCATCCAAATCAGGATATACGGGTTCATAAGGGCGTTTGGCGCGATCTTTCAGGTAGTCAAAAACAACCTGATTTGGAGGGATGTAGCTATTCTTAGCCCCCATTTCAGTCATCATATTAGACAACACAGCCCGCGAACTCAGACTGAAGGACTCGATAGCCTCCCCATGCCACTCAACCGACATACTCAAGCCACCGTCGTTGCCCAAATCGCCAATAATATGCAGGGCCAGATCCTTGGCTGTAACACCCGCGTTGAGCCGACCATTGACGACAAGCTTTAGACTTTCCGGCACTCGTAGCCACAATTTTCCCAAAGCCCAGATACTAGCCATTTCACTACGTCCAATTCCGGCTCCAAAAGCCCCCATTGCTCCGGCATGCGGCGTGTGAGAATCTGAACCTAGCACTACTTCGCCGGGCAACGATAGCCCTTCCTCAACCAGCACTTGGTGACAAATACCGCGTCCAACATCAAAAAAGTTTTTAATGCCCTGTTCGTTAACAAATTGACGAATAATGCGGTGATTTTCAGCATGTTTGGTACTCGGAGCCGGAGTGGCGTGATCTATTACAATGGCATGCATATCTGGATTGAAGACCTTTTCACCCCCCATCTTTTGGAAAATTCCATAGATGGGAGCGGTGTTGTCGTGGGACAAAGCCGTATCTGGGGTGACTTCAACAATCTGGCCGGGTTGAGTTTCGTCCAGCCCAGCCTTTTTAGCTAAAATTTTTTCTACAAATGTTTGGGACATGTTTACCTCCTAAGATTGGTAGTGCTAACCTATTGACTGATGGTAAAAATTCAGTAAAGCCGTCCTAGAAACCCGATTTTTTGAGAAATCGGGTTTCTTTTTGGCAAATTCGCTGACATAGCGGCCAAGTATTACACCGAGCGACCAACTGCTTGGGCCACTCGTTCCACTTCTACCATCAGTTCAGCGAATCGTTTCGGCTTAAGGGATTGCTCACCGTCACTATAAGCTTCGGCGGGGTTAGGATGGACTTCGATAATCAACCCATCAGCTCCGGCCGCTACAGCCGCTTTACTAGCCGCTTTAACCAACGTCCATTTGCCAGTGGCATGGCTCGGATCAACCACAACTGGGAGATGGGTCAATTCTTTAAGAACCGGCACCGCATTAATGTCAAGCGTATTGCGAGTATATTTTTCAAAAGTGCGGATACCTCTCTCGCACAACACAACCCTATGATTGCCGTTAGACATAATATATTCCGCACTCATTAATAGCTCCTCAATCGTACTCATCATGCCCCGTTTTAGCAAAATTGGCTTGTTTGTTTTACCCACAGCATTGAGCAGAGCATAGTTTTGCATATTACGTGTCCCAATCTGTAACATATCAGCATATTTGCAGACTAAATCCACCTGCTCGGGAGCCATAACCTCGGTGACGATGTATAGGTCGGTTTTTTTGCGAACATCGGCCATAATTTTTAACCCCTCTTCGCCCATACCTTGGAAGCTATAAGGGGAAGTGCGAGGCTTGAAGGCCCCACCACGCAACATAGACGCGCCCGCCTTTTTAACATGGGTCGCTGTTTCCATCATCTGCTCCATGCTCTCGACAGAACATGGCCCGGCCATGATAACCACTTTATTGCCACCAAAAACATGACCATTAATCGATATTTTGGTATCCTCTGGCTGGAAATCTCGGCTGGCTAATTTGAAAGGACGTAGCACAGGAACAACTCGATCAACACCGTCCATACGTGCCATAGCCCCCTTATCGATTTGACGATGATCGCCAATCACGCCGATAATCGTCCGCTCCTCACCACTCGATATATTGGTTTGGAGATTTTCTTTTTCGAGCCGTTTTATAATGGCCTCGATCTGTGGCGTTTTCGCCTGCATTTTCATTATGATAATCATGGTTTCTCCTAAATATAACCTGCATTGAATATAAATTTTTCACTAAGCAATGAGCATTAATTAACATGTGCATGCTGATAGTTCGCCTTCGACAAGACTTCGGCATGAGATCAGTCGAACGCTCAGGCTACGTCGCGCCGCCTGAGCTTGTCGAAGGCGAAACGCGCAACTTATTTAATCCCAATTCCTAACATAATACTATGGCTATTAATCATCCGGTGACTTAAAATCATCGGATGATTACGCCAACCCGTTCAAAACAAAAAGGCGTAGTCGAGATGACTACGCCCGGTGATACCTTATAGCAACTTTACTTTAATGTACCGAATTAGACGCGCCACCATAACTGCCACCAATAGCTATAAAAATAAAAAACGCTCGCAACAAAAAACAGGAGCGTTAATAGCCAAAAGTTAACGGTAAGCACGCTATCAGGTTGAATAGCAACAGCAATACTTAAATGAGGTTGTTCTTTTTGAATGATTTGTTTGGTCATAGTAACGAACTTTAAAACTAAATTGGGACAATCCTATCATAGAATACGGCTGATGTCAAGCCTTTTTTTGAGGAAATTCCAAAAGGTTTTGAAAACCTTGTTGGCTAGGAATGAGCATTAATTAACGTATGCATGTTGATAGTTCGCCTTTGACAAGCTCAGGCAAGCTCAGGCGACGAGACGTAGCCTGAGCTTGTCGAAGGCGGAACGCGCAAGTTATTAAAATCCCGTTCCTATCTATTTTGCAAAATCAACCGACCTTGTTTCTCGAATCACCATCACCTTAATCTGACCGGGGTATTGCAAACTCTCCTCAACTCGGCGGGCAATATCTTTCGACATCTTGAGGGCCGTATAATCATCAACCTTTTCTGGATTGACAATAATCCGAATCTCACGCCCCGCTTGGATAGCAAATGTTTCTTCCACCCCCTCAAAGGAATTGGCAATGTCTTCTAGGGCCTTAATCCGCTTGACATAGTTCTCCAAACTTTCTCGACGCGCCCCCGGTCTCGCTCCGGAAATAGCATCGGCAATCTCAACGATAACCGCCTCTAGCGACTCCTGCTCAACCTCATGGTGATGGGCGGCGATACAGTTGACGACTTTAGCTTGAATGTTGTGCCGTTTGGCGATTTCAGCCCCAATAATAGCATGCGGGCCTTCCATTTCATGGTCAATCGCCTTGCCGATATCGTGTAACAACGCACCTCGCCGACAAACTTCTACATCAGCCCCTAGTTCATTGGCAATAATCACCGCGAGTTGAGAAGCTTCAATGGCATGGGCATGCTGATTCTGTCCGTAACTTGTCCGATATTTGAGCCGTCCGAGTAACTTTTTCAACTCTGGGTGCAAACGTGGCACACCAGACTCATAAGCAGCCCGCTCTCCCTCTTCTATAATGACGCGATCAACCTCCTCTCGTGCCTTTCTGACCAATTTTTCAATTCGAGCCGGATGTATTCTGCCATCGGTAATTAAACGGCTCATGGCTAAACGAGCCACCTCCCGCCGAACTGGGTCAAATCCAGTCAGAATAATCGCTTCTGGCGTATCATCAACAATCACATCAACCCCAGTAGCCTGTTCAAAAGCTCGAATATTACGCCCTTGTCGGCCAATAATTCGGCCTTTCATGTCATCGCTAGGCAATGGAACTGCCGACGCGGTCGTTTCTGCTACCTGCTCAGAGGCGATACGTTGCATTGCCATAATGACGATTTCACGCGCCCGACTGTCGGCTTCCTCTTTAATATCTGCATCAACTTGGCGTAGAACCCGAGCCATGTCTCTTCGGGCATTATTCTCAACCATTTTGAGCAACTCGGTTTTAGCCTCACTTTTCGTCATGGCTGAGATACGTTCTAACTCAGTCCTTCGAGAATCGTGTAATTTTTCGATTTCGTTGGTTTTCTTATCAAGCGCGCTCTGTCGCCGATTTAGATTTCGTTCTTTTTTATCAAGATTTTCAAAACGTTTATCTAGTTTTTCTTGCCGAGCTTGAATCCGCTCTTCTTGGCGTTCTAGTTCAACTCGTTTACGTTTATTTGCCTGTTCAGCATCGCTACGAATTTTAATCGCCTCAGCTTTTATCTGAAGTTCCGCCTCTTTCTTCTCAGCCTCAGTTTGAGTGATAATCTCCTGAGCCTTTGATTTAGCCACTTCGATGGTTAGGCCAGTTTCACGACGATAATAATGATAACCAGCAAAACCTCCGGCAACAGCTCCTATAATG
>JAUCGB010000091.1 GCA_030377895.1 Anaerolineales bacterium HSG24
ATTGAAGGTATAAAAAAGGGTATAAGTATAACTAATGAGGCTACTCTCTTGACCTATTATAACATTGATACAAGGTGATGGGCAAGTTACAGACGGCTGTTATCCACCCGGCCTTATTTTTTTGATTGCAGACCTCGTCTTTTCATAATCTCCGCCTCTTTTTCTTTGCGGAAGGAAACGGCCATGGCAAACGCCTCATCTCGACCATATTTGTTGATGGAGAACTTACGAGTACACATATGCCCTGGTTCAGGGCACCATGAAACAGAAAAATAAGGGATTTTTATTCCTTTACGGGTTTTAGAAAAGGTTTCGGAAACCCCATTGACTCCGGTTTTATTATTGATTTGAGGATAATTACGAAAGGGTTGTTTTTTAGTGCTTTCGGGGTGACGTTCCTCATATTCCTCTTTATACTTTTTAGCTGCCTCAAGCGCGTCATCATAACCACCATTAAAACGGTCACTAAAAAACTTAGAGTGGGTTTGTCGGGCATAATAAACCCTAACAAACCAGCCATGCGTATTCTTCGAGTCGATGCGACTAATACCTTTTATAGATTGCTTTTCCATGTCAAACTCCAATACAGTTGTTGTAACGATTAAGTTTGCCTGTCATTCTAACACAGCTACTTCGTTTCGGCAATGGTGTAGGGTTGATTGGATAATTCGGTAGTGGTGCACAAGTAGTGATAGCAGAATCCGGAGTGCAAAGCTTGCTTTGCAAGCCTTGCAGGCAAAGCGAGCTTTGCACTCCGGATCACTACATCTGCACCACTACCCACCGCCATCTACCCGATAAGAGTAACGATATAATGTCTCGAACCCCAAATGCCGATAAAACGCCTGCGCCTCCTGATTGTTCTCCATGACTTGCAAATAGATACCCTGCGCTCCATACTGTTTCCCCCACTGAGTCAGTGCATGGAGCAACGTCTGTCCGACTCCCTGCCGTCGAAAATCGGGATGAGTGAATAAGCTAAACAAGCCAATCCAGCCCCGTTCCAACACGGTCATGCCCACCGCTATCGGCTGACCATCAACCAGAATTGAAAAATAACCGGAACGCGGCACAATTCGTTGCAAGATGCTCCGCCGAGCCTCAACCACATGCCCAGTATATCCTTCTAGCTGACAATGGCTCTCAAACCATGTCGGGCTGAACCCCTCAACGAGTTGGCATGCATAGTTCGGATTGGGAGTCAGTTTGTTCAACAAGGTGCTGAGACTGACGGTTTGCACGTCGGTCGGTTTAATCTGAGCATACCCTAACCCTGCTAAATGGGTATCAAGCTCTAGTTGGTGGGGGATGGTGCAGATTCGATATTGCACCGGATGATTGAAACCGTGATAAAATCGTTTAACAAGGGCTAATTTCTCCGTTAAACGAGCCGGGTTACCGGCTTGCATGGGCCAAACCGAGTTAGCTCGTCCGGTCACACCGTCACTAAAACGGAGATGCCAACCATCAATAACTTGATTGATTATGGCAGGCCAGGCATTGGCTAGAATCTCTTCAATTTCTGTCGGATACATCGTTTGGTCTATCATCACGTTTCACTGCATCCCATGTCATTTGGCTATGGTTGCTTAGGGATAATAATTTTGGTAAAATTAGCGTTCTGTCTCAAAGCCAACTTAAGGTTCTGGAGTTCCAGAAATATAAACCTCCCAACGTCCCCTGAGCGTTCGACACTAGCTACGCGTCGTCAACAACGATATTTGGGATAATCTAAAAATTGGGGTAGTGGTGCAAAGGTAGTGATAAGGAGTGCAAAGCTCGCTTTGCCTGCAAGGCAAGCCTTGCACTCCGGATTCTGCCATCACTACTTGTGCAGGACTACCAAAATTGGAACTGCCTGAAGTTAAACGCGGTTAAAACTAGGAAATTATTGTCTTGAGGGCGCGCAATATAATAACAAATCAGCTGCTGGTTTGCAAATGATTGGCTCCCCCTTCGGAGAGATTGTATGAACAATGATGAAATATGGAATGAAGTGCTGGGTCAACTTGAAACCCAAATGGCTCAAGCTACTTTTGACGGTTGGTTAAAAAATACATGGCTAGTTTCTTATTACAACCAAGAAGTTATTGTCGGAACCGAAACCGCTTTTGTTAAAGATTGGCTCGAAAACAGACTGTTCAACAATATCAGCCGTGCGGTTAATAATGTACTCGGCCATGAGGTAGCGATTAAGTTTATTGTCGGAACCGAAACCTCGTATGATGAAGTAACGTTGCATCAGCCAAGTACACCGCAAAGAACTACCAGAGCGCCCAAAATTATCAGTAGCCCAGCCAGTGTTCAAGTAACATTAAACCCCAAATACACCTTTAACCAGTTTGTTGTCGGAACATCGAATCGCTTGGCCCACGCGGCCTCGTTAGCCGCGTCCGAAAATCCGGGCAAGGATTATAACCCCCTGTTTTTGTACGGTGGGGTTGGTTTGGGTAAAACGCATTTACTCCAAGCAATTGCCCATGTAGCGCATACTAATGGTAAAGATGTCATTTATATCACCTCAGAGACCTTTACCAACGATCTGGTTGATTCGATTCGTTCGCAATCGACAGACGCGTTTCGAGAAAAGTACCGTAGCACCGACTTTTTACTAATTGATGATATTCAGTTTATCGCCGGTAAGGAAAGCACCCAAGAGGAGTTATTCCACACTTTTAACACGCTTCACTCGGCAGGTGGGCATATTGTGCTTTCTAGTGACCGTCCTCCGAAAGCCATCCACTCGCTAGAAGATCGGCTGTTATCGCGGTTTGAGTGGGGCTTACTGGCCGATATTCAGCCCCCTGACCTCGAAACCCGCATGGCGATTTTGCGTTTTAAGGCCGAAGATCAAGGGATTGATGTCCCCAATGATGTGGTCGAATTTGTCGCCCGCCGCGCTCAGAACAATATTCGAGAGTTGGAGGGCGCATTAACCAAGGTTATGGCCCATGCCACAATGACTCGGCAACAGATTACCATGCGTTTAGCCACCATCGCCCTAAAAGATATTGTCACTCGGCGTTCTGAATTAACCGTCGCCCAAGTTTTAAGCGCAGTAGCCAAGTTCTATCGAATTGAGGAAAAAACACTTTTAGGCCGAAATCGCACCAAAGATGTCTCCGCCGCTCGGCAGATGGTCATGTATCTGGCACGGGAAGAAACCGATTCCTCCTTGCCGCACATTGGTCAAGCTTTGGGCGGACGAGACCATACCACCATCAAACATGGCTTAGAAAAAACTGCCGATAAAATCGAAACAAACGATAAACTCCGCCGCGAGATGTTGGCCATTCGAGAGATGCTTTACGCCGAACACAACGTCACTTTTTATTAAACCGACAATTACCGAAAGCTTTCATTTCAAAGGGGTATCATACCAGCGGTCTGCATTTTGTAGCCGCTTTTTTGTTACATAATTCTGTGGATAACCTGTGGATAACTCAGCAATTATAGCGAATAAGTTGTGGACAAGTCGCTGATTAACGAGGATAAGCTGTGGATAACTCTACTTTTTAGCAAGTCATTGTGGATAACTTGTGGATAACTCCTCATATTCTGTGGATAACATGAGGATAAATTGGGATGACCTGTGGATAAGTCATAAGGGGCTGTGGATAACTCTTTAAAAACTGTGGATAACTACAAGCAACTTTGTGGCAGGCATTTATAAAACTTTTCCTCTTTCTGTGGATAACTGTTTAATAATTGTGGATAACTGTGGATAACTAGGACTGAAGCTCAACGGCACATGTGGATAACTTATCAAAAGCTGTGGATAACTCAACTATTCTGTGGATAAACCTTAAATATTTTGTAGAAACTTTGTTCTAATCACACTGTAAATACTACATATAGTATGTTTCGTAATTCGATACCTATATAAAGAATTAGCCGATTTGACAGAATACAAATAGCTATTCAAAAAAGTTATCCACAGGTTATCCACAGGTTATCCACAGATATTGCCGGAGTTATCCACAGCTTTAGTAGAATTGTCCTCCACAATATAAAGGGTAGCGCGTAAGAAGTAACCACTATAGATGGTGGTTTAAACTTTCGCCCCTCAGAGTTATCCACATTATCCACAGGCCCTACTACTACTACTAATTATTATTACTAATATTTGACTAGAAATTAATTTATGATTCATTTGACTCCTCACCCTGCCAATGAGGTATAATCAATACACCACAATCAATTCTAATAGGTCTATTTGTATGCAAAAAAAGTGGTGGGGTATTGCTGGATTTACAATCTCATTCATCAACCTTGTTGGCTTACTTTATGTTAGCACTCAACAATGTCCAACAGATAGTTTTTTGAGCCAAAACAAACAATGCTTAGTGCAAGGCTTTGGCTCAATTCATTGGCAACCAATGACGTTTGGCTTCTTGTTTCTTTTCGGTTTTTTAGCTGGGTTGACTATTCCAGTTGCTCTTTATTTGAACCAACGTTTCGCCCAACCTTATTGGTTTGAGCAAGACAACACCCGCTTGGCTCGGCAAGCCTTATGGGTTGGGGTGTTGGGCCTGCTCATGGCCTATTTACAACTGATGAGAGCGCTCAACTGGGCCACTCTTTTGGTCTTAATTTCTGTGTTTGTACTGATTGAAACGTTTATTTTAACTCGGGATTGATTCATGACCAACGAATTTCGCAAACTACCTAGCGTCGATAAATTGCTGACCCAGCCTGCGGTGAAAACTTTGATTACGCGGCATGGGCCTCAACTGGTGACGGTGGCGGCAAGGGCAGAGTTGACCATCAGCCGTGAACAAATTGCTCAGGGCGCAGAAGCCACAACGATTGATGCGCTCATCAAGGCCATGACAAATCGGTTGTTAGGCATGGTATCCTCTACTCTGCAACCTGTCATCAACGCGACTGGGGTGATTATACATACCAATTTGGGCCGCGCCTTGCTCAGTGAACGCGCCCGACAGGCTATGCAACAAGTCGCCTCATCCTACTCGAATCTTGAGTATGATTTGGATGGGGGCAAGCGTGGCTCACGGTATCTCCATGCCGCTGATTTATTATGCCGGCTTACCGGCGCGGAGGCGGCTGTAGTGGTCAACAACAATGCTGGCGCAGTGATTCTGGCTCTGACCGTGTTGGCTCAGGGGCATGAGGTGGTAATTAGCCGCAGTCAGTTGGTCGAAATTGGTGGAGGTTTTCGCGTGCCGGATATTATGGCTCAATCGGGGGCGCGATTGATTGAGGTTGGCACAACCAATCGAACCTATCTGCGGGACTACGAGGGCGCGGTCAATACTAAAACTGGTCTCCTGTTGACTATTCATCATAGCAACTATCAAATTATTGGTTTCACCGCCGAACCAACCTTGGCCGAATTGACCAGCCTCAGCCAAAAAACCAGCATCCCCCTGATGGAGGATTTGGGCTCAGGCACTTTGATTGACACCGCGCCCTTTGGTTTGGCCCATGAGCCGACGATTCAGGAGAGTATTACTGCCGGGGTCGATATTGTGACGGCCAGTGGTGATAAGCTACTCGGTGGCCCACAGGTCGGGCTAATTTTGGGCAAAAGGAGCTTAATCGACGAAATCAAGCATCATCCTCTCATCCGAGCCTTACGGGTCGATAAGACCACCTTAGCCGCTTTACACGCCACCTTATTGGCCTATCTTGAACAGAGAGCTATCACCGAGATTCCGATTTGGCAGATGATTTCAGCCCCGCTTGATCAACTTGCTCAACGGGCTGAGCAGTGGCGGGTAGCGTTAGACACGGCGGAGTTGCCAAGCCATGTCTCACTGACCGTTTTGGATAGCCATTCGACGGTTGGCGGAGGCAGTCTGCCGGGCCAAAGCTTACCGACAAAATCATTAGCGATTATCGGGCCGTCACCCGATAAACTCGCCATGCAACTGCGTCAAACCACACCGCCGATTATCGCCCGAATCGACCAGAACCGTATCCTGCTTGACCCGCGCACTGTTTTACCAGCGCAGGATCAAACGCTGATAAGCAATTGTAAAGCGGTAATGGGACAAACGCGCAAACGCGAATAAAGCGTGAGGTGTGAGGATTCACATATTCACGCCTCACATAGAAAATGGGGGTAGTGGTGCAGAAGTAGTGATATATGTCAGTTACCTACCCGCAAGTTTGGAACTTGCGGGTAGGTGGTCACTACATGTACAGGACTACCAAAATTGGTAGTTCTGCACATGTAGTGATGGGGAAATCTGGAGTGCAAGGCTTGCATGCAAAGCAAGCTTTGCACTCCAGATCACTACTACCAAAAAATGTTAATTTCTAGGGGATTTCAAGAAGAGAGTTATTTGTTCCTAAATTGGTGGATAAGGAACGTTGTAGGGGCTTAAGAGAGGGTAATGCTTGTCGGTTAGTAAATCACTGATACGTTCACGAAACGCTCTAATCTCGTCATGATTAATGTACTGACGCAGAATTTGTATCAAATTATTTGAAGTAGCAAGAGCGTCATAAAATTGCGTTAAATCTTGCAAAAGGGGAGTGGGGATGGCTTTATCGCACACCTCATGGATAACAGTCCGTAGCTTAAAGTCGGTATGAAACGTGAGGCCATGATCAATAGCCCATATTTTACCAGCTTTGTCTTGTAAGCAGTGTCCGGCTTTTCGGTCTGCATTGTTCGATATAACATCAAACAGGGCCATTTGCCTAAAAGTATCCTCTAATGTTTTATCCTCACGCATGGTAAAATAATGGGCTTCATACTCCGCCTCAACAAAAAGTTGAACAGACCCTTCGCCATGCGGCCCGTCGCGTATCACAGTCGCCGGAATATCCGGCCACCCCAATGCTTGGCTGAGGAGATAACTCAAAAACTCTCGTTTATGGAGCGAATTATTAGGAAAGTCCCATAAACGGCGTTCCCCTTTCCCCGGTTTATAGATGCCTAACAACGGCTCTGCGTGACTAAACTTAACCAAAAAAGTGTAATTAGAACTCCAAGGCATCAGCCCTTCAAGTTCCATGTCACATTCTAATAAATGAGCGAGAATAGCTTCCTCGTTAGTCGTATAAGGTTTGACTTGACCTAGTTTACGAACCGTTTTTAGGGCTTTCAAGATGTTGTTTGGCATAAAATTATATAGTAGGGCAAGGCGTACTACCGAGACTCTCGTGCCCATTGCTACGCGGACAAAACTGACCTGTCGGGTTTTTGGGTGTATTACATAAAGGGCACAAAGGACGACCCTGTTTGACCACCACGAGCGTATGTTCGCTGAGGGCGTTCATCTGTCCTCGAGTTGTCCAGAAGCGAACCGTGGTCGGTTCGTCAATTTCATCCACCTGAATCTCTTGTACGACAAGAACAATCATATCGTTTTCTTCATCATACCCCAAACCAATCTGACCAATGGCAAAATCGGGTTCCATGGGTTCGCTCAACATCAAATCAGAATTGAGCGGGCGATTGTACGTGTTGAGTTTTTGAGGATATTTCTCTTCTAAATCATCAAGAAACTCAATTAGACTAGCCGCCAAAACCCGAGCCTGTTCTTTCTCAATTTTTAGGGTGATTTTATTGGTTAACGATTTTTCAGCCTGCAATAAAAAAGTGCGTTCCCCCGGTGAGCCAACAGTTCCGATTGTAATTCGGGTGACGGGGTGAAAATCTAATACTTTTCCGGCCATAAATTAATCCTCTTTTCTTACTTGTTATATTTTGGTAGTGGTGCAGAAGAGTGAGACCCCCTCGTTCCCAATCTGGAGATTGGGAACGAGGGTGAAACTTGCGGGTAGGTGATCATCACATGTGCAGGATGTGCAGGACTACCCGCTTTGCATGCAAGACAAGCCTCGCATGCCGGATTTTCTCATCACGACCTATTTTTTTAGATGTGATGGGTTGTGATTAGTATCGTTGACGCACATCACCCGAGGCAGAACGCCATGAAAACTTATGGTGCTAATTGAAGCGGTACTAATGACTATCCGCTGAAACAGATCAAAATGAACACCAAGATAATGAGCCATAGCCCCTTTAATTAAATCTGCATGACCAACGACGGCGATGGTTTCACCGCTATGCTTTTTGACCAACCGATTAATCTCTTGCACCATCCTTGCTTGCATATCATACATGGTTTCACCGTCAGGAAAATTGACTCCACTAGGGCAAAACTGGACTGCTGACCAAGATTCCTTCTTCGCCAGTTTACTAATCGGCTCACCAGTCCACTGACCATAATCGGTCTCGATGATACCCTGATGCAGTTGCACCTCTAGTTTTTGATGATGTTTGGCAATTGCTTCCGCAGTCTCAACCGTGCGTTCTAAGGGGCTGGCATAGATCGCGTGCAATGTGACCTTCGCTAATCTTTCGCCCAAAGCGGTCGCTTGCTGTTTGCCATAATTGTTGAGATAAACACCTGCTGTTCGTCCTGCTAATTTATGCGTTTCGGTCCAGTCGTTTTCGCCATGACGAATGAGCAGGATTGTGGTTAGGTTATTTCTCGGTTTTGGCATAATGTAGTAATTCTACCTTAAAATTGAATGGTAGCCAAACTTTGTAATGAGGGCATGGATCATTGGGATCATTAGGACTGAATTCGGGATCATTGGGACTGAATTCATTTGGAATGAATTCAATCCAACAAAAGAAACCCACCAACAAAAGAAACCCGCCGGATTATCCGACGGGTTTCTTTTGTTGGTGGGTTTATGCCTTAGGAATGAGAATTAATTAACATGTGCATGCTGATAGTTCGCCTTCGACAAGACTTCGGCGTGAGCTCAGTCGAACGCTCAGGCTACGTCGCGCCGCCTGAGCTTGTCGAAGGCGATTGCCAAACGCGCAAGTTATTAAAATTCCGTTCCGGTAGTCCTGCACAAGTAGTGATGGCAGAATCCGGAGTGCAAGGCTTGCCTTGCAGGCAAAGCAAGCTTTGCACTCCGGATCACTACATCTGCACCACTACCCTTTTCTAACCAAGCCAAGCCTACGCTCCGGCTCACCGAACCTGCATCGACAGTTCCCAAATGTCGCCTACATCGAGCGGCTGGTGTGGGCCAGTTTTGGCCGAGAAGTTGGTCAGGTAAACCTGAGTCGCGTCGGTTGACCCTACCGCAGTAACATAAATCGTCGCCAAAATCACATCGCCAGATAGCTCCTCTGGGCGGCGAGTTTGGCCTGTTCTAATCATGAGTTCTCCAGACGGGTTGAGTAATTTTTGCTGACTATCAATCGCCAACTCTGGATGCAGTTCCACTCGTTTGACTTGGAACGCTTTGGGGTCAAAATTTAGGGTGAAACTGAGTTGAGTTAGTCCGGTATCAGCCACCCCATTCGCCATAATCTTGATTTCAAACTTGTCGCCCGTGTTCACGCTCATCGGCCCATGCAGACTGATACTATTCTCTAAGCGTAGATTCAAACTCAACAGGTCATCGGTTCCGGCCATACTATTATGGAAGCCGTCGCTGACCGTCACCCGAATACGGCCTTGGTCACTCGGTGGGAGTTGGCGGGTATGAAAGGTAAATTCTGTGTCAGTCAGCCGAACCGCTAATGGAAGCCAACTTTGCCCCGCGTCGGGGCTGTACAGCACATCATAAAACAGTTGGTCGTTATCAGCATCCTCGCCATGCCAGCGAATGGTCTGCTGACCGTCCAACGTTTCGCCACCGATGGGACTAATTATGCTGATTTGGGGCGAACTGTTGCTGGCGTTTAACTGCATCAACAGTTCGTCACCCTTTTTGACGATCACTTGGGTCGCTTGATCTGCCGAAATATTCGGAATAGTGACAAAAAATGAACTCGCTTCGCCCGTCGGTAGGCCAGTCTCCAAATTGATGAAGCCAACCTCGAAACATTGCTCCCCAATCTGTTGATTCTGCTCGTTCTGCACCAGCACACAATAATCACCCTCAGACGGCGGGCTGAAAGCCATCGCCATCATAGAGGCGGTATCACCGTCAATCTGAATAATCTCCGGCTCAGTAACCGTCCCATCAGGATAAACCACCCCGCTAATCAGCAATGCCCCACTACCAGATGTCTGCAATTGTGGCTGATAGTCAGACATAGGCAAGGTAAATGTGGTATACGGGTTCAGAAACGGACTGTCAAAAATAGTACGATAGGTGTAAGGCGAGATCCAAGGTTGGGCGCAGTAGGCCATCATGTCGTAATGGGCTGTCGAGTAGATGATGGGCGGATTGCTGTATAAGTCAACCCCAACCTGTTGAATTGAGGCGGTTTCAGAGTATGGCCATGCCGGGTCAACCTGAATATCAACCCCTTCGCCTCGAAAGCAGGCTGCGTCTTCTTTTTGAGTGGGCGACCATGCATGTTGTGCCCCCAAATTATGCGCCAACTCATGCACCAAAATCCGTGGCCCGCCGATGTCTAGTTCAGGACGCAGACCGCCAAAACCCACTCGGCTAGAGTGTGGCCCGGCGCAGTACAGACACCAGTATGGGTCAGACGCGCCGCCGTTGTAGACCTCTTTGGGCAACCAGCCAAATAACTGATCCGGCCATTCACTCGGCGGATGGTAGATAGCGTATAGCCAGTAGGTGTATAGCAGTTTTTGCAAAATCGCATTTTTATTCAACTCCCCCTCCCACACCAAATCTGGCACGGGCAGACGGTAGTAGTCAACCTCGGACACGGGAAACACGCGCTCTAGCCAATAGCTGACGTTTTCTAGCTCGGTGGGAGTTTGGCCTTGATACTGAATCGGCAAATAGGCAATTCGCAACGATTTACGGGGAATGAAGGATGAGTTCAACTCGGTTAGGATTTCTGGCTCTGTTTGCGCTTCGGGGAGCAATGTGGCGGGAGTTACGCTAATCTCAAAGGTTACATTGCCCGACAGCCATGCCGGAGCGGGCCGGAACTCGAAGTTTATCGAGTTATCGAGACTGAGTTGCAGTTGAGTTAAGGGCAATTCGTTGACCTGCGCCAGTTTCAGGGCTGATAGATGATAAATTTGTTTATCTCGTTCTAGGCCATCTTTTAAGATTTTCAGTCGAACGGTGCTATCGTTAAAGGGGCATTGTCCGTCACAAGCGAGGTAGACTCGGAGCATGGTATGCCGTCTGGCCACGAGGGGGATGGAGTTGTTACAAAAGATATAGTCGGCCTGCGTCTGGTCAGGCACACAGCGGGGGTTTTCTGGCTCGTTAAAAACTTGGGTACCTTGGGTCACTTCCGCTCCCCGCAGTTTGACTCCGCTGGATCCGTCCAAACGTAACGAGTCGCCAAGCTGATTAACGTTGACCGGCTTGACTTGTCGGGTGTTGACATCGGGCTGAACGGGGAAGGCTGAGGTTACCGGATTAAAAAAGGGGATATTCTGTAAATTTGAGGCGATATCGGCCTGATTGGGATGTACCACGGATAATGAAAGGATAAGGGCAATGAGTTGTAATAAGATTAAGGCCGATATCATCAACGCAGGCCAACCGTTTTGATGAAAGGTGTTGGCCGCGTGTCGTTGAATCACCGCAGCTCGCTCTTGAGCCAATATCTGGTCAAGGGTGTTAATTGGTGAGTGCGTTTCTATGTTTTCATGATTCACGGTTTCATGAGTTACGGTAATAGCAGATTGTTTTGCATCCATCGTTGATACCCCGATTTCGTGTGAACTCTCAGAGATAATTACCTATGCATGTTTCACACTGATTAATTGCTATCAGTATATCCGCTCTCAGCCTTTTTCTTAACAGTTCTAACGCCGATTCCATGTCCGCAGAATATCAGGTTGATTCATCCGTAGTAACACGGATTGGACTGGAATCGCAGGCATCTTGTCTGCGTTTTCAGTGGTAGGTCGAAAATCTTAAGTTTTTAAAGAGCGATATAGTACCAGTGTAACGTTAAATCGGTCGATATTCAATGGGATTAGTGGCACAAGTAGGATAAAAGTACATGTGTGCCATAACAACGGCGTATCTGTTTTAGCTTTCCGTAGGAGACTCACATCTCACGTTTCACATCCTCTTTCCCCCGATTCGACAATCCTTAACCTTACATTTATAATACGACTTATTTTGTTTATGTTTCCCATAACTAGAAGGTGGTGAGGAAACACCCCACCCAAAAACAGGAGTTATCCATGAGAACCCGTTATCGAAGATAACGACGGTAATCTAGCCCTGCCCCAAGTCGTCACTCAGGGTGAAGATAACTCTTCCGGTCTATCTACCGTTGATTGTGAAGTGAGACGTGAGGCGTGAAAACGTGAGGCGTGAAACGTGTATCTCCTCCGAGGTGTGTTTTCCTCCTCGGAGGTTACTTGCCGAATCGCTCAAGGAGAGTATTATGCGAAAATTCCATTCTTATGAAGAAGTTGACAAAGATGTACATTACTACGTGCCACGTCATGAACTGATAGACCGCGCTTGCAACAGCCTCATTGGTGACACCCCAGAAAAAAGCGGTCATTACATCACCGTGTGGGGGCCGCGTCAGTCGGGTAAAACGTGGGTCATGCGAGAGGTAGTCAGACAACTTCAAGCACAGCAACCTGAATTCGAGGTGGCTATTTTGTCCCTACAATCGGCTAGGCCAGGCTCAACCGATGAAAAAATTCTACAGTTATTGGTTACCCAACTAAAAATCGGCTTTAAGCGTGATTTTCCAATCATCAACGATTGGGAACAGTTACCCACCCTATTCACCTCTGACTATTTCGACAAACCGGTCATTCTGATTTTGGATGAGTTTGACAGCATGGGGACGGAACATATCAACAAATTTGCCACTGAGTTTCGTCATATCTACATCTCTCGCCAGAATGAGGTTAGCCAACCAACGGGGCAAAAAACCTACTTGCTCCACAGTTTGGCCCTGATTGGGGTACGAAGTGTCTTAGGCATCGAGAACAAAAGCGGCTCCCCCTTCAACATACAACGCAGTCTGCCCATCCCCAACCTAACCTTCGAGGAGGTTGACTCCATGTTCCATTGGTACGAGCGGGAGAGCGGGCAAACCGTGCATCAAGAAGTGATTGACCGAGTATTCCATGAGACCCAAGGCCAACCCGGTCTAGTCGGCTGGTTGGGCGAGCAGTTGACCGAGGATCAGTTCAACAAAGAGACCAGCAAGCCTATCGACATGGCCCTGTTTAATCAGGTCTATGGGGCCGCGCTCTACGTTCTGCCCAACAACAATATCTTGAACCTGATTAGCAAAGCGCGGCAAGAACCGTACAAACAGGTGGTGCTGGAACTGTTCAAGACCGATAAAAAGGTTCGCTTCCGATATGATAATCCAACATCCAATTTCCTCTACATGAACGGGGTCATTAACTGGGAACGGGAGGAAGAAAAGTATTATGCCAAATTTCCCTCACCGTTTGTGCAGCGGCGACTGTTCAACGCCTTTGCCGATGATATTTTCCCCCATGTCGGTCAGACTTATGACCCGTTTGATGATTTGTCTGACACCGTGACCGATAATACGCTAAACGTGACCAATCTCATGCGTCGCTACGAGACCTATCTGCGCCAAAACCGAGAATGGTTGTTGAGGGATGCTCCCCGCCGCAAAACCGATGGTCGGATTATGGAGGCTACCTACCATTTTAATCTATACCTCTATTTGAAGAGTTTTTTGTATGATTACAAGAGCCGAGTTCACCCCGAATTTCCGACTGGCAACGGCAAGATTGATATCATCATCAAGCATGGCGAAAAGATGTATGGGATGGAGGTGAAAAGTTTCTCTGGTGAGAGAGGCTATCGCACCGCGTTGACCGATACCGCCACGTATGGCAAACAGTTGGGCTTATCTGAGATAAGTCTTGTCTTTTTCTGTGAGTATATCACCGATGAGAATCGAGAGAAGTATCAAAAACTGTATCATAATTCAAAAACTGGTGTGACGGTATCACCAGTTTTTGTGGTGGTGGGAGGAACGTAAAATCTGAAGGCGTGAAGGCGTGCAAAGTCTGCTTTGCTCTCAGTACCTGACATGCTGACTAAATAAATTTTTTTTCGACAGAATTAACAAGGCTAAAGGCAAAAAATCCTGCTAATTTTGTCAATTCTATCGAAAAATGCTTTTGGTTTTATCAACATGTCAGGCTATGAATGAAACGACAAACTTTTGATTATTTATTGAATGATCACTGAATCAAGCCAAATGGTACAAGCATTAGCAATAATAGTAATATCCTTAATTGTACCATCAAATATAACTTGTTCCCCAATCGGCTATCAACATAAGCCGAAACAATTAACGAGGTTTCCACATAGTCATTTTCATGACCCTCATTATCAAGTTCGATATATAGTAGTTAAAAAATTGTGAGCTACTATATATTGTGTACTACTTTGG
>JAUCGB010000092.1 GCA_030377895.1 Anaerolineales bacterium HSG24
CAAACTTGGGGCTATCAACGTAAGCCGAGACATGTAGCACATGCTTCAGCCTGTGCCGTACACAGTCTCTAAGTACCGGACAAAACAGTTAGGACACGGATAAACGCGGATAAACGCGGATAAACACGGATTTTTTAGGCTTATCTGTGTGTATCCGTGTTAATCCGTGTCCCTTTTTTCTTCTGTAACAAGTTCAATCTTTTTTTGTCCTGTACTCAGACACAGTCTAAAGACTGTGCTACGATATTATCTGTCGCACGTTAAGTTGATAGCCCAGATCGCCCAAACTAAGTAGCAGTCAAGGATGCTTGAACATTATAGCACTATCTCTATGCCAGAAACAGAGTTTCTATGGCAAATACGTTCCCAATCTGGAGATTGGGAACGAGCCAAATCCCGCTAATTCTATGCTTGACAGTTCATGGAGTAGTGCTATCATGTCACTATCAAAATATAAAGCTATCCAGATTCCCCTTAGTCATCCGATGACTAAGGCAAAAGGTTATCATGAATACCATTAAATTAGACTTATCCGACACCATCGCTACCGAAATGAATAGAATTATCCAAGACGGTTGGTTTTCAAGTGATGTTGAGCTAATTCGTACAGCCCTACTCAGTTTCATCCAACAATATCGCTTCACATTTCATAACAATGGTCGTGATAGTTTGTACAAGCCTGAAATGGCTAATCCGTTCTTGGCAGAGTATAACGAAGCCGAATGGGTCGCTGAAATGGAACAGTTGCAACAAAAACTTGCCAAAGCCTGGATTTCCGATAAGAGTGGCTTGGAAGCTCTTGAAGAGATGCGAGAAGAAGAGGCTCAAGCTAATGTATGTCGTTGATGCCAGTGTGTTTATTGCCGATGTTCAGCATCATGAAATCCATCACACCAAGGTTTGAATCCATTTGAATGTGGTGTGTTTAATTGTGAATTTTTACTCAGAGTGACATGGTCATCAGTCAACGTGGCAACATTACCTCTTATTCTGTAGAATTTTGCCGTCACTCCGTCGATTCAACCAGCCCCGCGCCAATTAGCCAATCAACCAGCAATTCAGCCGCGACTCGATTACCATCAGCCGTCCAGTGGCGATCTATGGGCAGATAGAGTTTGGCCCCTGTTTCGGCCATGTAGGTTATCATTGGAGGCTGTAAATCAAGGTGGGGAATCTGTTGCTCTTCCAAAAAGTCACGCAGGCGTTGGTTGGGGTAGTTGATCTCAGCATTAGAAAGACTAGGGTTAGAGAGGTAGAAGGATTGACGTTGTTCCTCGTTCAGTTGGGCCAGCCACATCACCTCACGCGGCCCGATAATCGCTACGGAAAAATCAGCCCCATCCGCCTCGACCTCATGATTAAACTGATGTAACAGTCCCTCCGTGACCTGCCAGCCGTAACGCACCTCCGGTTCTTCGTCGGGCAGGTATAGGGCGGCAAAGGGCAAGCCGAACTCTTTGCCATACCTGCGCCTCTCTTGCCAAGCTAGTAACAGTGGCTCGATTCGAGCGAATAGGTAGGAGTTGCGTTGTATCAATCCCGCCCCCTCAGCCGACCACTTTCGGGTCGAACTACACTCCCCCCAAGCCGGAGCTAGGCCGGGGATGTATGACCATGCCTCCGAATTAATTGTCTCATCACAGATAGGATAATAGGGGGCAAAACAGTTAAAACCGTTGATGGTTAGGGCATGGCCGGGTAAATTATTATTGACATCGTTGCCCATAAAAAAGAGAAGTAGCACCAAATCGGCTTGGTAGCGTCGTCCTTGCTCCCGATAGTAGCTCAACTCCTGCCCCGTGCCCCAGCCCATCACGCCGATACTGATGACCTCAAACTGTTGCTGGTCATGCCCTAATTGCTCGTTGAGCAGATTCTCAAGCTGTTGATGGGCGGTCTCGCTTTCGTCAACCTGTAAGGCTTGAGCAAAGGAATCACCAATCCACAGAATCCGGAAAATGTGGGCCGGCTTTTTGAGGGCGTGGTCGGTGTCGTACATGCCGATTTGGTTGAACTGAATCGGGTGGCTGTATTCCTCTCTGGTTAGCTGACCTTGATAGTTAGGTCGTCCGACCCAACCCATGTTGGCCGAGCAGAGGTAGGTGTCGCCGTAGTTCTCAAACAACATCAGCGGTGGCATCAATAGGCGCGTCCCGATTTCGAGCAGGGTCAGGCTACAGGCAATGCTGGCAAACACGAGTAAGGAACGAGCATTAATTAACTTGTGCATACTGGTAGTCCGCCTCGGACGCATAGAGTAGTTGGGGAAGTACAGAATATGACCGCTAATCTAGGTGACGCGAATGAGTCACCTCTGAAAAGGGAACTCTTTTTGGCTCAAAATTCATCCTGCGAGTGACAATTCGCGGGTTTTTTGATTGGCGGTCATATCTCCCCGAACCGTTCCCGCCTCGACAAGACTTCGGCGATTCACGCCTCACGCCTCACGCCTCACGTTTTACACCACCGCAGGCGGTTTATTTCCAGCCTCGACAATAGCTCGCCGGACATCGGTGAAATACAAGGTTACGATACCAAAGATAAAAAAGCCGATAATCATAAGGATAGCGACGCGGGCACTGCCGGTCATCTGTACTCCCAAGCCAAACACAACTGGCCCGAGCCATGAAGTGCCTCTCTCGCTGATTTCGTACAGGCTAAAGTAAGCTCCTTCTTTGTTATGAGGAATCATCTGCGAGAAAAGGGAGCGGCTTAGAGCTTGGGAACTGCCCAAGACCATGCCTATCATAAAACCGAGTATCCAGGCCCCGCTTGGATTATACAAAAAGCCATAAACATAAACTAATACCCCGCACCAGATACAGAGATTTAGGATAATCGTATATTTTGCCCCCAAATATTTGGCTACTTTGTTGAATAGCATAGCCCCAATGGCAGCCACAAACTGAATCATCAACAGAATCTGTAACATCACATCTAAGCCCAAGCCAACCTCTTGGGTGACAAAGGTGGTGGAGACGATATTGACGGTTTGGATGCCGTCGTTATAGACCAGATAGGCAATTAAGTAGAGGAGGGTGCGAGGGTACTTGTTTTTCATCTCGACCAACGTGTTCCAGAACTCTTTCAGACCAAATGAGATATAATTGCTTCCGATTGGTAACGTTTTGTCGGGTGTACGCTCTTTGAGGTGGCGTTGCGGATAAAGGAAGGTGAAGGTGAACCACCACAATCCGGCACTAGCCAGCGAGATTCGGGCCGCCAGCCACTTATCCTCCATGACTGAAACGAGAAATAGATTCAGCCCTAATAGCAACCCACCGCCCACATAACCGTAGGCGAATCCTTTGGAACTGATGGAGTCATGGTCACCCGGCCCGGCCAGTTCGGGCAGAAATGCGTTATAAAATACCAGCGCCGCCCCAAAAGATAGGTTGGCGATGATAAAGAGTAGTCCGCCAAACACAATCGTATTCCCTTGTACAAAAAATAGGAACATGGTAGCTATCGCGCCGACGTAGGCAAACATCAGCATGAGCCGTTTTTTGAGGGTGGTATAGTCGGCCAAAGTGCCTAAAATTGGCAAGAATATCACCTGTAACAGCACTGAGGCGGAGACACAAAACGGGTAAAAGGCATCGGGTTCAATTGCGAAACCAAATAAATATAACACCCCGTCCGGTTGGGCACCAATCAAAGCGGCGATGTACGGCCCTAAAAATGCGGTGGCAACAGTAGCGGCAAAGGCCGAGTTGCCCCAGTCGTACATGGCCCAAGCATGAATCTCTTTTTTGTTGTTCATAAATCGGGTTTCTTTTTGGCGCGCAATCATCCAACTTGCCTGCAAGTTGGATGATTGCGCGCCGATAGTCCGACTGTCCGACTGTAGCTATCGCCCTAACAGCCGACCCAAGATGGACGGTTTGTCCGGTTGAATCGATTTGGCTTTTTGAGGTGAAACATCAAGGCTGATGATGATCTCATCAAATTGAATTTTAGCCTTGTTGAGGGTTTCCTCCATCATGTCATGGACTTTTTCTTGGAGCAATTGCTGAAATTCAATGGATTCTAAAAATAGGGCTACGTCTTTACTGTCCTTTTTGTCACTACGAACAAGAACGGACAGTTGTAATCCGACAAATTCTGGTTGCATGGTGTTGTCTCTGAATGTGGGAGCAAACAAGGCTACTCCGGCTATCAACGTAAGCCGAGACATGTAGCACATGCTTCAGCCTGTGCCGCACAGTCTAAAGACTGTGTTACGATATTATCTGTCGCACGTTAAGTTGATAGCCGCTACTCCCATTATTCACTCCCACTAAATTATAATTTTTGGCTAAAAATACACTACATCATCCTGCAAAAACCGCGTCATCACTGCCCCGAGCCGTTGTATGCCAGTTTCGACATCAGCCGGGCTGGTGTTGGAAAAACTAAGCCGCATGCAGTTTTCGCCCCCATCCGGCACAAAGAAGGGGTGCCCCGGCACAAAGACCACGTTCTCCTGAATCGCCTGCTGTAACATGGCTTGGGCTGAGTAGCCGGAGGGGAGGGCGGCCCAAATAAACATGCCGCCCGTCGGCTTGATGTAGCTGACCTCTGCTGGAAAATGCTGTTTAATCATGCCTAGCATCACATCACGTTGATGCTGGTAGGCCTCTTTAATGACTGCCAGATGAGCGTCCAAATTGTTATCTTGCAAATATTGGTAAATGATGCGTTGAGCCAGATAGTTGGTGTGCAAATCTGCGGCTTGTTTGGCGATAGTCAGTTTGGCGATAATCTTTCGGTTGGCGCAGACCCATCCTAACCGAAAACTAGGAGCTATGATTTTTGAGAAAGTACCGAGCATGATACCCTGTTCACCTAAATAGGTTCTGAGAGGTGACAACGGTTCGCCCTCGAATATTAGTTCTCCATACGGATTGTCCTCAATCAACAAACCACCATGCTGGATCAGCAAATCGGCTATTTGTTGCCGCTTTTCGAGGCTATAGGTCGCGCCGGTCGGGTTCTGAAAATTGGGGATAATGTAGCTCAATTTGGGCTGATGTTGCTTAACTGCTTGGGTCAGTACCTCAATATTCAGCCCATCCTCAAGTAGAGGGATGGCGATAAATTGTGGCTCATAAAATGAGAAGGCTTGAATCGCTCCCAAATAGCTGGGCTGTTCGAGTAGAAGCTTATCCGCTGGGTTTAGAAACAGTTTCCCCAATAGATCAAGTCCCTGTTGAGACCCGTTGGTGATGAGAATCTCGTCAGCAGATACGGTTAGGTCGTACCTATCGGCATATCGTTGGGCAATATATTCTCGTAAGGGGCGATAGCCGTCGGTGGTGCTGTACTGGAGGGCTTCGTACCCATGCTCTTGAAGCACCTTGTCGCTGGCGATAGAGATAGCCTCTACCGGAAAAAATTTAGGATTGGGTAATCCACCCGCAAACGAGATCATGTCCGGCTGTTGGGTAACCTTGAGGATTTCGCGGATAAATGATTCTTGAATATTGGTCATTCGTTTGGCAAACATGATTGATATCCTTGAGAAGAAAAATTTCTGAAAATTGCTCTTGCTACCCGACAAACTGGTTTCGAGAAAGTTAAAACGTTAAAACCGTAGGAATGAGTCCTAAATAAGTTGCGTGTTTGGCAATCGTAGGGGCTAGGCAAGGCGGTGTAGCGTTGGTTTGAAATCAGAACTCCAATCCGCCTTGCCTCGCCCTGAATCCACGGAATGACGGGCGAGGCAGGGGCGGAGAGAACATGGATGTACGTTCCAAAATCAGACCGCCCTGCCTAGCCCCTACCATAATCTCCGACGCAAACGCACAAGTTATTAAAATCCCGTTCCTAACACAGAGTTCCTCTGTGCTAATTAGTTTTGGCTAACTTTTCTGTCGGGTACTGAGTTTCAGGTTATTGTCACGCTACAAGCGTGACCTCCAATTAATTATCGTAGGTGATGCTTGTAGCGTCACCTGAAAATCTTTTTCTGAAGGGCTATATCGACGCAGAGCGTCGGTATGCACCTCACGCCTCACGCCTCATCAACTCAATAAAGACCGTAACAACTTGGGGGTCAAAATGAGTTCCCGAGGCTTTTTGAATATGCGTCAAAATTTTCTCGGCTGGCCATGCCGGACGATAAGGGCGGTCTGAGCTTAAGGCATCCCAGACATCCACCACCGCGAAAAGGCGAGCCGCGATAGGGATATCTTCACCTTTTAAGCCGCGTGGATAGCCCGCCCCATCCCACCGTTCATGATGGCAATAGGGGATGTCTAGGGCGGGTTGCAGGTAAGTGATTTTCGAGAGCATATTATAGGCATGAACTGGGTGTTGACACATAATTTTCCGTTCTGTATAGGTTAAATCGCTTGTCTTTAACAAAATATGATCCGGAATTGCCATTTTGCCAATGTCATGTAACAAGGCTCCCCGTCCGATATGAACCAACGCCTCACCTTTTATCCCCATGTAACGAGCTAACCGTACTGTTAATCCCATTACTCGTTGCGAATGTCCTTCGGTTTCCTTATCTCGCAACTCAAGAGCATGCGCCCATCCGGCTAAGGTCTCTTCGTAGGCTTTAGCTAACTCTTGATGAGCCAGCTTTAGGTTGGCTCGTTCGATTTGCAGTTGTCGGTAACGGTTAAGGCGAACGATACTCTTAACCCGTAAATTGAGTTCCAGCTTATTTATGGGTTTACTAATAAAATCATCGGCCCCAACTTCAATACCTTTCAAGCGAGATTGGCGGTCGTCTAAAGCGGTTATCATAACAATCGGTACTTCGGCTAAAGCCGGAGTATCTCGCAAAATACGACATACCTCAAATCCATCCATATCGGCCATCATCACATCAAGTAGGACTAAATCGGGCAAAATTATGTTGGCTTTTGTCAACGCCTCTAGCCCACTACTAGCAAAAATCAAATGATACCCATGATCTGCTAACAATCCGTTTAATATTCTATGATTAATGACCTCGTCATCAACAATTAAAATCGTGCTTTGGCGAAGCATGCAACGTTAAGCAGTTCCAGAAAAATAAATCTTCCACAATTGGTTGGCTTGCCGAAGCCAGTCCCTTTCGACAGGTTCAGGGGTTCAGGGTGCGTTGGGGGAATTTAAATATTGGAACTGCCTTATCTCTTGTCTACTAGTATTAATCTACATTGTAACATAAAAACCATAGATATTAAACTTTACGGTACTCGACAGAAAAGTTAGCAAGAGGCTTAGTACCCGACAGAAATTAATCTGAACTAATTAACACAGAGTTTCACAGAGGAACACAGAGATTCACAGAGAAAAAACCATTTATTTTTCTTTTGTATTACTCTGTGACACTCTGTGCTTCTCCGTGAAACTCTGTGTTCCTGTTTTAGTCTTCCCTAATCAACTTTGTCGGGTAGCAAGGCAAGAGGTAGCAATAAAACTGGCCTAAGCCACAGCTGATTCACCTCCGCCAAATCGCCTAGCTCTAACTATAGCCCCATTTATCGCCCCTGCATTGAATTTATGTTATAATTCTCGCTTGTTTATGAGCCAAGAGATAAAAACTACGCCCCGTCGCAATTCAAAAATAGAGTTCCTGATTGCTGTTACATTAGCCTTGTTGGCCCTCGCCCTCTATCTGCTCACCTTAGCCCCGACGGTATTATTGGCTGATCCGGGCGAGTTTCAGTTTGTGGCTTGGTTGCCCGGCATCGCCCACCCGACTGGCTATCCGCTCTATACCATGTTGGGCTGGTTGTGGACGCATCTGCTCCCAGTAGGTGAGGTGGCTTGGCGCATGAACCTGTTCTCGGCAGTGGGCGGGGCTTTGACGGTGGGGACGACCTTTCTGGTGGCCCGTCTGTTTGTGGGGCGAGTTTATCCTGATAGTGACCTCGTGGCCCAACGGATTGCGGCGGGGCTGACCGCGACCATGCTGGCGACCAACTCCGTATTCTGGAGCCAAGCCATCATCGCCGAAGTCTACACCCTGCATAGTCTCTTTATCGCCCTGATCATTGGCTTGGCCCTACAAACAAACGACAGCCCGCAGACCCTAAAAGTTTCTAAAACCTTTAGGGTCTTAGCGTTGATTTTTGGCTTGGGGCTGACGCATCATGTCACCACGATACTGCTCTTGCCGGGATTACTGGGCTACTGGGTGCTAACCTATCGGACAGTCCCGAACATCAAAAAACGGCTGCCCCACCTAATCAGTTGCCTCGCCTTAGCGACCATACCGCTTCTGCTCTACCTATACCTACCGATCATCGCTCCGAGTACACCATACCGTGTACTATCGCTTAGTGAGTCGCAACAACTGGTGCTGTACGATAACACCTTGACTGGCCTTTTGCAACACATCACCGGAACCGTTTTTACTGGCGAGCTACGCCCCGAAGCGGTCGGTTTCGCTCGCTTCGGTCTGGTCTGGACATGGTTTCAACAGCAATTTGGCTGGCAGGGCATCGCTCTGACTCTCATCGGCGGTCTGAGCCTGATTCAGCGGCGACAGTGGCCGTTATTGGCTCTCACCAGCCTGAGTCTGCTCGCTCTGTTGACCTTCAACCTCATCTACTTTATTGGCGATGTATATGTCCTGTTTATTCCAGTTTGGTTTTTTGTCTGTTTATGGTTGGGGCTAGGCAGTTTGAGTGTCGGACATGGCTTGGCCGCCCTCGTCATTCGGAATCGGGCTGAACCAGAAACCAACAGCTACATGCAGAGCCTCGATAGCAAGTTACAAGAGCGGGCCTATCAACTGCTTTTGATCATGTTTCTGATTCCGTTTTTGATCTGGCCGATGTTGACCATGATTAGCCAGTTCGATTCAATCAGCCAAGCAGACAACACCCATGCGCGTGATGGTTGGCAAAAAATTCTAGCCGAGCCGTTGCCACAGGGGGCAATTTTGCTCAGTAATGACCGAAACGACATCATGCCCATGTGGTACTATCAATATGTTGACCAACAACGCCCCGACTTAATTGGGCTGTTTCCCCTAATTATCACCGATCCGGCCTACGCCAACGTGGGACGACTGCTCGACCAAGCCCTGCGCTCTGAACGTCCGGTCTACCTCATCAAACCGATGGATGGTCTGCGCCTAAAAGCCTCCCTCATGCCCACGGGGACGCTGTTTCGAGCCAGACCCTACCTCAATTCGCCCGACCATCCGACTGAAATTAACTTGGCCGAAACTATGAAACTAGTTGGCTATGACACCCGATTTGAGCAAACCATAGATGGTAAAGATGATAAAGATGATAAAAATGATAAAGATGGTACGAAGCAGTTGATTGTCACCCTCCATTGGCAAGCGATACAGCCATTGACCATCGACTACAGTAGCTACGTTCATCTGCTTGATGAGGCCGGAAACGGCGTGACCCAGCATGACTATCTGCCCGGTGGAATCATCTACCCAAGCCACTACTGGCAACTCGGCGAAATAATACGAGACGAGCATCAACTGGCCCTACAGCCCAATCTACCACCGGGTAACTATCAACTCCGAGCAGGCATGTATCATCAACCTGACCTCGACCAGTTTGAGAATCTAGGCGACGGGCAAATTATTGGTCAAATCACTATTACACCGAAATAGGTAATTACATGCGAAAAAATCCTGAACGCACTGCCTGGATTATTATATTTGGCGCGTTTATTATGTTTTGGGCTATTTCTTGTTCAATGACCATCAGTATCTACTGGTATCTTTTTTATGGGACTGAACCCTTTAATAGCGACCTCACCTCCGTGCGGGACATCGTTCTGTTGGAGGAAGTAGGCTCCGACAATAGCACCTTCGTCCTCGATGGGGAGAGCAGTATCATCCAAGAGGGGACGACCATCACCACCGACGACACCTCGCAGGCGATTTTGGCCTTTGGCGATGATAGCAGTTTGACCATGTATGGCAACACCACCATCACCCTAATTGAGATGCAACAGCCCCGTTTTTTCCTAAGCAGTCTGCCGATTCAAATTCAGATTCATCTGCATGAGGGTCGGATTCGGGTGACGACGACCCGAGGGCGAGAGACATTGAACGTTGATGCTTCAACCCCACATACCCAAGTTAGTTTTGACCAAGGTAGTTTTTCGGTGGAGGTTAAAGACGACGAGACGCAAATTATTACTCGTTTGGGGCAAGCCAACATTATTGGCGACGAGGTGCTGACCTTGAATCGGGGCAGTCGGGTGGTAGTTGGCGACGATGGTCATGCCTCCCCCCCACTTCCGGCGGCCCAAAATCTGTTAGGCGAGAGCAGTTTCGGCCCAACCTATACCGACACATGGCAGATTTATCAGCATGACGAATCGGAAGGGGTCAACATCACCATCGAGCCGATTGAGGTTAAAAATCAGACCATGATTGAGTTTAAGGGTACGGGGCGAGATAACACTCATAGCGAAATCGGCATTGTGAAAGAGGTCAACAAAGATGTGCGGGATTTCCGCTCGCTCAAACTGTTAGCCGATGTGCAGTTGATTAACCAGTCGCTCGAAGGGGGCGGATATCAAGGCACAGAGTTCCCGATTATGTTAGCCATTGCCTACAAAGATGCCGAAGGCACCGACCGGAACTGGTTTCATGGCTTTTACTACAGCATACCCCCCGATAACTATGTGCTGACTAGTCACCCTAGCAAATCGACAGAGCGCATCGCTCGATTTATCTGGTATCCCTACGAATCGGAGAATTTGCTGACAATTCTGGGGCGCGAGAAACCGATCTACATCAAATCGATTCGAGTCTACGCCTCCGGCTGGCTGTATCAAGCTCGCATCGGCAACCTCTCACTGTTGGGTGAGGAGTAATATTCTAGGAGCGCAGACTTCTAGCCTGCCGCGCTGGAAGCCTATTCCCATCAGGATACAAGCCTGCGCTCCCAGTCTGTAACGTCTGTAACCGTGTTGAAAAATTCATCTCTATCATTAATTGCCATCATCCTGCTCTACCTCGGCCTAAGCCTTTACCAACTCGACCTGCCCGGTCTCCATTATGACGAGGCGTTTGAGGCCGTGCCAATTGTGCAATTGCTCACCGGCCAACCTGTGAGCAGTTTTCGGGGGCATGGCCTGTCCATCGGTGGGCAGATTATTCCCTTTATGACCCAAGATTATATCGGGGCGTTGAACAGTTACGCCGCCCTGCCCTTCATCATAATATTCGGTTCAACCCCGACGGCCCTACGTCTCATGTCGGTGCTGGTTGGCCTGCTGACTATCATCGCCACCTATCTGCTGGTCAGCTACTTGAGCCGCGCTAGACAGGTCGGACTCATCTCCGTTCTCCTATTGGCAGTCGATCCGACTTTCATCTTCTGGAATCGGCAAGGCGTTTTTGTAACCAGCATGACCGCCACTATCGGCATCTTCGCCACCTACTGTTGGGTGCGACGCGGGCATGAGGGAGGCTATCGCTGGGCGGTGGCTGGCTCGTTTCTATTTGGACTGGGACTGTACGCCAAGTTCCTATTTTTGTGGCTTATCGCCGCCTTGGGCATGCTGTTCTTACTCTATCTGCTCTACTATACCTTCGTCCTCAAACAGGCTTGGCTTGATCTGATTTTGCCTCCCGCAGGCAGAATATCAGTACTAAAATGGGAAGTTCCCCTCTCTATTGTTGCCTTTGTGATGGGTGCGCTCCCCCTCATCATCTACAACCTGCAAACCAATGGTACGTATCTAGCCATCACCCAAAACGCCTCGACCTCCTACTATGGGGTAGATAATATGGATTTTACCCACAATTTAGGGCAACGATTGTACCAATATCAAGTACTACTGAGTGGGTCGCACCTGTGGTATTTGGGCGATATTATCAGCAACCCACTGCCGCCAATTCTGTTTGGCTTGATGTTGATTATGGTGCTGCTTGGCACTGTCATCGGGCGGTCTCCCTTACATTCAGCCATGCTAACCGCCCTCTTTCCCTTTGCCGTCATCGGGCTAGTAATTTTAGCCAGCATCGGCACAGTGTCAGCCTTGTGGGTTACACATTTTGCCATTCTCATGCCTTGGGGGGCGATTGCGCTGGCGTTGGGGGGCTGGTTTTGTTATCAGGTTTACGCGGACTGGCTATCGAACTTTACTCGGCAAGCCATGCTGAGTTTGGGGCTGACCATGCTGATTTTAACCAATCTGATTGGCACGGTCAGTTATCACCGCGCTCTGACCGAATCGGGCGGATTGAGTACCCATTCTGACGCGATTTACGATTTGAGCGACTGGCTGGCCGAGCGAGGTCGTCTGCCGGTGGCGGCGATGGATTGGGGCTTGGCCGCGCCGATTATCTACTTGACAGGCGGTCAGGTCGCTCCGGTGGAGCTATTCGGCTACAGTTGGCAGAGTGACGCTGAATTGACGGGACGCATGCATCAATTTATCGACCAGTCCGACACGCTCTACTTGTGGCGCGCTCCCGACGAAATCATCTTTGACCGAAGCGGTGAGTTCAAAACCTTGTACAGCACCATAAATTTGGAGGAGAACATTGAAGATGCGTTTTACGAGCGCAGTGGTCGCCCACTGTTGGGAGTGACTCGGTTGATGGAGAAAGGGACTGCGCCTCATCCGCCTTAAGATTCGGGGGAGTGTTGCCATGTTGACTGATGACCATGTCGCTCTGAGCGGAACGAAATGGAGGATGACCTGTACATCTTCCTGTAAGACCGCACTCAGGAAACCTTCCAAAATATCAAAGTTGGTCTTATCTCGCAAAATATGTTTGATGGCCCAATCAAAACGGATGACTTGATTTGGTTTGTGCATGTTGTGACCTCCTGTTAAATTATATTGGCAAACGGTCTTGGGGATTGGCATACATGGGGTACATCTTGCTGATATTTTGTACCGAGATGGTCAGTTGTCATTTAGTTACTCTATTTCTGGCCGAGATAGGCCAGTGGCTTGGGATATCTGATCCAAGCTGAAACCCATCTGCAACATATTGCGGGCTGTTTCTCTAATACCCTCGGCACGACCCTTCTTAACACCCTCGGCACGACCCCTCTTCTCACCTTCTTTAATACCCTCGGCTCTACCTTTCCGATGGGCGGTCTTCATCACATCCCGTTCACTGGCCAACTCCATCAAATATCGCTCATAGTTCCGACGCGCTTCCTCACTCATCTGCATCACCGATAATTTCTCACGCGCCCGATCTATGTTCCGTGAGGTGAAATCATCTCGTACCTCTTCATTCTTCAACATATATATCCACTCATCTAATGAACTGTTGATTACATCCTCAAATCGCTCCACTTGGATCAGATAATATTCAGGAAATACTTCTCGTTCTATATTGACTGTCCGTAGATAGAACTTACCATCCTCATCTGTATCTCGTTGGCGTAACTGCAATGGTTCTTTTGTATGTAATCCCACAAATTGGGTTGAACCATAGTAGACATAATCATCTCCAATACCCAAGTTGAAATAGAGGATGCTAATCGAAATTACCTTCACTATCTCGCTGTAAGGTTTGCCTATCTGCAATGTGTCAATAATCACCTTTGAGGTACCAAACAATATGCGGTACAAATAATCACTCTCATGGTTATTCTGTACTTCTATGACAACATTACGACCTTCACTATCTTGCACCAAGATATCGACTCGGTTGTATTTCAGGTGTCCCATATCTCGGTCAGACTCACTTTCCAATATCTGGATGACCTGTACATCCTCCTGTAAGACTGCACTCAGGAAACCTTCCAAAATATCAAAGTTGGCCTTATCTCGCAAAATATGTTTGATGGCCCAATCAAAACGGATGACCTGATTTGGTTTGTGCATGTTGTGACCTCCTGTTAAATTATATTGGCAAACGGTCTTGGGGATTGGCATACATGGGGTACATCTTGCTGATGTCTTGTACCGAGATGGTCAGTTGTCATTTAGTTGCTCTATTTCTGACCGAGATAGACCAGTGACTTGGGATATCTGATCCAAGTTGAAACCCATCTGCAACATGTTGCGGGCTGTTTCTCTAATACCCTCGGCTCTGCCCTTCTTCTCACCTTCTTTAATACCCGCGGCTCGGCCCTTCTTCTCGCCCTCTTTAATACCCTCGGCTCTACCTTTCCGATGGGCTGTCTTCATCACATCCCGTTCACTGGCCAACTCCATCAAATATCGCTCATAGTTCCGACGCGCTTCCTCACTCATCTGCATCACCGATAACTTCTCACGCGCCCGATCTATGTTCCGTGAGGTGAAATCATCTCGTACCTCTTCATTCTTCAACATATATATCCACTCATCTAATGAACTGTTGATTACATCCTCAAATCGCTCCACTTGAATCAGAT
>JAUCGB010000093.1 GCA_030377895.1 Anaerolineales bacterium HSG24
CGCGCCACGGCAATATTCATACGCTTCTGGATTGGCAATCAGTTGCTTAATCAACTCAACCGAGCCATCACAAGTACGATATAAAATATGCTCTACATCTGAGGTAATTATATCCTCTAATAGCCCATCAACTATATTATTAGCATCTTGCGGTATACTGAGCAATTCACACATAGCTTGATGAGACTCTGTAACATTAAGATGCCCAACCAACATCACCGCGTAAGTAAGGGCCATATTATCCAAATTTTCTATATAAATATCGGGGGCTGCCTTAGCACCCTCTATAATTTTGACCAACTCCGGGATAATCGCCTCTCGTTGCGCGAGCGCAGCGTCCAAGGCCTCCCGTTGGTACACTTTGCCTCCAGTTTCAAAGGCACTAATAATCTCTTCAATTGTCATTGTCATAATTTTTCTCCTGTGATACCATCTCGTTTCTAAACTTAGTTTGGGAACGAGATGATGTCGTATTGAATTACTAAATTGTTTGGGTTGCCATATTGACTGATAACCATGTCATTCTGAACATAACGATTTGAATCGCCTGAATCACCCGAATCGGATACAATTAGGCTATGGATAATCAAAACCAACCCTCATCAAAAATATTAAAGGCCATGCTGGAGGTGTGGGATGAAACTCAGCAGCAAAACCAATTCCCTATTTCTGGCGAGAGCATGCGCCCTTGGTTCCGACCCGGCGACCAAGCACTGATTCAGCATGGCATAACCGACCTGCGTCGAGGCGAAGTGGTGGTTTTTCATCGCCAAAACCATTTGACCATTCATCGCATTATCTACATTACGCATCAGGCTGGAGGAACGGTGCTGGTCACTAAAGGCGATAATTTGACCTATTTTGATGCCCCAATCCAATCTGATCAACTGTTGGGCCGAGTCATTGCCATTCAGCGGGATGGACGGGAAATCAACATCGACACAGTCAAATGGCGATTGGTCGGTCGGGTGACGGTTGTGCTGACCCTTGGTTGGCGTAAGATATACGGTTTCAGTCAGGCCATGAAAGTGCGCTTATTTGGCGTAAAACCAAACCGTGTAACCGGTTTTTTGCGAGAAACAGCCTTCAAGATATTCACCCGGATTCGGCAGTTGATGCAGTAACCTTGCAAGCAAAGTAAGGAATCGGGATTAAATAAGTTGCGCGTTTGGCCATCGTAGGGGCTAGGCAAGGCGGATTGGAGTTCTGATTTCAAACCAACGCTACACCGCCTTGCCTAGCCCTGAATCTACGGAATGACGGGCGACCCGTAGGGGGCGGAGAGAACATGGATGTACGTTCCAAAATCAGACCGCCCCCCTACGGGTCGCCCCTACCATAATCCCCGACGCAAATGCACATGTTAATTAATGCTCATTCCTTACCGACCTGTCTTGAAACGTCGCACCAACTCCTTGGTCAGTCTCATGTACCGACCCCCGTACAGCAGACTCGGCTCAATGTAACTCCCCTCGACCCATTCATTAAAACTGCCCACAATCAACCAATCAGGATTACCCTGTAGCGCAGCATCAAAGGTAGCTCGAAAATAGGCTCCATCGGCCCGGTCAACTCGATGGGGCGGCGCAGGTTCGCGTACATCAGATTTACAACCTGCATTCAAATCATCCCAACCCGGGCTGATGGTGGCCGCCCACAGTTTTGAATCTCCGGCCTGACGAACTCGCTTGGCCCATGATCCATTTTTGCGATAATCGTTCACCGAGGTGGTATGGGTAATTTTGAAGACATACTGCCCATCAAACTCGCTCAGATAGGAGAAATCTAGCCCCTCAGCAATCCACATGGTTTGCCTCTGCGGGTCTACCTGCTGACGCACCTCGCTCCAGAACTGTTGCGACGACTGACCGGCTCGGGTCGGCACTCGGTGAATATCGGTAAAGAAAATAACCGGTTTGCCAGCAAAACGCAAAAAATTGACATGGTCACTGTGACGCTCGATGATGTGGCGCAACGCCTCGGCCACACTATGTTGACTGATGTTACCGCCATGATAGATGTGACGAGAGAAGACAATCGTCGAGTAAAACGGTTGATTTTGAGACTGATTGAGCAGTTCGGCAAAGTTACGATCAGTCGGGCCGCCCGGCACAAACCAATGGACGGTGAAGCCATTCAAGCCGATTTGCCGCGCTTGACCGATATGGCGAGCTATGACCATCGGGTCACTCGAATCGTAAGGCTGAAGGGGCTTGTCTCCTGCGCTCATGTTGCAATCGTTCCAGCCCGTGCCACTAAACCATGCAAAATAGTGGGCCAACACCAATCGAGAGGATTTTGCGAAGTTGCCTCGACCAATTCGATTGGCCGACAACGCCTGTTGACCGAGTATGCTCGAAAAGTGATCCAAGTTAGCTTGATGCTCGGCGGCGCGATCCGGCTTCGATTGATTGGATAAAACTTGCTCACCTTGAATGACCGAGGTACTAGTCGGAGTCGGCACACCAGGTGTGACGGTAGGGGTGGCGGTATGAAACCACGGGGTCGAGGTGAAGGTCGGCCCCGGAGTCTTCGTGCTGAGGGGAGGAGGCGTAGGAGTAGAAGTAGAAGTAGAAGCTAGGCTGGCAAAACGTGGGCCTCTGACCCAAAGCAAGGTCGTCACGAACATACAACTAGTGCAAAATATGACCAGAGCATTAAAGAGTAAAATGCGCCAATCGAGCGCGGATGGTGATTTGTTCATCAGGGTGATGTTGGAGCATTAAACTTAAGGTTTGTAGTAGGTGATTTATCGCCTTTAAAGGCACTAAAGTACCTACTACGAATCTTTTAATCGGATAAGTCAGCCTTCTCGCTAGAATCAACTGTCTTGTCCGCAATAACCTCTTTAATTTTAGCCTCTTCCTTGTCTTGTTTGGCAAAATAGTCGGTTACAAATTTGGCATGACGTTGACGCAGAGCCAGTGGAGCGATAGCCCGTAAATCATCGAGTGTCACCTGAGTTCGGTCATCGGCGGCGGTGTAGGCTCGTCCGGCTTCAAACAGCGTCATCTCAGCCCGATGGCTCTCAATCTCTAGTGCTTCAATCCAACTGAGGCCCACCCGCTCCGTTTCTGGGCTGAGGGTGACTTTGGGGAGACGTTTGCGCGCTTCGGTAATCTCGGCGGCAGAGGCATAGGTTTCGCCGTACCAATCCTGCACAAACAGGTATGGCCTGCGTTGATACGAGGTGGCTCGGCGATAGATTTCCAGCCGTTCAGTAGGCGATTTCACCCCTCGCACCAACACCCGCAACCCAAAACGGTCTTGTATTTGGGGGCGCAGGCTACCCTCTTCAGGATTCATCGAGCCAACCAAGGTCAATCGAGAGCGATAGGTCGAAACCATGGGGCCACGTCGAACCGTAAACTGTCCTTGGGCCGCGGCATCCAAAATAGCGTCGATAATCGTATCATCAAGCAAATTAACCTCATCAATATACATCACATTATTGTCAGCGTAGGATAATACTCCACGGTCTAGCAGAATTCGTTTCTGTTCCAACGCCACCCGCTCATTAATCCCACCGACCACATCTTCGATTCGCGTGTTTAAGGGCAACTCGACCAAGCGCATCGGTTGCGGCTCAGTAATCGGGTCGCCCATGCCAATTTTGGTGGCACATTCGCTACAAACGCCATCCATGCCGTGCGTGTAAATATCGTCCGGCTCACAACCATATTCGCAGATGCTACGCTCGACCACTGGCATCAAGTCGAGCAGACCCCGAACCGCCGTTGTTTTCGCGGTGCCACGCGCTCCAACCAACAACACCCCACCAATGGCTCGGTTAATCAAAGCCAAAATCAAGGACATCTTCATCTCGGTTTGACCAACAATAGCCAAAAAAGGATAACGCAGTTCCGTCGCTAACCCTCGCTCAGACATGCGGGCAGAACTGCGCTGAATTTTAGAAACCAAACTACTGGCGTATAAAATTTCTAATAACTGAGATTTTCGTTTTGCCATTGCTGGTGAGGAGTGTCACGTTTAATGATTCGGCGGAATCTGTAACACCTGCCCGGGTGAGACTTGAACGGAGCCGTTAATCAAATTCCGATTTGCTTCATAAATTACTCGCCATGCCGAGCCTTGTCCATAAAACTGCTTGGCAATGGCTGACAGGGTATCGCCGGGTTGGACGGTGTAGCTGACCTCTTCATCCTCATCTTCATCTTCATTCTTATACTTGGTGGGGGCCTCGGAGACGGCGGGTAGTTCATCAAGTCGTAAAAAGGGGCGTGATTCACTGGCTAGTGTTTCGGAAATTTTGCGAGTAGTTAACGAATCGCCAGAGATTCGTTGTACCCACACTGTGCCCGATTGACGAAGACGGGCGATTTGACTCTCGTTGACCACTGTCTCATCTCCGACGATAGTCACATATTTCCAGCGTCCCATCGCCTCGTTGATGGCGAAACTCACATCAGGCTTAAATTTCCAAATATAGACCATCAGGGCGTTAAAGTAGCGATCTGTATCAGGCAAAATCACCACATGCTCACCCGGTTGCGGCTCGATGTCGATTGGGTCGGGCGGTGAGACTACCTCGTCAACAGCCGGAGTTGGTTTTTGAAGTTGTTGACGAATTTGGGCCGGATCAACATTCAAGCCCGGGCAAATCGTCTGACATCCGGCTAACTCACGATGACCGCGTACATTCTCAACTGGAATGTCGTACTGCTTTTGTAGCTTCTCGACAAGCCCAACCAATGCGCTCAGTTGGGTATCGTTGGGGGTGGTGTAATCGTCAGGCACAACATGAGTATACCCCTCCGTATCACGATAGGCGCGGCCATTGCTAAACCAGCCCACCAAACAGATTGCCAAATAATGGTTGTTCCAATACTCTCCATACTCCAAACCGAGCGTATCGCTTGGGTCTTGAAAACCGGCATGTAAGGCCGGAATATTTTCGTCTAAGGCGTATTCAACCTTACCTCTGTGGGTGATGACGTAGTTATAGCCACCATGCGCCAACCCTTGCACCTTGGTTTGGTAGGCAAACAGATTCTTGGCATTACCCACCGGCGCGCCCGTAGCCCGATTTATCGTCTCCGAATGATGAATGGCGATGCCGACGATGTTCCCGCGACGTTTTTTTTCTTTATAATTATTATAGTTTGGCATTTTGGCCCGAACATCGTTAATTGTTAAGCTCATAGTTATTTGTCCTACTTGCTACCCGACAAACTGGTTTCGAGAAAGTTAAAACAGTAACACAGAGGACACAGAGGGACACAGAGCTTCACAGAGGAAAGAATAACTCGCTTTTTCTCTGTGAAACTCTGTGTTCCTCTGTGAAACTCTGTGCTAATTAGTTCAGACTACATTTTCTGTCGGGTACTAAGTTTGTCCTAATCAAATTTGAGGGGTGATTTACCCTTAGACAGTTTCAAGTTTTAAAACCTCCGGCTATCAACGTAAGCCGAGACATGTAGCACATGCTTCAGCCTGTGCGGCACAGTCTAAAGACTGTGCTACGATATTATCTGTCGCACGTTAAGTTGATAGCCAAACCTCCCAAACGGAGAGTTGGCTTCCAGCCAACATGTCGGCTAGAAGCCGACCCTCCCTTGATCGGGGGAGATTTATTTTCTTGGAACTCCCCTATGGAAGCACAGATTCCCTTGTCTACATCTTGGAACAGGTAAAGATGCCTGCATGCTGACTTGTATCCCCTCTATTTTACATAATAATGAGGTAGCCTGCAAGGATGGAAGGGCAAAATGACTTGAAACGTCCTGTTAATTGATTTGCAATTCTATCTTTAACAGTTTATTCTATTTATATCCAGCGTGAAACGTGAATATGTGAAACGTGAAACGTGAATATGTGAAACGTGAAACGTGAATATGTGAAGCCTCACGCTTTACGTTTCACTAAAAAGGTAACCAATGAATAATAATTCAACCAATCCGACGATTACGTTGCTTAAGCGATTGTCTCAAGCCGTTGGGGTTAGCGGATATGGCAACGACAACAACATCCACACTGTTATTAGTACCGAAATGGCTCCTTATGTTGACCAAATCGAAAAAGACCGCATGGGAAGCGTCATTGGTCTAAAAAAAGGTCAACAACGCCACTCACCTCGGCGCAAAATCATGCTGGCCGCCCATCTGGACGAAGTGGGGGCGATTGTGACCAAAATCGAGCAGGGATTTGTCCGATTTGGCGAGGTCGGCGGGTTAGATGACCGCGTCTTGATGGCCCAAGAGGTCACAGTCCATGCCCAACGAGATTTGCCCGGCATCATCGGCTCGATCCCGCCCCACCTGTTGCAAGGTAGTCGAAGCAATGTTAATCATACCGACATGGTGATTGATGTGGGGCTGTCTCCGAGCGAGGCAGCAGAGTTGATACAGGTGGGCGACCTCGTTTCATTCGCCTGCCAACCTGTGGAGCTATTGAATGGGCTGTTAAGCGCGAAAGCGATGGATAACCGCTCCTCAATTGCGGCTGTGCTAATATGCCTGCAACAACTCAACAAAATCGCGCATCAGTGGGATGTGTACGCCGTTGCCACCGCGGACGAAGAGAAGGGAAGTTACACTGGCGCGGCTACCCAAGCCTATACCATTCATCCCGATGTGGCCTTGGTGATTGATGTCACCTTTGCCGATGTGCCGGAATTCGATATCAAAATCAACAGTGGGCCAGCCATAGCCCTTGGGCCGAGCAACCATCCGGTGGTACGAAAACGACTGCTCAAGAGTTGTGAAGAGTTGGAGATGAAATATCAAACCGAACTACTCACTACCAACTTAGGATGTGATGCCCATGCCATTGAGGTCAGCCGCGAGGGGATTCCCACGGTCTTAATTTCGATCCCCAGTCGTTACATGCACACTCCAATTGAGGTGGTGCATCATAAAGATGTAGAGCGAGTCGGGCGGCTGATGGCTCACTTTATCGCTGGGTTAGAGACCGATTTTGTCGATGAACTAGTGCCGCCAATCAAAGACTCTTCCGTTAACCGCGAAGAGTAGATTTATTTCAAATTTCAAAAGAGTCAAATTATTAACTATTGTGCTATAATGCTACTGTAAAGATTTATAGGCTATGGTCTTCGTTTCGGCCAACACCTACGATACCCATTCGGGCACACCACCTCGTAGGAGATTACCTCGTTCCCAATCTGGAGATTGGGAACGTATATGCCAGATAAACGCTGTTTCTGGCATGTTGCAAGTCGTAAACAGAGTTTGCTTGAGCAATTGTGTTCCCAAACCCAGTTTGGGAACAAGGAAAATCCGGAGTGCAAGGCTTGCCTTGCATGCAAAGCAAGCTTTGCACTCCTCTCACTACATCTGCGCCACTACCCAAATTTCTTGACGATGTACAATGGTTTTATTTGTAAAGCAAACTCAACGGATAATGAACCATGCCCGAATTTGTGTTCAATCTAAATAAGGAGCGTATGTTGCATGAGTAGAAAAAGTTGGTTAATTATTATTGCAGGACTTACTGTAGGTAGTATGTTAGTTTGTGCTGGTTTGTTCGGCTTAACCATGTGGTTTTTAGACAATATCGGGGCAGATAGTTCCACCTTGGCTTTTGGAGATGCCATCGCCATTGTGCGGGTCGAAGGGGTGATTGTTTCGGGTGAAGCACCACCGCCGAATCCGTTTGGTGGGGTAAATGGCATGGCCTATAGCCAGACCATTATCAAGTATCTGCAAGATGCAGATGAAAATGAGGATGTGAAAGCGATCATTTTATATGTTGATAGTCCGGGCGGCAGTGTGTATGCTTCCGACGAAATATATCGGCAGTTGATGATTATGAACAAACCCGTCATCGCCGCTATGGGGAGTTTGGCCGCGTCAGGCGGCTACTACGTCTCGGCTCCAACTCAAGAGATTTGGGTCAGTCCCCATACCCTGACCTGCTCCATCGGCGTTATCAGCCAGTTTCTAAACCTAGAGGAGTTTGGTGAGGAGTTTGGAGTCAAAACCATCACCGTTAAAAGTGGCAAGTTCAAGGATACGGGCAACCCGTTCCGAAGTTTTAACGAGGAAGACCGTGCCTTATGGCAAGATATTATTGATGAGGCTTACGATGGCTTCGTCAATATTGTGGCCGAGGGGCGAGGCATGGAGGAAGCCACGGTTCGGCAGTTGGCTGATGGGCGAGTATGCACTGGCAAACAGGCCCAAAAGATGGGCTTTGTTGACGAACTCGGCTACCTGCCCGAAGTAATTGACCGTGCCGCAGAAGTTGGCGGGATTGAAGGCGAGCCTCGTATTATCGAATATAATGAAGAGACGAGTATATGGGAAGCCTTTGCCGCTAGTGCCGCCCAACCCAATGACCCGCTTGAATCCCTCAAACAGATGATTCACTATCATCCCGGTTCATCTTTGATGTACCTATATGTTGGTCCTTAAGTTCGTTTAGGAACAGGATTTTAATAACTTGCGCGTTTGGCAATTGTAGGGGCTAGGCAGGGCGGAGACAACACCCAAACATAGGTTTGGGAACGAGGGGGCTGAACGGTTACATTGTAACGTCTGATTCAAAACACGCAAGTTAATTGATACACATTCCTTAAGAACTAGACGGAAAAATCATAATTCAATGGAAAAGGGAAGGAGATAGAGAGTAGGACGTAAGTGAGTAAGGTTGAGCCATTTGTGCTGGCTCCCTACTGCTTCCCTACTTCCCATCCCCTTGCCCCAAACAAAATATGTTCGCAGTAGAAATTATCGCAAAGAAGCGAGACAAGCAAGAATTAAGCAGTGATGAAATTAAGTTTTTTGTTGATGGTTACGCCCAAGAAACCATCCCTGATTATCAAGCCAGCGCGTGGTGTATGGCCGTTTTGTTGAATGGCATGACCCCCACCGAGGCGACCCATTACACCCTCCACATGGCCCATTCGGGCGACATGCTCGACCTGCATGATATTGCCCCGTTTGTAGTGGACAAACATTCAACTGGTGGAGTGGGCGACAAAACCACGCTTATCGTGGCCCCGCTAGTAGCCTATCATGGTTTGCCCGTCGGCAAGATGAGCGGACGAGGGCTAGGTTTCTCGGGTGGAACGGTTGACAAGTTAGAGAGTATTCGAGGCTTTAACCCTAGCTTAAGCACCGAGCAGTTTTTGCAGACTCTGGCTCAACATGGCGTTGTTGTCTCTGGACAAAGTGCTGATTTAGCTCCTGCCGATGGCAAATTTTACGCCTTACGAGATGTCACCGCCACCGTGACCAGTTTGCCCCTGATTGCCGGAAGTATTATGAGCAAAAAAATCGCCGCGGGTGCGGATGCTATCGTGTTGGATGTAAAAGTCGGACGGGGTGCATTTATGCAGACCGAAGCCGAAGCCGAAGCGTTGGCAACCCTCATGGTTGATATTGGTCAGGGTGTAGGGAGACGCGTGGCTGCGGTTTTGTCGGACATGAATCAGCCGTTGGGCAACACCATTGGCAACGCCCTAGAGGTTAAAGAGGCGATTGAGACTCTGCATGGCGGTGGCCCAACTGACCTACGAGAGCATTGTTTGACCATTGGTGGCAAAATGTTACAACTCGCCGACAAAGCGGCCACCCTTGAGGAAGCCAAAACGATGCTCGCCACCTCACTAGACGGTGGACAAGCTTGGAACAAGTTTGTCGAGTGGATTGTAGCCCAAGGGGGAGACCAGAGTCAGCTTGAAAACCCAGACACCCTGCCTCAAGCCCCGCTTGTCGAGACAGTCAACGCCCCCAACTCCGGCTATATTTCGGCTATCGACGCGGCGGAAGTGGGCAAAACGGGAGTCCAACTCGGCGGAGGACGGTTACAAAAAAGTGACATCATCGATCCTAGCGTAGGGATTGTGCTTCATGCCAAAGTGGGAGATGAGTGTACCGCTGGAACGCCGTTGCTGACGATTCATGCTAATGATCAGACTAAGTTAGACGCGGCCCGTCAGCGTCTGCTTGAGGCAATTCACTGGTCTGATGAGCCGGTTGAGGCCCTACCCCATACCCTGAAAATTATTGGGTAAAATGTGAATACGTGAGGCGTGAATATGTGAGGCGTGAATATGTGAATACGTGAGGCGTGAATATGTGAATACCGTTCGTTCCCAATCTCCAGATTGGGAATGTATTTGCCAAATTCTGTTTAGGGCATGTTGCAAGTCGCAAACAGAGTTTGCTTGAGCAATTGTGTTCCCAAACCCAGTTTGGGAACAAGGGGGCTGAATCCCTCACGTTTCACCTTTCACCCACCCACGGTAGTCCGGCACAAGTAGTGATGGCTGAATCAGGAGTGCAAGGCTTGCCTTGCAGGCAAAGCGAGCTTTGCACTCCTTATCACTACCTTTGCACCACTACCCACGGTAGTCCTGCACGAGTAGTGATGGCAGTCCGGAGTGCAAGGCTTGCCTTGCAGGCAAAGCGAGCTTTGCACTCCTTATCACTACCTTTGCATCACTACCCCACTACGTTTCTACTCCTATCATGAGCCAACAATTTCAAGAACAGGACAAACCGCCACCCAACAGATTTGATAAGTTTATCAACTATTTTTTGACTCATAAGCATACTCGTTCTTTGAACAAATTTGTCCATCGACTCGGTGAAGATTTTGCTGATTTTCGAGTGTTTGTTCGCCATGTTGATACAAAAAGAGAACTGTTGATAATACTTGCCGTTTTTATTGGATTTAGTACCGGTGGTTACATGATTATTGAAGGGTGGCCGATGCTCGATGCCCTCTACATGGTCATGATTACTATGAGTACCATCGGCTATGGTGAGGTGAAAAGTTTGTCCATAATTGGGCGAATTTTCACTATGGGGTTGATCATTATCGGAGTAATTGTGGCATCCTATGCTGTTTCGGCCACAATTGAGACCTTAACATCTGAGGAGTTTCATCGAGAACGACGTAAACTTAGGAGACGGCGACAGTTGCGACGAATTAAAAATCATACCATTATATGCGGTTATGGCCGATTGGGTCGCTCGTTATCCCAAGAGTTAAAAGAGCGTGGTGCGTTGGCCATTGTGATTGACCTTGACCCACAGGCCGTGGAGTCGAGCGAAAAGCTTGGTACACCCTCGATAGAGGGGAACGCTACCAATGAAGCGCTGTTGTACGAAGCGGGGATTGAGCGGGCCAAAGCGTTAGTTGCCGCAGTCAGATCAGATGCAGAGAATGTTTTTATCGTGCTAAGTGCGCGGGAAATTAACGAAAATTTGGAGATTACGGCCCGTTGTAACTTTGACAGTTCCGTATCGACGATGAAACGGGCCGGGGCTGATGTTGTTGTCTCTCCCTACAAGTTGGCCGGACGACACATTGCCCAACAGATTCTAACCCCACGCGTTACCCGTTTTTTAGATGGCATACTTCAATTTGGACAGGAACATCTGCGGCTAGAGGATTTTATCATCCATGAAAATTCTTCTTTAGTCGGATTAACCCTCAAAGAGGCGCAGTTGGGTGTTAATGTCTTAGCCATCTCTCGCCCCAACCAAGGGATTATCTCCCACCCTACTGCCAACACAAAATTACTGCCCGGCGTAGAGATTGTGGTGATGGGGCAAGATGAACAGTTAAAAGAGGTGGCTAGATTGGTGTGTGGATAACACTACGGCTCTATGGGATATTCCGTGCAAAACGAATCCTGATTTATTGGTAGTCCGGCACAAGTAGTGATGGCAGAATCCGGAATGCCTTGCAGGCAAAGCGAGCTTTGCACTCCGTGTCACTACCTTTGCACCACTACCAAAAAAGGATGTAAACAAGAAATTAAAAGCTGAATGATGATTTGACAAAAATTAGAGGCTAGTATAGTATGGCTATTATGTTGAAGATTGTTGCCATAGCGACATAATATGGCTATGGTGCTTAAAATGTTGCTTGAGCGGCTATAATACGGCTATGGTGCTTAAAATGTTGCTTAAGCGGCTATAATTTTGATAAGTACTTTTATGGGCGTGTTGGCAACATAATAATTAGTTAGCTATCTTGGCTGAGGTATTTTTTTACTTGCATGGTCGGCTCTGGATTGTGGCTCAATTGAATCTATTTGTCTCAAGACCATCGTCTCAGGTATAATGAAGAAGGAACACAATTTATGGAGGCATATAATGGCATACAGTGACTTCACTTTGAAAAAAGTAAAATCTGAATTGAATATAAAATTAGTTGAAAATACATCTGTGTTTTCTCATATAAAGCCTGTCAAAATCAGTGAACATCTTCAAGAAACATTGAGAAGAAACATTCCTTTAGCTTTAGCAATCAACACAGAAAAAGCTCGTTCTGAATTGATAGTCATCAATATACTTCTTGAAATAAAAATGACTTATTCAGATAATATCAGCTTGTTTTCTGGGATAGATTTTAATGTGGACAAAGAAAAAGGGCTGACTGGATTCTGTGATTTTATACTTAGTAACTCTCCAGAGCAGTTATATTTAGATTGTCCAGTTATTACAATAGCAGAAGCAAAGAATGAAAATATTATCTCTGGTTTAGGGCAGTGTATTGCAGAAATGTATGCTTCCCAAATATATAATAAAAGGGAAGGTTATAATTTACCTTCTATTTATGGAGCAGTAACAACTGGAGATGAATGGAAATTTATAAAGTTGGTAAACGACACAGCGTATATCGATATAGATAGTTACTATGTAAACGATATTCAAAAAATTGTCGGAGTTTTGACCAATATGATACAACAAACAGCCTAGTCAATTACTTGTTTTGTTGTCGGGCAGTCGGGCCGCATGCTCAAAGTGGGCATAATCGGCAGGTCGAGAATCTGTGGGCGGGGTCGGCTGTGCAATCGGGCATCATGGCTCAACTCGCTAACAAATCATTGCACTGGATTGAACACCACAGGCTTGGTTGGTCGGCGGAGTTTCGTGAACGGTGTTCAACTCAGTGAATTCAATCGTTAGGCGGCTTATGGAGGGCAACGATTAGGTAATCCTATTCGACAATGAGATCAAACTATAAACAAAAGGAGCGAGATGAATAATCTTCAAAATGATACGCATTCTGATAACGTAGATAGTTTATTTGCGCCCTGGAATAAAGGCGACACACCGGGCACCGCAGTCATCGTTATTAAAGATGGCCAGATTTTATTGAAAAAAGGATATGGCCTGGCTAACCTTGAATACAAGAAACCAATAGAACCAGATACTGCATTTCTTCTTGCTTCTGTAACTAAGCAATTCACAGCGATGGCGATCATGATTTTAGTCGAGTACGGAAGGCTGAGATATGACGATTCACTATCGCAGTTCTTCCCCCAATTTCTGTCTTACAGTCAGAAAATCACCGTTCGACATCTGCTTTATCACATGGCCGGCTTCCCGGAATATGACGACCTTTTTCTTGAGAGCGGGAAGCTTGACAAAGACTATCCTAGATCGGCGGACAGTATGCGAAGCAGCTTTGAACCTACCGTGAAGGATGCCTTGGCCATACTCGCCGAGGTGAAAGAGCTACACTTTGCTCCTGGTGAGAAGTTTGAGTATAGTAATTCAGGTTACGTGATTTTGGCCCTGATTGTTGAAAAGATTACAGGGCAAACTTTCTCTCAGTTCCTCCAACAAAATATCTTCCAACCGCTCGACATGAGACGATCCCTCCTGTATGACGAGACGCGCCCCCAAATTCAAAACGTGGCCACAAGCTATACCTTGGAAGATGGCGATTACAAAGACATTGACTATGCCCCGCAAAACGCCATCTATGTTCACTACCAGACATAAAAAAAGTTATTGAAAATGGTCAATGATTGCAGTCACAAAGGAAATCTTCAGGTAACGGTAGAGGGGTATTATGTAAGCCATTTTGAAATGAAAACGCCACCGGAATAGG
>JAUCGB010000015.1 GCA_030377895.1 Anaerolineales bacterium HSG24
TATTTATTCAAAAATTCCAGTAGAGCATCGCCACAAATATATTTGTGGCAAAAACCAAGCTATTATAATCATATTTCACAGCTTGTCAAATCAAGGATAAACTTTTTTTAATACCGAGATCCCGTTACGATCTTTTCTTTCAATGATTTGGGCACTTCGCTATAATGTTCAAATTCCATTGTAAATGTAGCCCTTCCTTGGGTCATTGAACGAATATCTGTGGCATAACCAAACATCTCAGACAAAGGAACGAAAGCAACTATCGAGGTAACACCACCGACACGAGGTTCCATGCCCTCAATACTACCACGACGAGAAGATAGCTCCCCCATAACATCACCTGTAAAGGGATCAGGTGTGGTAACCTCGACCCGCATGATCGGTTCTAACAGCACAGGGCCTGCTTTTTGTACAGCTGCTTTAAAGCCCATAGATCCAGCAATCTTGAAGGCCATCTCTGAGGAATCGACCTCATGATAAGAGCCATCAAATAAGGTTGCTTTAACATCAACCAAGGGATAACCTGCCAAAACACCTGTGGACAAGGCTTCCTTTATACCTCGTTCAACAGCAGGTATGTATTCCTTGGGAATTGCTCCACCAACTATCTTGTTCTTAAATTCAAAGCCCTTACCTTTCTCTAAAGGTTCGACTTCTAAATGAACATCACCAAATTGACCACGTCCACCAGATTGGCGGACAAAACGACCTTGTGCTTTAGCTGAACGAGTAATTGTTTCACGATAAGCAACCTGAGGTTTACCGACATTGGCCTCAATTTTGAATTCACGCCGCAAACGATCAACAAGCACTTCTAAATGCAACTCACCCATACCAGAAATCTGAGTTTGCGCCGTATTTTCATCGGTTCTAACTTGAAAAGTAGGATCCTCTTCAGATAATTTTTGTAGTGCTATCCCAAGTTTATCGTCATCGGCCTTCGTCTTTGGTTCAATAGCCAAACTAATGACTGGATCGGGGAAAGATATTGTTTCCATTACAACCGGATATTTAGCCTCAGCAATGGTTTCGCCTGTAAATGTATTTTTCAAGCCAACAACAGCCGCTATATCACCCGCTGAAATTTCATTAATTTCTTCTCGGTTATTAGCATGCATTTGAACCAGACGGCCAATTCTTTCTTTCCTCTTTTTACTCGTATTCTGTACAGCTGTACCTTTTTTAACAGAGCCAGAGTAAACTCGCATGTATGCCAAACGACCGACAAAAGGATCGGTAACAATTTTGAATACAAGGGCAACAAAAGGATCTTTTTCATTAGAATGAACTGTAACTTCCTTGTCGTTATCCGTGTTGCAACCAACTTTTGGAGGAATATCTTTAGGAGAAGGCAAATAAGCAACAATTGCATCTAATAATCGCTGAATTCCTTTATTTTTGAGGGCTGACCCACATAAAACAGGAACAATTTTACCTGAAAGTGTTGCCATCCGAAGAGCCTTTTGCAATTCATCAAAGGTTATCTCCTCGTTCTCTAAATATTTTTCAGCCAAATCATCATCAACTTCGGCAACCTTTTCCAAAAGATTGTCACGTAACAACTCAGCTTCATCGGTTAGATCCTTTGGAATAGAACGGGTCTCACGCTCCTCGCCTAAATCATCCAAATAATAAACCGCTTCCATTTTTAATAAATCAACAATGCCTGCAAATTCCGAACCAGTCCCGATAGGAATCTGGACAGGGACAGGGTTAGCTTGTAAACGGTCAACTATCATACTGACTGTTCGAGAAAAATCAGCACCAGTTCGGTCCATTTTATTAACAAAGCATATTCTAGGCACACCGAAACGGTCAGCCTGTCGCCATACTGTTTCTGATTGTGGCTCAACACCAGCAACACCGTCAAAAGCAACAACTCCGCCATCCAACACTCGCAAAGAACGCTGAACTTCGGCAGTAAAATCAATATGACCTGGGGTATCAATAATATTGATTTGATGGCTAGCCCACTTACAAGTAGTAGCAGCAGAAGTTATGGTAATACCACGCTCCTGCTCTTGCTCCATCCAATCCATGGTAGCTGCCCCATCATGCACCTCACCGATACGATGAATCTTCTGTGTATAAAACAGAATACGCTCAGTAACAGTTGTCTTGCCAGCATCAATATGAGCAATGATACCTATATTTCTTGTACGCTCTAAAGGATATTCACGTGCCATTTCATTAACTCTCAAAGCCGTCATAAGATCACGCGTTATATATAACACGCACTACACGGTACTCTTTTTTCACATTAAAAGAGGCCCTCAACAAAAACCGCTAAAGGGCCTTGGTTTTTCATTCAAAAACTACGCGTAAACGCTTAGAAGTCAAAAATTAAAAACTACCATCGATAATGAGCAAAAGCACGATTAGCTTCAGCCATTCGATGTGTGTCTTCTCGTTTCTTAACTGTCGCGCCTTGGTTATTAGCCGCATCCATAAACTCAGCGGCCAACTTTTCAACCATTGACTTACCCGAGCGGGCACGAGCACTGGCAACCAACCACCGTATAGCTAAACTCTGGCGACGGTCAGAACGAACTTCCAAAGGGACTTGATAAGTAGCCCCACCCACGCGTCGAGGTCTAACCTCAACTAACGGTGTGGCATTTTTAACTGCTCGTTCAAAAATATCAAGCCCTGGCTTACCAGATCGCTCACCTATCAAATCTAAAGATTTATAAAGCACCGAAGCGGCGGTTGTTTTTTTACCATCTTTCATTAATCTATTAACGAAACCTGATATCAGTTTACTATTATATTTATAATCTGGTTTCACAACACGCTTTTCAGCTCGGTTTCTTCTAGCCATTACACACCTCAAACAAACATTTTTAAGTTAATCTTCTCAACTAAAAAACTTTCATTTACTTAGGTTTTTTAGTGCCATACTTAGAACGCCCACGACGTTTTTTATCAACACCCGTTGAGTCCAAAGCACCACGAACGATATGATAACGCACACCCGGCAAATCCTTAACACGACCACCACGGACTAATACAACGGAGTGCTCCTGAAGGCTATGCCCTTCACCCGGAATATAAGCCGTAACCTCAAGACCATTGGTAAGACGAACCCGAGCCACCTTCCGCAAGGCAGAATTAGGTTTCTTAGGTGTCATAGTACGAACTTGAGTACACACTCCTCGCTTCTGAGGAGAACCATCACTAGATTGTCGTCGCCCTTTTAGAGCATTATATGTAAATCGAAGAGCAGGAGCTTTAGTCTTCCCTTTCTTTACTTTACGACTTTTACGGATTAACTGATTAACTGTTGGCAAAAAACACCTCCAAACCACTCATTCTCAAACATTAAAAGTAATTGTCTTACTCAAGACAACATAAGAGACCACCGAAAAAAACCACTCGGTGGTCTCTCTTTTCTAATTTATTACTGCATTGATTTTTAACAAACTTTAGTAAATCCACTTACGAGAATGCATAATAACACAACTTCACATAGTTGTCAAATCGAATTTTTAAAATGCTTACATAGCCTGCGGCCAAAATTGCGGTACAAAACGAGTCTTCTAATGAACCTGTCTTATTACCGCAACAACGCATCCTTGAATTTGAACCTTGTTAGGAAGAACATAAATTGGTTGCATTGTTTTATTTTCGGGTTGCAATCGAATTCGAGTACCCTCATGAAAGAATCGCTTTAATGTTGTTTCCTCTTGGTCAATGAGCCAAGCCGCAACCATATCCCCATTTTCAGCAGTATTCACATGACGCATCACAACGACATCACCATCGTTAATTAACGCATCTATCATTGATAGTCCTTGTACTCGTAGGGCGTAAAGATTTTTGTGATCAGGTACTAAGTCACGTGTTAGCTGAATAACATCAGTGTCACGGTCATAAGAACCTTCTGGCACTGGTATCGGATTACCCGCTGCGATACGCCCTAAAAGAGGAACAGATATAAAATTAGTAACGATTAATTTAGCTTCTTCTTGAACCAATCGAATACCTCGTGATATTGTTCGATCTCGATAGATATGCCCTAAGCGTTGCAATACATCTAAATTGTAATTCACAACAGATGTAGACGTAATGCTAACAGCACGTCCAATTTCCCGAATAGTAGGCGGATAACCATTCTCCACAATAAATTCTTGTAAAAACTCTAAGATATTTTGTTGCCTTGTAGATAACCCCACAACACTAACCTCCTTGTAACTAAAAGACCATTTGTTCCGACCATTTGTACTAGTGACACATTGTACACGAACACGCGTTCTATGTCAATCTAGCAAAGAATTAATGGTTTGATGGCTATGGTCTTCGTTTCGGCCATCACCCACCATGTCATTTTGAGTGCAGTTTGCGAAGAATGTCTCCATCAAAATCCTTGTTACAGTCTTTCAGATAATGGTTTTCAATTCAAGACCAACCTTCCCGCAAGTTCTAAACTTGCGGGAAGGTAACGGCTGAAAATGTTTATCTGAACATCTATAGAACACTCATAGGGTTTCAAACGTATCAAAAAGTTACTCTTAATCTTAATCACCGTCGTCGTCGAGACTTAGACTTTTTCCGCAATAAATGTTGCACCGTACCTTTTGACTCATCCGGTGGCGGAGCGGACAATTTGGCGGGCGAGGTTGATGTCACCGTAGGTTTGCTTGAACTGGGTTTGCTTGAACTGGGTTTGCTTGAACTGGATGACACGGGAGGTTTGGCTTGTTTCCAAGGAGACGAGGAGGTATCAGCCTGACGGGTTGGCTTGCGCTGGCTCTTGAGCAATCCTCCAGCGGTGGGCATGCTGGTCGGGATTGGGACTGCTTCCGGCAATCGACCCCGCACCCGTCCCCACAGTAGACGCAAATCCTCTAGGCCAAAGATGATGCGCCGCAAACCGACATCAAGTGGCAGGATTAGAATCGCCATGAGCAGTAACCACGGCCATAGGTCAGTGGCGGCTTGAGCAAGGGGCAGGTTGTGGTCAAAGGCCAACTCTGGCTGGTTGAAAGGTAATATCTGCCCGTTTCCGATGGCGGCTAAATCAGCCAAAAGCATCGGGTCGGGTTGAGTCTGATTGTATTCGGGTGAGTAGGCTAACACAAAACCTCGAATTTGGGAGGCCACCGCCTGCCCTTCATCTTGACCTTGAATCGCCAAAAAGTAACTGCCCTGCTCAGTCGGATTGAACTCCCCCTCATACAGACCGGGCGCGGTCTGCTGGAGTTCAATGGTTTGTACGTTACCATCTGGGTCAACGATGTTGACAGTGGTATCTAAATTATTGAGATACCGACCTTGTATATCCAACATTTCCACCTTGACCACAGCCCGATTCCCATCAAGTTCGACATAGCTTTCCACACCTCCCGAACCTTGCACAATCGTAGAGCGGACGACCTGCGACCAAAACCGAGGAAACTCAGCCCAACTGAGCCAATTGGTGGCCCATTGCGCTTTGGCATCGGAACTCCATGCCACCGAGCGACCCAACCCATATTGCCACTCAACCAGCAGGGGGTCTTGCTCCTCGCCGCCGACCAAGACGGTTTGAGCGGTCAGTTTGCTAGACGTGGCGACGTAGCCATGCAACTGGGGTAAACTGGTCAGCCCCTCCAACATCTGGCTCGGAAGCAAAACCTTGGGTGTGAAGGTCTCCTCAACCAGATAAGAACGGGTGGCGAGGCTGGTCTCTTGGGCGAAAATTTGGGGGATGACGGTGGCATCATTAGCAAAATGGAATCGCCCGCCGCCGGTTTTGGCGACATCCTCTAAAAATTGCGCGTAACCATGCCCAATCGCCACCACCGACAGGGTGACACCCGCATCGAACAACTTTTTAGTCAGTTCGGGGATTCCGCTCGGATTGGCCCCGCCGTCAGTCAACAGAACAATATGCCGTACTTGGGTGCTTTCTTGGAGCATGGCCTCAGCCGCTGCCTTTAATCCGGCATGGATATCAGTCCCGCCGCTGGCCCGAAGCGTGCCGACCGCATCTTTGATAGCCTTGGCGTTGATAACCGCCGTCGGCTTGACCACCCATCGGGCCGCGCTGTCAAAGGCAATCACCCCGATACGATCCCACGGCACGAGCAGATCTATGGAGCGATAAATTGCCTCTTTTGCCAGTTCGATTTTGCGTGGCCCACCCGCCGCACCACCACTATCAGACATACTGCCCGACTTGTCGATGACCATCATAATCGTCATGCCCGGTAGCCGTTGGGTGTCGGTGATGGTCATCTGCACCGGCAAAGTCTCCTCTAGCGGGGTCTGGAAATAACCGCCCGGGCCGTAACTTTGATCGCCGCCGATGACGACCAAACCTCGCCCTAAATCACGAACGTAGGTCTGAATCAGAGCCAGTTGGCGCGGGGTGAGCTTAAAAGAAGGCAGGTTGACCATCACCAAAGCGTTATATTCGCTCAGGGTTCCCAAGTCAGCCGGAAAGCGATTCTCCTCAACCAACTCAACTTCGAGTCCGGTACTGCGTAACGCCTCGGCCACAGGTTGTCCCTCGGCCTCTTGGTCGGCCACGATCAGAATCTGCAAACTGCCCTTAACCTCGCTGAACGATTCGAGGCGATTGTTTTGCAAAAATGTGTCTTGGGGCGGGAAGATATGGGCCTCAAAGGTAGCAAAACCTGATTCTCCGGCAATTTGGGGGATAGAAAAAGTCTGCTCTCCGGCTTGCAGAGTGAGGGTCTCTTCGGCAATCAGTTGCCCTTCGCTGAAGATTTGCACCGGCACCGACATGGCCCGACTGCTGTTAAGCGACAGTTTCAGGTCAAAGTTTTCGCCCTGATGCAGAATCGGCGGGGCGGTCAGTTGGGTCAGTTTGACTTCGATTCCAGCCTCAATCGGCAAAGGCACAACCGACAGTTCTATTCCGCTGGCAGTCACAATTTGGGCGGTCTGACGGGCATCACCGATGTTTTCAGCTCCGTCGCTCAGAATAACTAGCCGTTTGGCCGCATCGTTGGGAAAAGTCGCCAATGCCAGACTGAGCGCCCTCGATAGGTTGCTGTAACTTTTGATCGGCGCAGAGCCAATCTCGCGCAGGCTTTGGTTGTCAGACGGGGTGCGCTCGACGAGGGCATCGGCCCCAAAGACGACAATGCCGCCTCGGTCATTCGGTTGCATGTGGGTCAGGGCTTGGCGGATGTAGGTCAGGCCAGTTTCTTGTCCGGCTTGGCTGATGCTGTCCGACCTGTCGAGGACAAATATCGTGGCTAGATTGTCGGTCTCTTCGACCCATTGTAATCCGGCCAAGGCCAAGACAATCAGCAAAATTATGAGACTGCGAGCGACGAGACTCAGACTTTCACGAAACCAGTGCAGACGATTCCGCTCCGGCCATGCGACCCAAATCAGCATGGGGATGAGGAGCAGGAGAAACAGCGCTTCAGGACGAGTGACGGTCATCTAACGCACCTCCCCTCGCCAATAGACCCACCATTCGAGGCCAAGGACTGCCAAACCGAGTAGCACTAAAATCCACCACCATTCCCAATGTCCTTCATAGCTGGTGTCAGCAGGGGTATTATTTAGGTTATTTGAATTATTGACAGCCCATGAAAAGTTGACCCGATTCGGGGTGATGTCGCTCTCCTCCGCAGAGAGCAGGTTGATGGCGAACTGCTCGACCTGTTTGGTCTCACCATTGGCTAACTGACCCGTTATCTGATACAGACCAAGCGCATCGGTCTGATTAAAACTGGTTGTGTCGGTGGGAACGCTCCGTTGCTGGCCGAGCGGGTCTCGCACGATAAAGGAGTCGGAGACGGTGGCGGCTGGCAGATGATACCCTTCTCCGGCTCGATGAATCTCGGCCTGTTCGAGGATTTGGCCCGGTACAAGCCAACGGGCACTATTTAGGATGAAAATAGGGAACTCGATTTTCAGCGGCCAATCGCTCTGGAACAGGTCGAAGGCCAAAATAATCAATCGTTGCTCATGGCTCTGACCGGCCATGAGCAGTGGCCCTTGGCTTGAATCGGCCAAGACTCGTGACCACGGGGGCGGTTTTATTTGTTGGATTTTTCCGATATGAATGGCACTCAGGTCAACATAGTTGAGGATGGGATGCTCCCGCAGTTGGCTGGTAAAACGGGTGCGAGTGACGGTTCCGGTCACCTCAAACAGCGTGCTTGAGGTGGGCGGGGCGATAAAGAGCAGGTTGGTTTTTGGGATTTCTCGTGGCACGGTGCGGTCAAAAATCATCAGGTCGAAGCGACTTTGGGGCAGCTCTTGATCCGGTGTGGCCCGTTGGATGTTCACGTCGGGCAGGAGGCTGAGCGCCCGCTCTAAAAAACGGTTGCCCTTGCTGACCAGCAGAATCTTGGTCGGAGCCGGTTGCCGAATCACCCATGCGGTATCGTCGGCGGGCAGAATATCGTCGCCAACCAAATTGGCCTGAATCTGGCGCGCCTCCAACGGTAGACCGCTGAGGGTAAAACTGGCCTCGGTTTGGGCTGGCATCTCCAACATCCGGGCATCGTAGACCTGCCCATTGATGTCAATATCGACCAACCGTTGCCGTGTTTCGGAGGAGGCGTTAAAGACTCGGACAAACAGTTCCGGCCCTTCCAGACCGTCCCGCAACGCCATCGCCACCACACCTTGATTATCGCTGGCCTGCCCGACGGGAATCGATTCGATGGGGATGGCGAGGTTGAGGGATTGGGCCAACTCCTGACCCATCATGCGTGATTCGGACGCGCCATCGCTGACGACCAAAATACTCGATTCGGGCAGGGCGGCAGCGTTGGCCGCGGCCAGAGCAAAGGCCGATTCCCAATCAACCGGGCCGTTGGTCGCTTCACTATCGGACAGAGCTTGTTGGATGAGGTGACGGTCAGTGGTGGCGGTGGTCAGGACGCGAGGAGTATGCTCCACCGCAATCAGGGTCACGGTGTCGTCGGGGCTGAGGCTGTTGACCGTCTCAAGGACAATCTCTTTGGCTCGAGCGAATCTGTTGGGACTGAGGTCGGTGGCCTGCATGCTGGCCGAGGCATCAAGCAGGATAACCACGTTGCCCTGTACCTTGGCCTCAATAATGAAGTAAGGCCGAGCCAAGGCCATGACCAACAGGGCCAATATCAACAGTTGTAGGAGCAATAACAGATGGCGTTTGAGCATTTGCCAAGGCGCGTTGGCCTGACGGTCGGCTAATACCTGTTCCCACAGCAATAGGCTGGAGACCTGTATCGGCTGGCGACGCAGTTTGAGCATGTAAAAGATGATGATTGGTATGGCTAGTCCGGCGAGGGCCAAAGCTGATGGTAAGATGAATCCCATAGTCTACCATTGTAGTTGGTTTGTGGGTTTGGGACAAATTGATAATGGGAGAGCGTACCTTGACAATGTTAGATTTCACTATATTATACTAGGTAAAACAAAACATCGTTAAATTTTGGTCTAGCCTAGTAGTTTTCCACATCCACGAATCTTAGAATGGTGTGTAATTGGGAATTTAGCGTTAATGTAACCTTGCCCATGTAACCTTATCAAGGTATTTTGATGAGGTTACATGGCACAACATCACGCTGAGCAAATCAAACATCTACCCTTGTGGTGTTATAGATATATTTTTATCGCTTCATTTATCAAAATAGTGTCTATCATCCATTTAAATACCAATCTAACATTGTCAAGGTATCAAGTTGCTACAAAAACAGCAGTAATTCCTACTTTGGAAATTTCAGTGATGGTACTATATTTGTTTCTACAGAAATTTTTCTTCCGAATTACTCAGAAACACGCATGATTTATTACAAACACTTGCCATCTCTGTACTCATAAAAATTCAGAGCATTATAATTTTTACGATTTATCAATTTCCCCTAGACACCGCACCCAAACCATGCTATAATCGAACCATCTTAATCAACGGAGGCTAACCATGTCACCATCAAAATTGGCAACTTTTTCAAAAATCAATACTATTCAAGCCATCGCCTTGCCCCGCCAAGGCTTTTTGGCGTTGCTTACCAGCCTTCGGGGCGATTACGATACACACCTTCCACCGCTACCCCTTATCGGGTAGGCGCTTATTGTTGTTGAACATCCAAGCTGGTCGGAAGACTGGCTTTTTTTGTGCCTGAAATTATTAAATTTTGTAGTGGTCAGCTTGATGTTGAAAAAGATAATGTCACCCTGAGCATCGTTTGCGAAGATATTTTACCCGAATCTAGCTAGAATTGGGTAGATTTTTCGTCGTACCTCCTCAAAATGACATTTCAACATCATCTTGACCACCACAGAAGTCATTAAATTTAAAATACGTGTCGATTTAATTATTCTTTTTCCTTGTTGCTCGACAAAAATTTAGCTTAGGCTAATTACAGGATTCAAGATTAATAGAATTGACAGCAAAAAACACCGTTAATCCTGCCGAATGTCCTGTCAAAAATCAGTTTTGGCTAAATCAACATGTCGGGTGCTGAGTTCCTTGACAAATCAAGGAGAATACTATAGTATTCGTTTGGATTATTTTTGGAGTGTATATCATGCAAAAACCAACAGTTATAGATTTGTTTTGTGGAAGTGGTGGTATGTCTTGGGGGCTTTATAAAGCAGGATTTAATATCTTAGCTGGTATCGACAGTTGGGGGAAAGCGTTAGAGACTTTTAAGATTAATCATCCAACGGCTTGTACAATTGAGGCTGATATAAGCAATCTTAATCCGCAATCAGTTATAAACGACTTGAATCTAAAACAGGGTGAGTTAGATTGTATCGTTGGAGGTCCGCCATGTCAGGGCTTTTCAAAAAATGTTCCAGCCGCTTATCGGTTTTTGGAAGATCCCAGAAATCAACTGTTTCATGAATATTTGCGTTTTGTTGATGTCATGAAGCCTAAAGTTGTTATTATGGAAAATGTCGCGGAGATTTATAAGGCATATAACGGAGCAATACGTACAGAAATAGTGGATGGCTTAAAAAAATTAGGTTATGAGGTAGAGGTCTCTGTATTGTATGCACCAGATTATGGCGTACCGCAACGAAGACGACGTTGTTTTTTCTTTGCTTCAAGAACAGGCGTTAAACCAGTTCTGCCCCCCCCAACCTTCGGTCCTAAAGAGACATCAACACTTTTTGGAAGTGTGAAAAAGTACCGTTCTGCTTGGTCTGCAATTTCCGATTTACCCATTTTACAAAACGGTGAAGGGTATGAACCTATGAATTATTACCACCTCCCACAAAACGACTTTCAATCAGAGATGAGAAAGAATTCAGATGTTATTTGCGATCATATTACGCGTAAACTAAGAGAAAAACAGTTTTTGCGTATTTCTTCTTTGAAACCAGGACAAGGTATAAAAAACTTACCCGAAGAATTGAGACCAAAGTCAGGATATAGTGGTGCGTATGGAAGACTCGATTTTGAAATGATTGCTCCTACAATTACAAGATGGTTTTTTCATCCCGGTTCTGGACGTTTTTGTCATCCTCGTGAAATTCGTTTATTGACGATTAGAGAAGCGGCTCGATTGCAATCTTTTTCTGATGATTTCAGATTTATTGGTACATATATTGAAAAATCTCATCAAGTAGGAAATGCCGTTCCTCCCCTAATTATGAAAAACATGACCAATAACATTAAAGTCTGCCTTCAAGTTTTGCCAAAAGAAGCTCAACAACATCGTTGGATAAGAGACGTTCAGGCTCAATATTAAACCGATAAGAATTATCTGGAAATGTAAATCGCTCAAAAAACTGTTTCTGGTTTGGGTACCATCGAAAAATGAGAACATTATCCTTTTGTCTCCTTCCTTGCAATCCAGTTTTCGTGTTATCTGTCCAATCCCATTTCAATTCGGAATCAATATATTCAACGAGTTCTTCTTCAAAATAGCTATAATCTCTCTTGTTTTTTGACTTGAGTAATATACATACCCGTTTATCTATCACATCTTGGTGCATTGCATCCTTGTTTACTTTTTCAATATACCAGTGTCGTAGCAACGCTGTACCTAACTCGGTTGTAGGTGAGTTGATATTGAGCATATCAAACCCAAGTTGATTGGCTTTTTTGAATATATCAGCCCGTTGGATAACGACTTCATGTTCATAGGGAAGGTGAATTTTTGAGGTTTGAGCTGATTTTATCGACCAACCAATTTTATTTTGGTGATCAACTACATCAAAAAGACGTTTGCTTCGAGTACTGGTGAGTGGATCTAAAAGAGGAATGTTTTTGGCATACGCAAATATGGCCTCCCATATAAAATCTTCAACATCGTCAATGAATGGAATGGCAAAAGCAGCTCGAATACCTGATTTAAGACGTGTTTTCTCCTCGTCGTTTAGATTATGCATCGTTTTCCTGTTCCACAAGAGACATTAATTCTGTAAGATTTGTATCAAGAACAAGAGTAATTTTATGTAAAGTTGTTAAGGATGGGCTTTTTAATCCACGTTCAAGTTGACTTACGTATGTACGATGTAAATCGGCTTGAAAACCGAATTGCTCTTGTGACAATTGTTTTTCTTTTCTCAGCCGTCTTAATACGTTGGCAAATGATTTATTAATCATAATTACCAAATTACCATAATGAATACTATAAATCTACAGACTATAGTGTGAAATATATTACTGAAATTATAATATAATATTATTGCAAGTATAGTCATCAATGTGTATTGATGGCTATACTTCATCACAATTAACTCAGGAGTAACATAATGAAGTCCGAAAAATATAATGCCCCACAAACTGAACAAAAATGGCAACAAGAGTGGGAAGCCACCAAGTTGTACCGCTCAGTGATTGACGAAACTAAACCGAAACATTACGCCATGACCATGTATCCTTATCCCAGTGGCGACCTGCACATGGGCCACTGGTACGCTATGGCTCCCAGTGATGTGCGCGCTCGCTGGATGCGGATGAAGGGGTACAATGTCCTGTTTCCCATGGGGTTCGACTCGTTTGGTCTGCCCGCCGAGAACGCGGCCATCAAACGGGGCATCCCACCCAAGAAATGGACTTATGCCAACATCGAGCGGATGCGGGTACAACTGCGCTCGATGGGAACCATGTTCGACTGGGAACGAGAGATCATCACCTCCGACCCGCGTTATTACAAATGGACGCAATGGTTCTTTCGTAAATTGTACGACATGGGGCTGGCCTACAAAAAGCTGTCCCCCGTCGATTTCTGTCCCAACTGTAACACCACCTTGGCCCGCGAGCAGGTCTGGGGAGATGACCGGCACTGTGAGCGATGTAACACGCCGGTCATCAAAAAGGATTTGAACCAGTGGTACTTCAAGATTACCGACTACGCCGACGAACTGTTGGATTATTCTGACCTGAACTGGCCGGAGCGAGTGCAAATCATGCAGACCAACTGGATTGGGCGTAGTGTGGGGGCTGAAGTGGTCTTCACTACCGAGGTGGGCAACCATCCTCTGCCGGTTTTCACCACCCGCCCCGACACATTATGGGGGGCGACCTTCATGGTCATGGCTCCAGAGCATCCGCTGGTGGCCGAGTTGACCACCGACGAGCAACGGGCCGAGGTGGAGACTTATATCGACGTAGCCACCCGTCAAACCGAGATTGACCGCTTGTCTACCGAGCAGGATAAGACGGGCGTGTTTATCGGAGCCTACGCCATCAACCCTGTCAATCAGGCCCGCATCCCGATTTGGATTGCCGACTATGTGTTGATGACCTACGGCACGGGCGCAATCATGGCCGTGCCATGTGGCGACGAGCGTGATTTTGCCTTCGCCCAAAAGTATGACCTGCCGATTCCGGTAGTGGTCGCGCCCAAAGATTGGGACGGTCAGCCCTTGAGCGAAACTTATGCCGAGCCGGGCACGCTGGTCAACAGTGGCCCGTTTGACGGCTATCCAACCATCGGCAAATATGAGTTGGAAGAGTGGACTCCCGAACTGGCCGAGAAGTATGGTCTGCCCGCCGAGTTGACTGCTGAAACGGAAGGGGTACGAGCCGTCATCGCATGGTTGGAAAAAGAGGGTATCGGCAAAGGAGATGTGACCTATCGTTTGCGAGACTGGTTGATTAGTCGTCAGCGTTATTGGGGCTGTCCTATCCCGATGGTTGATTGCCCCTCGTGCGGTATTGTGCCGATTATCTATCAAGATTTACCAGTCGAACTGCCGGACAACGTCGAGTTTACCCCGACGGGTGAGTCGCCGTTGAAGACGACGGCTGAGTTTAAGGAGGTCGATTGCCCGCAATGTGGTGGTCAGGCTGAGCGGGAGACCGACACGATGGACACCTTCATGTGTTCGAGTTGGTATCAGTATGCCTACATGGATCCGAACTGGAAAGCAGACGTGCCAATCACGGCGAACGATACGCCCTTCAACCCGACGGAGGGGGCTTACTGGTTGCCGGTTGACCAGTATACCGGCGGAATTGAACATGCCACCATGCACCTGTTGTATACCCGATTCTTCACCAAAACAATGCATGATATGGGAATTATTAACGTGACCGAGCCGATGGATAGCTTGTTTAATCAGGGTATAATTTTGGGCGGAGATCGCGAAAAGATGAGTAAAAGTCAGGGTAATGTGGTTGCCCCCGATGATTTGGTGCAGGAATTTGGGGCCGATGCGGTGCGGGGTTATCTGATGTTCGGTTTCCGCTGGCATCAAGGCGGGCCGTGGGATAGTAACGGCATCGTCGGCATCCAACGGTTTTTGGAGCGGGCTTATGATTTGGTCACGACGACTCAAGATGGTTCGGGCGAGGTGGCTGATGGTGTGATTCGGGAACTGCGACGCAAGCAACATCAGGCCGTGCGCCGTATCAGCAATGACATCGAAGGGTTTACCTTTAACACGATGGTGGCCGGTTTGATGGAGTATACCAACGCCCTGACCGCCATCCGTAACAAACACAAAGCCGTCACTGGTCACGCCGCATGGTCGGAGGCGATTCAAACGTTTGTTTTGTTGATGGCGCCCGGCTTCCCCCACATCGCCGAGGAGATGTGGCAGGCGATTGGGCAGGAGTACAGTGTGCATCAGCAAGATTGGCCGACATGGGATGATGAGGTCGCCAAAGAGGATGTGATTGAAATCGCGATACAAATCAACGGCAAAGTCCGAGCCAAAGTCGAACTGCCAACCGACATCAGCCGCGAAGATGCCGAGGCCAAAGCCTTAGCCGCCGAGGGCGTTGAAAAGTTCATCGACGGTAAAACGGTGCGAAAGGTGATCTATGTGCCGGGCCGGTTGGTCAATATTGTGGCGAAGTAGGGCGTGAGGCGTGAAGAGATGAGTATTTGACCCTAAAGGTTTTGAAAACCTTTAGGGTCTGCTTTGGTAGAGGTCTGTCTTTGACCTCGTAGGTGGTATCTATGTATGAAAATATTTACGAATTAGGGGAGTGATGTGTGATGATACATACCCAAGCAACCACAGAACAGATGTTAGGGCAAGCAGTGAAACAGTTATCCAACCTGTCCGCCAAAGAGTTACCACTTGTCCTTGAATTTTTGTACTATCTACAAACAAAACGACCATTATCTACCTTGGCAAAAGACCGCACCCCACAGGAGTTGGTGGCCGAAATTCGCCAGCGAGCCGAACAGTTAAAGGATATCCCACGTTCTGAAATTGTGGCTCGATTTCGAGAACTAACCGAAGAAATTAGACAAACTGCTATTGAGAACGGTACAGCGATTGATGGAGATTGGGTAGATGACTGAGTTACTTCGTGCGGTTTTTGATACCAATATTTTTGTTTCCGCCTTTCTCAGTCGTAGTTCTGAGGAAAAACGAACTATCATTCATCTTAAATTACCAGAAAAAATCATCTCTAATATGGAGGAGTTAGGTCTTATTCATTATGGCCCATTCTATCCCATGTCAGAGGCAGGGTATACTGAAACGATTTTTGAAGTTAGTTCATTTCCAATAATAAATCAGTATCGTCACCTTTGGTATACAAATTAGAGGTTGTACCATGAAAAAAGAGTACCGTTTTGCCATGAACGATCAAATTAAACTGTGGCGTAATGCTGATAATCCTGACCAGCATTTTGTTGATTTGAATTTCAGATTCATGCGTCCCCTCACTGACGAGGAACGAAACGAGGCCGTGTGTCATCTGGTGGCTCGTCTGCAAGAATTACAGACGCAAACAAGCTATGTGATTTATAATATTGATTTCTCTAAAACCGATTTTTTACAACTAACCTTGCGGCACATCGCTTTGGATAACTCCCGACTATTGACTCAACTTGTGGCCGGATTAAAAGAACGATTTCCGGTTAGTTCTCCAAAAAAAGAGCGTTTAGGTATTGGGCATACATATTAATCTCACCAATTGGCAATAGCAGGCTTGCCATTTTCTCTAAAATGAGTACTCCCCTCAACTGGACTCGCGCCGATTGGCTGAATCTATTACTGTTTGCCCTGCTGGTTTTGCTATTCCATTGGCGCATCATCACCCCCAATCTAGCTGACCGGCAATCCTACCCACCCGGTGATTTTAGTCACCAGTTTTGGTCATTCAGCACCTTCGAGGTGCGTGAACTCAGCGCCGGACGGTTGCCCTTGTGGAATCCCTACACCTACGGGGGCGCGCCCTTCTGGGCCGATGTGCAGTCGGCGGTTTTTTATCCGCCCAGTCTGCTGACGATTCTGCTCTCCGCACCGTGGGGCTTCTCTCTCTTTGCCCTAGAACTAGAAGCAATCGCCCATTTTTGGCTGGCCGCGACCTTCATGTACCTCTTTATCCGGCAGATTACCCACAACCGCCATGCCGCCCTCATCGCCGCGCTAACCTTTACCTTTAGCGGCTATCTGACCGGCTACCCTAGTCAACAATTAGCCGTGCTGGAGGTAGATGTCTGGTTGCCGTTAATCCTCTATTTTATCGCCCAATTTGAGTATAAAACGAACCTCGTGGCAGGCAAAGATATCTACCCTCAGTCCCTCCAACTAGGAGGGAAGTTAGGCCGTTCCAGAAAAATGAATCTCCCTGAACCTGCCGAAGGGAAATTGGCTTCGACAAGCTCAGCCAACGGTTTTTGGGAGGTTTTAAAACTTGGAACTGCCTTACGCTCTTCCCTGTTAGCCGGAGTAGCCTTGGGTTTAGCCTTGTTAGCCGGACACCCTCAAAGTGGCTTTATCATCGTTTGTCTCAGCACCACCTATTGGGCATTTACCATTTATCATTTACCCTTAAATTCGCACCGTTTGACCATCTTTCTACACCATTACCTCCTCTTCACTATAACCGGACTGGGCTTGGCCGCCATTCAGTTTCTGCCCGCCATCGAGTACACCCTGCACTCGGTGCGAGCCTCCGGTGTGTACGACAATATGGCTGGTGGATTTCCCATGATCGACCTGATTCAACTGGCCTTGCCCGGACTGGTCAGCCACTATTCGCCGCTCTATATCAGCATCGTCGGTTTGATATTGGCTGTTGGAGCCATCTTCACTCACCATGCCTATCAGCGTCAGACGACGTTTTGGGCCGTGCTGGCTGGTATCAGCCTGTTGATGAGTTTTGGCGGCCACACCTTCCTCTATAGTCCGCTCTATCTGGGCCTGCCGGGCTTCTCCATGTTTCGAGGCCAAGAACGCTGGGCCTTCGCCACGGCTTTTAGTCTGTCGGTGTTGGTGGGGTATGGCTTTATGTTGGTGATGGGCAAAACTTCCCCTCAGTTTCCAAGTTCCCTCTCCCTATGCGGGATTACGGGGCGTAAATCCTCTGGTAGAGAGAGGGCTGTATCCCGCCTCACCCAATACGCGTTCGGCTTCTCCCTCCTGCTGACCCTGCTGGCCTTCTACGGTCTGAACGACTCCGGCTGGCGGGCGGATAACCCGTTTTACGATCTGCTCGGCGCATCGACCATGTTGAGCCTGCTGGTCGGCCTGAGTTGGCTGTTGTGGCGAGGTCAGCCCCACTTATCACCGACCATGTTTACGGTTCTGACCGCGACACTGCTCTGTTTTGACCTGTTCACCGCTAACTGGCAGACCAACCTGTATCCACAGTTACCGGAGTGGCACACGCAGATGCCGACGGTGGTGCAGGCGATTGAGGCTGACGCGAGAAACTCGGTTTCTTTGAAAAACCAAGTTCCTGACCATTATTACGACAGGTTGACCGAACATGTACAGTCGTTTCGAGTTTATAACGAGTTTCGGGTTTACGACAACTATGGTGTGCCGTTTGCCATACCGGATCTATGGGGAGCTAGTCCGTTACGTCCAGCGCGGTATGCCGAATTTCTGGCTCCGCCCATGCCGATTGAGCGAACATGGGAACTGCTGAACGTCAAGTATGTGATAAGTTGGCGCAAGGAGCTATTTCTGCCCTCGACCATTATCTACGAAGAATCAGCCACAGACGGCATGACCTACGTTCATCGGCTGAAGAAAGTCGGCCCACGGGCATGGCTAGTCAACCAGATTCAAGTGACCGACGATGAGACGATTCGGCAACGAATCGCCGCCCCTGAGTTTGATCGCTGGCAGATTGGCTTACTTGAATCAGATGAATCAGATGAAATAACGCTTAAGTCAAGCCAATCAGAAACAATCATCTCCGAAATAACCACCTTAACCCACCATGCTCCCGGCCACCTGAGCCTGACCGTCAACAGTTCCGAACCGGCCTTGCTGATTCTCAGCGAGCCATACTATCCGGGCTGGCAGGCCACCGTCAACGGGCAAGCGACCTCAATTCTACGGGCTGACTATATCTTGCGAGCCATCCCCGTACCTGCCGGGGAGTCGGCGGTTGAGTTGCAGTTTTGGCCGCTCAGTTTTATCATCGGCGCGCTCATCAGCGGGCTGACTGTGATTTTGCTGGTGGGGTTTTGTGCCTGTGTGATTTAGCTTGACAATATTATATTAGTCTTCTTGCATGTCATTCTGAGTGTAATTTGCGAAGAATCCACTCTAAAGTAGCATCATGGAGGACACTTCGCTTCTCTCAGTGTAATCTAAGGAAAAATACTGATGCTAACTTTTTCTTTGGTTTAGCCGGAATCAACACTACAACGGATACTTAACTACGGAACGGATGGTTTTCATCCGTAGATAATTACCGTAAATGGTAAAAAATCCAGTTATTGGAGTAATATATCCGTTGAGTTTTGAAGTATCCGCTGTAGTGTTCCCGCCAAAGATTCCGTTAGCGTCAGGAAAAATAACCATGCCTATTCATTCTCACCCTCAAGTTTCTCGTGAGAGTTTCCTATTATCGAACCTTGCTAACAAACTCTCAAACCCGACTACCTTGGCCGATTTCCAACGTAAAACAGGACTATCGGACTTCTATTGGGATGTATTGTACGATAAATCAAGATGGACGCAACCAAACTTGGAAACCGCCTTAGCCGAAGCCGAGGGGTATATCTTCTTTATCCACGGTTGGGATGCCAGCCACCAGATATGGGAGGATTTACCTCTGCGATTGCTGTTACAAAAGGGGCGGCTGGTCTGTTTTTTGCCCGATGTGAACGGGTTTGGAAAAAGCCCATTTATCAAAGATATACCAACAGCTAACGACTGTTGCCCTTCGGCGTTGATGATAGCATTTGAGCTGTGGATGTCTACCATTGGCCTGTGGCCGGTCAAAAACCGTCACTGGAAGCCGTTTTATCTATTTGTCGGTCACTCGATGGGTGGAGCGGCTCTGTTTTACAAAGCTGAGCGAGGCTGGCAAAATGAGGCTTATGGCCTGTATGCCATCGCTCCAGCCTTGTTGTGTAACGATGTTCAACTGAAAACTTTCTACAAAACACTTGGTTTTGGTATCGGATTACCCTCTTTCTCCTTTTTGAAAAAACGACTGGCTCCCCAAGTAATTGAGGTGCTAGGTGGCGGAGCCAGTAATCTGGTCAAAAATGAGCATATTCGCATCTTTAACAACACCCCTTTTGGCACGCTGGCTCAAACGATTTATGCGATGGGAGCCAAGGCCACTTTGCCCCAACGAAACGACTGGTCGAACCTACGTATTGCCTTGGGCAATAAGGATAAACTGGTTAGCCTAACCTCCATGTTAGAACTGGTCGAGCAGTTTGATGTTCATGCTGACCAACTCCGCGTGGCACTTGGCGACCATTATTTCTTCTCGCATGGTAGTCAGTCGCCCCACAGCCACCGCCACAACCGCGAGGTGGTGCTGAATGATCTGCTGGCTTTCTGCGACCAACTGGAAAGTAATTTGGGAATATAAAAATCAGATTTATGCCGCAGAGAGGTTCAATCTTGTCTAGCCGAAAGAATCAAAAGGCCGCGCTCCAACCGGAGTGCGACCTTTGATAACGGAACCACCTACCCGCAAGTTCTAAACTTGCGGGTAGCGAATGGACAATCCATTCACAATTCCTTTAGTGAAGAGAGTGAAGAGAGAAAAATACACCCATTATGATTGATCAAAAAGATAAATTAATTCACGATTTAACCGTCTTAAACCAAATTGCTGAAAACCTGAACCGTGCCCATGATGTTCAGACCGCCCTCAACAATTCGTTGCCACAGTTAGTCACCCTCTTAAATCTGGAGACCGCTTGGGTTTTCATTAAAGACCCCACCGCTCATAATCGCTGGGCCGGACGAGGTTACCGTTTGATAGCTGGTTACAACCTGCCTCCGGCTCTGGCCCTTGATAGTCAAGCCGTTTGGGGCGGGGGCTGTTCTTGTCAATCCATGTGTGATAGGGACGAACTCAACGCGGCTTATAATGAAGTTCGCTGTAGCCGTTTGGCAGAAGTGGGCGGAGATTATCGGGGACTACTCCATGCCTCGGCCCCTCTGCGCTCGAGAGAGCGAATTTGGGGCATCCTCAATGTGGCCGTGCCCAGTTGGGACTCTTTCACCCCAGAAACATTAGCCCTGCTGACCAATGTCGGCAGTTTGATGGGCATCACTCTGGAACGGGCTAAATTGTTCGACATGCTCCAAGAGCAACATATCCTGCAACAAGCGGCCCTGTTAAATTTCTCAAATCAACTCTTGAGCCGTCTTGACCTGAACGACTTGATGACCTATCTGACCAAAGAGGTGCGTAGCTTGCTTGATGCGGATGCTTGCGCCATTATCTTGCCGGCCGATGATCCCACCATGTTGACCTACCGCGCCACCAGCGGTTGGCTGGTTGACCCGATTGCCGAGAATCGCCAAATTCCGGTAGAGAATACCCTCTCTGGGCTGGTGATGCAGACGCAACGCCCTATGGTGATTGAGGATTTGCAGGTCGATGATCCGACCAGTTGGAGTAGTACTTGGTTTTTGGCTGAGGCGTTTCGCGGGCATGCCGTCGTTCCGCTTATCGCCGAAGAAAAGTCGATTGGAGTGCTGATTGTGAACCGCCGACAGCCTCATCTGTTTGAGGAGACTGAGGTACATTTTTTGCGTCTCATGGCCAATCAAGCTGCCTTAGCCATCGAAAAGGCTCGCCTCCATCAGGTCGAGATTCAGCGAGAGCGATTGGCCGAGGAGCTAATCGTCGGGCAAAAAATTCAGCAAAGCCTTTTGCCTGAATTTGATCCGGAAGTGCCGGGCTGGGAGTTCGCCACCGTCTATCAACCGGCTCGCTCGATTGGAGGGGATTATTATGACTTTTTTGAACTGCCCGGTCAGCCCAAACGGTTGGGACTGGTGATTGCCGATGTCTCTGGCAAAGGAGTAGCTGCGGCACTGTTTATGTCCCTCAGCCGTTCGATTATCCGCACCAAAGCCATGACTGGCACCAAACCTACCACGGCCATCAAACGGGCCAACCGCCTCATCGTCAAAGATAGTCGCTCTGACATGTTTTTGACCGCCTTTTACGCTATGATTGAGGTCGAAACCGGACAACTGACCTACACTCGGGCTGGTCACAACTTTCCCTTGTGGCTCTCGCAGGGAGATGACCCGACCAAACCAACCCTACACGAGCTAACCGGAGAGGGCATTGTAATAGGGGCGTTTGAACAGATCAATCTATCGGAGGAGACGATTCAGATTGCTCATGGTGATTTGATAGTGTTTTATACCGACGGCATCACCGAAGCCATGAACACCAACCGAGAGATGTTTGGCGAGAAACGGCTCGAAGCGATTATCTTAGCCAATCCCCACGTCACCGCCCAGCAGATGTTAACTCTCATTTTAGAACAGATTGCCGACTTTATTGGTGATACCCCGCAGTCGGATGATTTTACTATGGTGGTTATAAAACGGAGTCGTAATTTGTAGAGGAATTCATTTCACAATTTCTAAATTGATTTATTGATTTCATCATTCGTTGGCCTATAATTGTTCTATGTAATATAAATTTGGAGGTGTATCATGTCAATCGCTACATCACAGCTAATCTCAAAAACAGCCTCAATTTCGGCTAAAATGGAAATTCCTAACCTATTTTGGCCGGAGGCAAACGAGGTAGACCTTAACAGTTTGCCGACCATGTATGATTTACCCAGTGAAAACAAGACGGAGGAACCTGCCTTGGACGAGTTTCATGATTTGCAAGCCCATTTTTTAACAGAGTGTTATCGTTTGGAGGATTATCCGCAGGATCAGATATTCACGGCAGCGGATATGTACCTATACTATGACCCAGAACATCCAACATGGTACAAACGGGCAGATTGGTTTGCTGTTGTAGGTGTGCCTCGGCTGTACAAAGGTAGAGGTATGAGATCAAGTTATGTGGTTTGGGATGAGGGGGTACCTCCATACATCGTGGTAGAACTGCTATCACCGAGTACCATGAATGAGGATTTGGGTCGTACTCCAGAGGTGGTGGGGAAACCACCACCCAAATGGAAGGTGTATGAGCAACTATTGAAGATACCCTACTATCTGTTGTTTGATAGACGAACCGACCAGTTACAGGCATTTAAGCTGGTCAATAATAAGTATGAACGGCTAACGATAGCCGAAAACAGGTTGTGGATACCGGAGTTAAAGGTCGGTATCGGGCTGTGGCCGGGAGCGTATCAGGGGATACGCCGACACTGGTTGCGCTGGTATGATAAAAATGGTGACTGGTTATCAACTCCTGTTGAGTTGGCGGAGTTCCGAGCCGAGCAGGAACGGCAAGCCAAAGAACAGGCAGAGTTCCAAGCCGAGCAGGAACGCCAAGCCAAAGAACAGGCAGAGTTCCGAGCCGAGCAGGAACGCCAAGCCAAAGAACAGGCAGAGTTCCAAGCCGAACAGGAACGGCAAGCCAAAGAAAAACTAGCGGCAAAACTACGTGAATTAGGCATTGACCCAACAGCAATAGCCTGATGCTGGGCTGATGAAAATGGGGTCAAATCCAAAATTCTAATTACTCCCGTTTTTATTCCGTTTCATCCGTTAAGCCAAAGCCCCCTTTCTATAGCAAGGAACAAAGCTAGTCAAGATCAAAGAAGGGAACAAAACGGGGATCAAGTTGTGGCCCAAAAAAGGGCTGAATAGCCTCGATTTTCACCAGTATATTTACTTTATGCAAATGTTTTATTCGTTTTATTCAATATTCGCTGTAGTGTTGCATTTCAGAACTACCATTCTTCCCAATTTCGTTTTTCCAGCCATGTTGTGGCGGTTATGATATTACTACTTTGATTCGGTTTGATTATAAATATATCCCATTCATTGTCCTTTTTTACATACAAACAACGACCTCCAAACGAATCAGAGAAAGAATTTGCGGTAAACTGAACCAAAACACTGCTTCGGTCTTCACTGACCTCAACAATCGTAGGAGTGCGATGATAGATATACCATTGACGCGGCTCGGCAATGATATCTATTGGTGTACCAAAGAAATGAAACAGAGCCTCTTGTGTTGTGCATTTTGTGCCTGTTTCAGTATAAACAAACTCAAGTTCATCCTGCATCTCAACTTCCATCTGAATGAGATCAGTCACCATGTTGCTCAGATTTTGGTTCAAAACACCCAGGCCATGAAATGTTCCTTTCGTATCATTTGCGATTTTCTTGATAATAGCCTCAGCGGTTCCCTGTATGACTGAATACCAGTTTCCCTTGTTTTTCTCTACCTCAAGTAATATGTCTTCCCCAAAATCGGCTTCGGCTAGAGGTGTGACCCTGCCAATCGTTTCAATTTCTAATAATTCATCTGAAATTTGCCATTCTTTTTCGAAATAGAATCGTCCTCGTCGTGAATATACCTGAACATCTAGCGCAGATAATACCGGTGATGTCTCTATTCCTTGTTCAAATGTTGCTAAAATCTTCTTTTTTTCAACATTAGACAGTTTTTTAACTTTGGGCCTGGGTTCTCTTTCAGGCCATTGATTTTTCCAACGCATAAATTATCTCTCCAGGGATATCAGAGTTAAATAACAAGTAGTGATGGGGGAATCCGGAGTGTCTTGCATGCAAAGCAAGCTTTGCACTCCATTACTACCAATAAGTTGTGCATTTTAATAACTTGCGTGTTTATCAGCCATCCAACGTTCCAACGCTCGACGGTGTCTAGACTCCAATTTAGTGAGAGATCGTTTTGATTTCATGAGTTCATTCGCCTCCTCAAAGCTCAGGCCCTCTTCGGCCATAAGGTAGGCGGCCAACAGGGTAGCGGATCGGCCTCGACCTTTAGCGCAATGAATTAGTACCGTGCGCCCGGCTTCAACCTGATTCTTCGTCCAACTGACCGCTTTGGTCATGATTGTATCGTTGGGGATGCGGGTGTCCCATACTTTGTAATGCACATGGCTGATGTCATGTTCATCGTAAAAGGTTAGCCAGTCGCTCCGCTCGGCTCGGATGTTGATGACGGCGTTGATCTTGTTCGTCACCAGATAGTCATAATCCCGTTGATAGGTAGGCGCGCCACCTAACCATAGTTGGGGCGTGATTTGGGTAAACCAAGCCTGTCCGAATATATTCTCATACGTGAACCGGATGAGTGGGTATATCTTATCAAATGCCCAGTAAAATAGGCCAATCTTGGTGTGGGGTGAATTAAGAGGTGACAATAGATAACACTCCTGAAGGTTTGGATTCTGATAACGCCTTTTTACCGATTACGACGGGCTAAACTGACGTAATAGAGCAGTTGCAAAACCGACGTAATCGCCGCGGCCAGATAGGTTAGCGCGGCGGCAATCAATACCTGTCGAGCGCCGGTAGCATCCGACGCGTTTTCTAGCAAGCCAGCCTCTTTGAGTAAGAGTAGGCCACGTCGGCTGGCATCAATTTCAACCGGCAAAGTTAGGAGGGAGAACATCACCATTAAGGCAAAGATGAACACACCGGCCCATATTAAGCCAGTTATATTGAGGGTCAGCCCCATAAGAATAGCGACATAAGATACCGTCGGACTGAACCGCACCGCAGGCAGTAAAAAGCTACGCATGATGATTAAGCCCGAGCCAGTTTGATATTGCTGGACATGTCCTAGCTCATGTGCGCTGACGGCCATCGCGGCGATACTGTTCTGTCCTCCAACCGAGTCCGACAGTCGGACGATATTGGCTCCAGGGTCAAAATGGTCGGTTAATGAACCAGGAATACGTTCCAATGGAATCGCATTGAGTGAGGTGCGGTTGAACAGAACCTGTCCAACCTGCATGCCGTTTAAGCCCGAACTATTGCGAGTTTGACTCCATTTGGCAAAGGTTGCTTTTAGATAAAATTGTACGCCTGCCGATAGAATTAGGGTCGGCAAGGCCACATACAAAAAGTAAGTTGGATCAAAATACATGATAATTATCCTTTTTAATGTGAGTTAAGTAAGAAATAGGGAAGAGAGCGTGGGAATTCAAAACTTGCGGGTAGAGGGATGTCACCCTGAGGAATCGGTATTAAAAAATTGCACTCACACAAGTTAATTAATACTCCTGAATATGCCTCAAGCCCCTCTCTACTGCCATACTTCCTACTCCCCTACATAATAACAATAGCTGGTTTAAGAGGCAAATTATGGCGAATGACGTGCCGGTCACGTTCAGGGTACGATAACCTACAACGACAAAATTTTATTACCATTATCATACAACGTAATCGGCCCGTCTTGAGATACGGTGATGGCTAGACATTCTGTTTCGGCACTCATTTTGGCTGCGCTACTATGGCGCGCTCCTTTGCCCGGCCCGATTTCGGCGTGTGTTTCGGCATCGGGCCGAAGTAGCACCATACAGCCCCGAAACTCGCCCCGGCGGTCAATCACAGTGGCTCCATCCTGTTTGGCGAAGTTTATTAACTCTTGGTCTGAGAGTTGATTAAGCTGATTGCTAATGATGCTGGCAAAGGAGTTGATCTCAGAACTATCGGAATTTTTGAGGATTTTGTCCGCATCACCAACCAGAAATATCGCCCCCAAATTCTCCTCTGACATGCGAAAGGCACAGCGTAAGATACGACGCATGAGATCGATGTCGTAGGCTCGCTCTTTGGCCAGATAGATGATCATCTCCTCGACCTGTTCGGTATTTTCAGGCGACCAGTCTCCATTGGCATACCGTCCCATCAACTGACCCTTGGCAAAAATTCGGACTTGTCGCCCTCCAGCAGGGACAAAAAAGACGATTGCATCACACATTTTCGAGATGGCGGCATGCCGTCGGAACTGTGGGCCAAGTAAAAAATTGCCCTTATCCTCTAATGGCAAATCGACATCTAACTGTTGTATCCCTCGCACGTAGCCATGCCTGTCAATCATATAGCCCAACACAAACCCATCCACCAATTTAGCCAAAGTGACGATGATTTTTCTCATTCGGCGGATGTTGTCATGCATTAATAACTGCACTTGACTGGATGGTAGTATTCGGGCAATCCGAGCCGGGTCGCCTACAATAAGAGCGGTCGAGAGGGGTTTCTCCTCATGTTCCATCTGGGCGATACTGGCCGCAGTATCAGAAATATGCACCATCGAGGGGGCATCAATCTGTTTTTGGCGAGCCAACTGAAACAAAAACTCAATCCCGGCATCCTTCATCCATGCATCCAGAATACACTCTTTTTCTATGAGGTGGCGCAATCGTTCCGGTTCAATAAAAATCTGCTCCACATGCTCGGCCTCAAGCTGTATCTCCACTGGATACATGGCCGCAATGGTATCAGAATATCGAGCCGCGACCACATAGCGACTGATTTTCATGGACGGAGTTAGCTCGCCACTTGTGGTGCTTAACTGCTGGTCAAGCAGGCTATATTCCCGAAGCTGTTCCCAATGATCTAGCGATTGATTGGCCGTGCCGATAATCTCCTCAACCAGTTCTTTCAATTGGGAGTTGCTAATCTGTTCGACCTCGGTCTGTAAATAGTCGGCAATTGCCTCTATATTTAAAACCAGCATGGCCGACAAATAAGCCTTGCCATCCCCAACTACCGCGGCTTGCACGATAAAGGGGGACTGGGAAATGGTCTGCTCGACCAGCGTTGGCAAGATGCGGTAGCCGTTAGTCAATACTAGCAGATGAGGCTTAACGCCAGTGAGATAGAGATACCCCTCATCATCTAAAAAGCCGATGTCACCACTATGAAGCCACCCTTCAGCGGTTATTGGCCTGTCTGTTTCGGAGTCACGTTGCCAATATCGACGAGGCATGGTGTTACTCCGCACCAGAATTTCATGGTCGGCGGCTAAACGCATCTCAAAATTGGGGGCAACCTGCCCAAAAGCCCCAATTGGTATGTCTCGTCGACGGTTAATCGCGGGAAAGCCACCCCCATCGTTGAGGCTGTATAGCCTCGTAATCGGTAATCCGGCAATGGCAAAAAACTCGCTGATGTCATGATATAGAATCGTCCCAGTCGAGTAAAATTTGCGAATTCTGCCTCCTAAACTTCCCCGGATGTTGCTGAAAAAAGTCAGGTCGGCTCGATCATACTCTTGGCGCAGTTGGACTGAAGCGTTGGCTCCAGCCATTTGATACTCTTTCCCTTTGGCTAAGGCCCAGCGAAAGACCACTTGCGTCGATTCTGGTTTGTCGATAATCCAACGGGTGTATCCCTCGTAAAAATTTTGATAATTCAGCGGCGTAGCCAGCATAATTGTGGGGCTAGTTTGGCGCATGTCGGCGGTCATGGTTTCGTAACTGTGAGCCAGTACATTGGTGATACCGGATAAGAAGTAGTGTAGGGAGACCTCCAGACTGTAAAACTCGCTCCAAGGGACGATGGTAAAACCGACATCATCCTCTTCAAAGATGAACCATTCGGCGATATATTGCTGAATCAAAATAAGCTGTTTCTGGCTGAAAATCGCTCCTCGATAATGACCGTCAAAGCCGATTCGATAATGGAGGGCGGCAATCTGGTCGGAGGGCATGGCTTCGGCTTGCTGGGCAAACTGGCTCTGCTCCTCAACGGTGACGGGGGCGGCTTCGGTCAAGATGGATTGCAAGGAAATAAGGGGGGGCATAATTTTTTTATGCGTCAATATCTGTTTGAGGTGGGGCAGGCTGATTGAATCGCCTGATTTGTCTGAAGCAAACGTGGCAGAGACCGCTTCGATGTGGTCTGTGGCCTCCAATACCGCGATACGACAGCCGGAGTCGGCCAAAATCGTCAACAAGGCTTGGGGGGGCAGGCTAGTGCGGATGGGAACAATCACCCCACCGGCCAGTATGGTCGCCATGTAGACGGCCAACCATTCGATACAGTTTTCGGTCGCTAGGGCTACCCGCTCGCCGTCGCTAACGCCATGTTGACGGAGGTACTTAACTAGTTTGAAAGTGAGCGCGGAAAACCAGCGATAAGAGATTTTCTGGTAGCGCTGGTATAATTTGGTCTGAATACAGATTCGGCTGGCATGCTCGTTTAGAGTCGATATGATGGCTTGGTTTATGGTGCGCCAAGAGGCTATCATGGCTGTTTTCCTTGTTACGTGGGGTTTTATCAAAATCAATCAAGTCTCTCGCAAAGACGCGAAATGAATCTGGTAACAGCAATCTACAATTATTTTTGCAATCTCATTTTGAGGTGAATGATCTTTACAAATTGCGATGTCCGGTAGGGGCTAGGCAGGGCGGTCTAGACTTGGAATGTGCGACCATCTCCGCTCCGCCCCTGCCTCGCCCGTTTACTCGGAGATAGCGTTCCCTGTGGGCTACGGGCGAGGTAAGGCGGATGAAAGTTCTGATTTCAAACCATGATACTTGCCGCCTTACCTAGCCCCTACGTAATCTATCGCCATACCTAATTTGTAAAGATGAAGTCCTTCATTTTGAACCATGCCATCAGTTGTATTGCGGTATCAAATCCGTACAACCACAATGGTTAAATCATCGTGCGGTTCAATATCTCCACAAAAGGTCATCACTTTGGTAAGGATATGGGTTAACATTTCAAAGGCACTGCTTTGGGAGGCTGCTTGAATGATTTCCTCAAACTGTTCAAAACCAAACATGTCATTGTGGCTATTTTTTGCCTCAACAATTCCATCACTAATGAGGATAATCATGTCGTCCTTTGACAACTGATATGTTGCAGATTGATAACCTGTTTCAGCCCCCAATCCAACCCCTAGCGGCATCCCACCAATGTCCACCCATTCGACGGAACCATCGTTTCGTTTGATAATCGGCATTGGACATCCGGCATTGACCATCTTGGCTGTAATTATACTTGATTGGTCTACCACTTGAGAGGCGATATTAATCTCAATATAAACGAAGGCACAATTCAACTTCCCTTTGCGCGTATATGCCATTAACGTGGTATCCATCAACTGTAATAAGAGTTCTGGGCCTACATTTTGCTTTACCATTGATTGAAATGAGGCCAGCGTGACGGCCATAATTAAGGCAGATGCCGACCCTTTTCCTGAAACATCTCCGATAGCAATGCCATATTTGGGGTTTGATTCTTGAAAAGCGTGATAAGCATATAAATCTCCACCAACTTCTAGGGCCGGAGTGCTGAAACAGGCAACATCAAAATGTTTCCAATCGGGATTGGTAGATGGTAGTAAACCTTGTTGAATTTCGTGGGCCAAAGTCAGCTCTTCTTGGAGTTGACTATTGAGTCGTTTTAAGTTTTGGTAGGCAGAATGGAGTTCCAATTCCATCTGTTTCGATTCAGTGATGTCTTTCAAAGTGCCCATTGTCATCATTTTTTCACGGTAAATGACACGTCCGACATGCATATTTACCAAAACGCGTGTTTCACCGTCTTTATGCAAAAGATGAAACTCATATTCGGGGGGGACATCCTCTCCGGCGATACGTTGCTGATAACGCTTGGCGACCATGCTCCAATCTTCGGGGGCAACAATTTGTTTAATGTGCATGCCAATTACTTCTTCCACAGTGTAACCAATCATATCTGCAAACGCATCGTTGGTAAAAAAGAGCTTACCTTCGTCGATGAGAAAGACACCATCCTGAATATTATCCACCAAAGTGCGATATTTCTTTTCCGAATGTTGCAAATAGATTTCAAACTGTTTGCGGTCAGTAATCTCATGATGCAACTGACGATTACTGTCCTCTGCCTGCTTAAAGAGACGATAGGTACTGGTGAGCAACCCCACGAGAATCGCAAGGTAACTGGCAATTTTTAAGATGTGTGTTACATTAAACAAGGTATCAAAAAGTTGACTGGAGGAGGCCATAAAAGGAAGATGCAGGCCGATTTGGATCAATAGGGAAAATAAAAGCCAATGGTCAATATCATTATGTTTCCAATTACCTTTAATGACATGGGCAATCAGGGCAATACCAAAAATCGCGGCGGGGACAAATTCAGCTTGCCGATGAAAAAATTGGTCAAGATAATAAACACGCCGAGGAAGGGAGATTGAGGTAAAAACAAACATGGTGACACCAGCAAGTCCAATAATAAGGGCGTATATCAAAATTTCGCTGGTAACATGGAGTATTTCAATGTCGTTATATTTGTATTGATATATACCTATCCCTGTCAAAATAAGGCCGAGAAATAAGCGAGAAGCCAGCCAACTTTGAGGTATCATTGAGGGGGGAGCGGTTGGAAAATAGCCCCCAAACAATGATGAGGTGACAACCATGTGGAATCCGTCTAAAAATGCCGTACCTAAAAACATGTTTCCAATAAGTAAAAAAACAAGTCGTTTTCTGCTATAATATCGAATTAAGGCAATTACACCAACAAAAAGGGCCAGAAATGTAGCAACCGCCTCCATGAGCGTATGCGTAATGGCGGTGCTTTGCCAACGAAGAGTGTTAAAAAGAAAATAGCCCATTATCAAAATAGCGATAAGGGCAAGGTACATAACTACCTGTTGTTGGGTAAAGATATGTTTAACAGATTTCATAGACTTACTAAGTACTTAGGAATTGGGATTGCGCGTTTCACAGGGAGCGCAGGGGCTTCTGGCCTGCGCTTCCTGTCTATCGACCACAACCTCATTTCTTATTCAGGGCGGATGATGGGGGAGGAAACTGTACGGTACGTTTCAGGCCAAATCACCGCCATTTCATTAGAATGTTGGTTCGGCGAGGTATATTGCAAAAATAGCAACGGCACATCGGGCCATTGATGCCACATAAACTCAGGTACAAACCCCCCAGCTGGATTATTTGCCTGATAGGGGAAGGTGTAATGCCCCGAAGCCAAATCGATATCAGTCTCCTCAAGGGCTTGGATGATGGATGATGCCTCAAGCGAGTTTGCCCGATTGATCGCATCAGCCATTAACAAAAGCGTGTCGTAGGCTTCAAAGGCATAAGGTTCAGGCCACTTGGCAAATTTTGCCTCATATCGTTTGGCAAATTCTGCTCCCAATGAATTAACCGAAGAAGGCCAAGGGCCAATACGCGGCACAACCACATAATTGCCATCAGGGATAAGTTCCCAATAGGTTTGATAATCCAATGAAATTTGATTAGCAACGAGAATAGTGCGATTGTTTGGGGCTAATTTTGCCTCAATAATCTGTTGTTCGAGAGGGTAGGATGTTTCACCTGTCACTTTGACAAAAATGGCATCAGGGATAGTCTCCAATCCTTGAATAGTCTTGATAACGTCTGAAAAATCGTCGGTAGGAACATCGACGGTAAGCATGTCAGCACTGATACCAAACTCAGGAAACCATTTTTTTGCTTTCTCGACTTGCCCTTCGCCGTAGCTACTGTTTTCGGCAATAATTAGGGCAAAAATTTCGCCATCGTTGTTATAATCACCGACTTCTGCCAGCCATTTGGCATCCATTTGAGCCGTAAAGGTGGAGGCCGGAGCAATCCGAAAGATTTCAGGATAGCCCGAAGCGGTAATATCATCGTTGTAGGTTTCGGCAAAAATGACGGGCGTGTGATATTGGTGAGCAACTTCCATAATCGTTAGCCCCACCGCGCTGTGATACTCGCCCACAATTGCCACCACACATTCTTCGGTGATAAGTTGTTTGGCGACCTTCGTACCTTCTTCGGGAATGCCTTTTGTATCATGAATAATAATACGGACTGGTTTATCAAGGATACCCCCTTTTGCTTCAATATCTTCTAATGCCATACCATAAGCCGCTTCCATCACTTGCCCTCCCGTAACCGAACCGGGGGCAGAAAGGGGCAATGTTACCCCAATGACAATTTCTTCAACGTCATTAACTTTGGTGGCGGCGCATCCTCGTTCCGCCGAGGTAGATGTGGTATCCGCAACAGGTTCAACAGGAGTATTTTGCTGACAGGCTGAGAGTATTGCTAAAACGATAATTATAAACGTAATTTGCAACAATCTGAATTGAGACTTCATCTATAGTTCTCCTAATGTGTTCAGAAAAGCATAAGTGTCAACTTAACGTTTGTATAGATGTTCAGATAAACATTTTCAGCCGTTACCTTCCCGCAAGTTTAGAACTTGCGGGAAGGTTGGTCTTGAATTGAAATCTGAAAGACTGTAGTAGGCGATTCATCGCCTTCAAACGGCACTACTGCGAACTCTTAAGTTGACGGTCATAGCTAATTATTCCTTTTGATTATAACATGTCGTCTCTCAAATGGAAAATGTATCATGAAATTTATACAATTTAACGTTTGTTTTATCTAAATTGATAAAATTTAATGGAATAAATAAGAAATAATACTATATTTTATGGATAACTATTGATGACCAGCGTCTCGGCCTCCAACATGACATGAAAAAAGGCTGTATCTTATGGAAGATACAGCCTTTTAAGGTTAAACGGAAAAACTAACACATGTCCAAAAGTTTGTCGATTCGTCGCAGGGAATAATTCGGTGGATATGACCGCCAATCACTTAAAGTTGTTGAGAAACGATAAACTTCTGCTAATACACCCCACCGTCCACCGTGCGATGCACCATAATCGCCGAGATGATTGGGGCGGCAAGGGCTAGGGGAATCAAGCAGGGAGCTAAACAGCCCAAACTTAGCTTGATGAGAAAAATGCCCGTCCCGATTGCGAGGGCGTATACGACCAACAATAATAATCCGAACCACAGGTCACCGGCATAAATCCATCCGAGACCTAACATACCACAATAACCGCCTATAATCTCAAAAATCGCTGAATATGCGGCTGTTTTATCTGAACTGTTCATAACTGTCCTCCATTATTAGCTTTGATTAGTAAGTAACCGTAGTTTTATTTAATTCTCTATACGATAAAGTTTTTGTATAGTTGCAAACTACGCAGTTTTAGATTGTTCTTGTGTTAATAATACTATAAATCAGTTATTTTTTCAATAGTCAATTGCTTGTTCAACCTTAAAATAGTTTATTTCGTAGTGTCGGAGGCAAGCAGAGTTCCTTGCTACCCGACAACTTGGTTTAGCCGGAATCAACACTAAAACGGATACTTAACTGCGGAATGGATAGTTTTTATTCGTATATAATCACTGTAATTAGCAAAGAAATCTCGTTATTGGCGAAATATACTCATTGAGTTTTGAAGTATCCGCTGTAGTGTTCGCCAAAGATTCCGTTAGCGTCAGTAATTTACCATTCACCGTTCACCGTTTATAATTTATAATTTCATTTGAACCATGCCAAAATTTGTCAAATTAGCGCATAGGTTGTAGACTTTTCTGTCGGGTACTGACCCAACTTATCGTTAATCGCCAGCGTCAAACGGTTGCGGTGTTCGTAAATATCAAAAATTGGTAGTGTCACCACGTTGACTGATGCTATGTCATTCTCAAACGCATATCGAGAAATTCCTTGGTTCCGCTTCGCTACACTTCGGAATGACATGGGGCTTATCAGTCAATAGGTAAGCACTACCAAAAAACGGAACAATAACTATGACTAATACAATATCAAATGAAATGCAAGATTTCTATTCTTCTCATAGCTGTGTGACTGATCCGGGTAAACATAGTACCTTTTTGGATGGTTTACCCTCTGATGTGCCTGAACTTGTCAAAATAGTACATGGGATAATCCTTCATATTCACTGGGCTGAAAGTTATAAGGTGTATCCATCCGAAGAACGCAAGCAAGATGCCAATCTGCGCTTTGTCTCCAAACAGCTTGAGCAAATTAAAAAAATTGAGGGATCAGCCTTACATATATCACGCCCCCTCGAAAGTCGTTTATTAGGCACATGCCGTGATTATTCGGTATTTTTATCTGCTTTACTTCGGCATCAAGGGATTCCAGCCCGTGCTAGGTGCGGATTTGCCAACTATTTTACACCCGGTAAATACGAAGATCATTGGGTTTGCGAATATTGGAAAGCAGATGAGCAACGCTGGGTGATGGTTGATGCTCAACTTGATGAGCATCAGATCCAAACTATTAAGATTGATTTTAATCCACTGGATCTACCCACCGATAAGTTTTTTCCGGGGGGTAGAGCTTGGCAAATGTGTCGAATGGGGCAGGCTGATCCGAATAAATTTGGCATATTTGATATGTATGGGTTATGGTTTATCAGAGGTAATGTCGTTCGTGATGTAGCCTCACTCAATAAAATGGAACTTTTACCTTGGGACTGTTGGGGATTAAGTTTGGCTGACGATGACGCTCTTTCTAATGATGATTTTGCCTTATTAGATCGAGTTGCCCCATTGACACTTCCTGATAATTTCTCATTTTCTGATTTAAGCGCAATATATAAGCACAACAAAGGTCTAACAGTGCCACCAGTTATCAGTACTTTTATCGTTATCGGAGGCAAAATGCAAAAGATCGACCTTTCAGAGGATTGTGCATCCATTTTATAGAAAACAGGTCATGTCATTCCGATTCGCTCCCCTCGGAATGTAGAGTCGACACACATATTGACATAAGAAAGTTGTGGAGGCATAATTTCCTAATAACAGGAGGTGTCATATGGCCAAAAAACGCAAAGCCAGAGTAAAGAAAGGCCAAACGATAGCGGCTCGTCGCCGCCGAGAGCGAGAACAGTCCGAGGCTAGACGGAAACGTCGAGAACGCAAGAAGTACAAGTTTCGGATTAAGGTTGTCCGGTGACTCTACACACTTTGTCGGGTTGCAAGTGTCAGGCAACAAACCAAGAAGCAAAGTTTGTCTGATAAATCAAGCTATGCTATAATCACTTATTGTGTGTTGATAGCATTTTAACGTAATAATTGAGTTACCCCTGTTTTTGGGGAGGTGCCAGAGTGGTTGAATGGGACGGTCTCGAAAATCGTTGTAGGCTTCGGCCTACCGTGGGTTCGAATCCCACCCTCCCCGTTATATAGTAGGAGTGCAAAGCTTGCTTTGCCCTTCACATGGGGAGGTGTCCGAGTTGGCTTAAGGAGCACGATTGGAAATCGTGTGGGTGTAAAAGCCTCGAGGGTTCGAATCCCTCTCTCCCCGCTCTTTTGATAAACACAGTCCTTTATATGTAGCACAGGTTACATATATGTGATAACAAAATGTTCGACATGAGGCAGATCGGCTGGTGAAAGGCGGGGCTTGCGCGGCGGAAGGCTTCGAATCAGGTCAGGACCGGAAGGGAGCAGCCTTAAGGGGTTACTTTCGGGTGACGTGGGATTTCCTGGAAGGATCCAGCCGATCTACATCATGTTGAACAACAGTGAGGCCGAGTTTGTAATGAACTCGGCCTTTTAATTTTCTACCAAAAATTTGTCGATTCATAGCTCACGTTTTCTTTGGTTTAACCACAAACAACACTGTAACGGATACTTAGTTGAAATACACGAAACGTCTGAATCGCTTACTGCTTCTCATCAGCCTGTGCCTGATTATTTTGATCGGCTACCGTCTGAGCAGTCAAACCATCACCATGCTGATTGACGGTCAGCCCTACACGCTCCGCACCGACCAAGCCACCATCGGCGGGGCGTTACAGGCGGCAGGGCTTCCCATCACTCCTGCCGATTTGGTTGAGCCACATTCCGACATGGCCGTTGATCCGACCATAACCGTCACCATTAGGCTGGCCCGTCCGGTTCAACTTGAGGTTGATGGCAAAATCGAGACCATGTTGACTCGGCAACAGGACGTGAGCCAGATTCTGGCTGAGGCCAACGTCCAACTTGCTCCCCATGATGCGATTTGGCTCAACGATAGGTTGCTTGACCCCACCGCGCTAGGTCGCTTACCTAGCCATGAATTACCCCCACTATCCCCAATTCCCAAATTTTTAACCCGTTTCATCAACCAAAATCTGGCATTTCAGCGAGCGCAGGTCACTAGGTTGCGTCTCAAACGAGCTATCAGAATAACTCTACACGAAGGGCGCTATATCCAAGCAATTTATACCGTTCAAGGCACCCTTGGTCAAGCCCTCCAGCAGGCCGGAATGACGATCTATCCCGAAGATATACTCAAACCTAAGGCCGACACACCTGTCTCTAGCGGACTACAATTTTATCTAACCCGCGCCACCCCCTTGACCGTGACAGTTGACGGACGAACCATGCTGATTCGTACTCACCAGAGGACAATTGGCGCGGCCCTCAGCGAATCTGGAATCCTGTTGATGGGGCAGGATTTCAGTCGTCCAGCCCATGATCAAGCGATTTCAATCAGTCCTAACGTGGAAGTTATGCGGATTCAAGAGACAATTGAAACGATCAACAGTTTTATTCCCTTTGAGACAGAATGGCAGGCCAGCAACGAGTTGAATTTAGATCAGCATGTTATCCTGAAGCCGGGGCAAGCGGGCATCATCAAAACTCGGTATCGAGTTCGATACGAAAATGGCGAGGAGCAGATACGAGTGGTCGAGGATGAGTGGCTGGCTCAACAACCGAAATCCCGTCGAGTGGCTTATGGCACGAACATCATTCTGCAAACTCTCCAGACTGAGGATGGGCCAGTTACATACTGGCGCAAAATTTCGGTGCTGACCACCGCCTACAGCGCGGCCACCTCTGGCAAACCGCGTGACCATCCGACCTACGGCATCACCCGCACCGGAGAACGGGCCAGATATGGCCTAGTGGCCGTTGACCCACGCGTCATTGCCCTGAAAACGAAGTTGTACATTCCGGGCTATGGTCGAGCCAGGGCCGAGGATACTGGCGGCGGGGTGCTTGGCAAACATGTTGATTTGGCCTTTGACGACGATGAGCCACCGCCAATTTATGGCTGGCGAGAAGTGTATCTATTACCGCCAATCCCTCCGGCCCACCAGATTCGGTATGTTCTGCCTGAGTGGCCGCAGGCAAGAAGATGAGGGGACTCTTCACTCCACTTCGATGATATACTCGGTCTTAGTACCCGACAGAAAATTTAGTCTGAACTAATTAGCACAGAGTTTCACAGAGGGTACTGGGTCCGTTGGGTGGGAAAAAAGATTAGGCATAGCGCATTCGAAAGAGTTGCTGGAAAGAAAGAGCGGTTTCGCAGATTCCGATAGCGACAGCCATTGAAGACCCGAGCGACGGCATTAATACCCTGTCCTTCATTGAGGGCTTTGATTATCGGCAAGACTCCTTTATTGCTTATGGTTGATATTTCATGTTAGTATAACACTTCTTTCAGCCTATAAAAAATCTTTCCCACCCAACGGACCCAGTGCCATAGGCTCTAAGGACTTAAAAACCTTTAGAATCTATCGCATCTAATGAAATAAAAAAAACCTCCACGGTAATCATCACTGGAGGTTTTTTATTTCATTCCTCATTCCTCATTCTTCATTCCTCGTTCCTCATTTGCTTCACATCCTCAGCATAGCTGTACACTTCAATCCCTAATTTTTCTGCCACCCGATAGGCATGCTTATCGACCATCGGCGAGATGACTATTTGACGGGTCGCCTTTGTATCATGATGCTTTTCATAAAACTGCACTTTCCGGCCAAAAATATACATGTCACTCCTGCTAATAGATGATTTGAGTTCACAGATTATCAGCAGTCCATTTTTAATGATGATATCCAACTCGATTTGGTCGGGATGACCAAAAACCTCCCCTTCATCATCATATTCGGTGATGTTGAGTACTTGCACCCCAAAGGATACTTCGAGGATACTTTTCAATGCATTCCGGAATGATTGCTCTGAATGGAGACCCCATCGTGAACCCAAGGCTCCGACACTACTGTTGTATTTATTAATAAACAATCGCATCTCTTCACGCCGAGCTTGATTTTCGGCCTGTTGTTCTTTCCATTTTCGTTCGGATTCTTCACGCCGAGCTTGATTTTCGGCCCGTTGTTCTTTCCATTTTCGTTCGGATTCTTCATGCCAAGCTTGATCTTTGGCCTGTTGTTCTTTCCATTTTCGTTCGGATTCTTCATGCCAAGCTTGATCTTTGGCCTGTTGTTTTTTCCATTTTCGTTCAGATTCTTCATGCCAAGCTTGATCTTTGGCCTGTTGTTTTTTCCATTTTCGTTCAGATTCTTCACGCATGGCTCGAATCTCGGCTTGATTTTCTTTGATTACTTTAAGCATTTGCTCGAAACGGTTTTCTGTTTCTTGTTTACTAGCAAAACTCTCACGCAACATATCTTGAATAACATAACGAAAAGTTTTGTCTGTTCGCAATACATGTGGTAATTCTTGTCGTACTATTTCTTTGACTTCAGTTAAATTCATGTCATCTCCTGCGGTTATTATTATTATTATCTCTACTACTGTTGGCTTATACGTGTAATTATGGACTATTGAACCATGACCATTGTACCATGCAAATGTTGAAATACAAGATATGGAATATGGAGATACTTTTCATGTATCACGTTTTCGCTATAATTAAGCCACCAAATATCTATTTATTTGGCGATAGTTTTTGTTTCGACCAACATGGCAATATGCCCCTCAGAGGTAATCAAATCATCCCAACTATTAACCGTAGCATTTTATTAACTTTAATCCTCATCTATCTGATTGCTTTTTGGCTAACCCCCAAAACCGTCTTCTGGTCACCCGATGAGGGTGCTAAGTTTTTGGAGTTACAGACATTATATCGGTTGCAACAACAAGACCCGCATCCATTACCCTATCAAGGTACAAGAATAGACCCCACAGGACAGTTTTATCCATCCCATACTATTTATCCTCGCTTAACGGCAAATAATGACTTGGACTTCCATTGGCCGGTTTGGTTTTCCTTGCTTTCAGTGTGGCCCTTTCAACTTGGGGGAGTAACCGCTATCTACCTGTTACCGTGGCTAAGTGGCTTGGGGGTGGCCTATCTGAGTGGACAGATTGCGGCTCGGCTTGATGCTCGTGCCTTTGCCCCGACAGTGCTGTTGGTCGGACTGGCAACGCCCATATTTTTTTATAGCCTTCTGTTTTGGGAGCATACATTTGTGGTGATGTTGGGACTGTTGGCCTTGAGGCAAGCCCTTAATTTTGAGCCGAAAACAGACCATGCCTCTCCGTTCAGATACAGTTCGTTACTCCGGCTGGTACTGTTTTTAATCACCGGTATTGCCCTCCGCTTAGAGATGTTGTTCTATGCCGTAGCTCTGTTAATCGCTTTAATTAGCGTAAATTTCTTCTATCAACCCTTTCCGCAAGATAAAATACGCCGATTAGCTCTACCAGTTATAGGGCTGATTTCTATCGGATTATTGGTAATCATGACGATATATCAATATAATCTCTTTGGATCTCGTTATCTCAGCATGTTGGCTTGGGGTGGAGAGTTGTTGCAACAACCCGATTTCTGGGCAAATAGTTTAATCCATTTACAGGCTATCTGGATTAATAGTAGCTCTAGTGGTGGGCCATTGGTGGAGGCATGGCTGTCTCGGTGGGGATTGGTTTGCCTGTTATTGATTGCTTTAGCCATCAGCCTGCCTAGCCCAGGGCGTGAGTTAGGAGTGCTACTAGCTGGAGTAGGGTTTGTGTATCTCAGTCTGACAGTGCTGATGTTACCAACTCCGTATCGTACCCTGCATGGGTTTTTCTTACCCGCGCCCTATTTGCTGTTTATGGGATTGTTTTGGAACTATTATCGTCAGTTTGCAAAATCGGAGCGATTTGCCAGTCATCAGGCCAAGTTGATAGGACTAACCACCTTGTGGTATCTAATTTTAGGGACAGTCGCAGTGATGGTGCGCCAAGCTGAGTTGCTTGCTAATCTTGAATGGGGAGCGCGTTATCTTTTGATGCTGTATCCTTTAGCAACCGTATGTACAGTAGTGGGAGTACTCAAAGTTCTAACCCAAAGCCGGATTTTTTCGACGAATATAGCTCTTGCACTGGATAAATCATGGCGATATGCCCTGTTTAGCCTGATGTTGACACTTGTCTGTATCGGAGTTGGCTACCAATGGCGTGGTTTCACCGAAATTCAAACCACCAAACAGCCCCTGTTAGCCTACGCCCAACAGCTAGAACAATCCTTACCGATTGTCACCGATATTGAGTGGCTTTATGCCTCACTCTCTCCCCATTTAATCACAAAGGAGGTCTATGTAATTGAACCCCAAACCGAAATAAAATCGTGGTTGGTACTTACTGAAACTGAAATAGACAAGTTTCTATTTGCCAGTTTTTTTGAACTATCACCTCAGTTGTTAACCGATGGGCCTTATCCGGTTGAAGCCGTGACCCATTGGCAGGTAAAAAAAATGAACTTTACAATATATCGTCGTATTAAACAAAAGGAGCAACAATGACAGTATTCAAGAAGTTTTATTGGTTAATGATGGTTATCGTAATGATGATCGTCATATTCGCTAATGGAGCGCAGTTACCTATTAGTTTAGCTGCAACCTGGTTGGATGGAGAAGCCGGTGGTAGCAGTGAAATTCGCGGCACAGTGGTGGACAGTAATGGTCAGCCAGCGGCGAGCGTCCAAGTATATTTTTATTACAAGGGTTTGCAAGAGCCGGGTAAATATACCCTTGTCATGACCAACCAATCCGGTGAATTTAGTCTGACTGGTTTAGCCACAGCCAGATGGGAGTTACAAGCTCAAGATATTGGGAATTCGTCTTTACGTTCAGACCGAATTACTATAGACCTATCCCCAGTCTATCCTGTTTATACCTTGTCCAAACCTCTGGTACTCCATGACACCAGAGACCATAACTTAACTGTATCAAAAGATGGCAACGGTAGTGGGGTGGTCGTCGGCAAAACAATCGGTGATGAGAAAATCGACTGCGGAGAAATCTGTACAGGACGCTATAAACAGTCGATGAAGGTCACCTTGGTTGCCACCCCAACACATGGAAATCACTTTGCTGGTTGGCAGGGTGATTGTCTTGGTACTGGTGATAAATGTACTGTAACTATGGACGCTAACAAGGTGGTTACGGCCACTTTTATCCAAGAATTTCACCTATCTATCACCAAAACCGTTTCTATTACCAAAATAGACCTGACCGTCCCGAATCCGATACAATCACTCATCTACACCATCACCTTGAGAAATGAGGGGCCGGGTGAGGCCAGCGGAGTCAAAATCGTTGATACGCTACCAGCAGGTGTGAGCGTCTCTGAGACTGACGGGATCGTTGGAACTAGAGCGATTACTTGGGATGACCTGACGATTCCAGAAAATGGCATGGTCGTTAAAACCATCAAAGTTGATCTGCCTTTTCTGAAGACTCCAAACCTCATGCCTCGGGCTAATGTGGAGCTAATCAACCGAGCCACGGTTTGGTATAGAAAACGCTTCAAAGCAAAACACATGGTTCAAACGTTGGTCATCGTGCCTCAACCGAAGCTTCAGGTTGACCAGAGACAACTCAGTTTCTCGGCCACTGAGGGAGGTGGTAATCCACCGAGCAAGCAGATCAACATCAGCAACATGGGGACTGGCACGTTGGATTGGACAGCCTCAAAAAATGAGGCATGGTTGATCGCAAAGAAGATCGATTCTAGCCTAGATGTTTTGGTAAATATCAGCAATTTGAGTGCTGGCAAATACAGTGATACGATCACCATCAAATCAGCCGGAGCCAAAAACAGCCCGCAAAAAGTTGAGGTGTCACTGATTGTTCATACCTCAGAAATGGCTGAATTATCGGTTGATCCGACAACATTGAATATCGGAGCTATGTTGAACGGACATCTACAAAAATCTCCTAATGTTACCGTCAAATCTCAAAAACATTGGTCTGTTGAGGCGAATCAACTCTGGTTGATACCTGACCCACCGATGGGCGACGGTGATGGTGAGTTCAAGGTATTGATCAACATGGATTCGATTAGTGAGGTTGGCGAGTATCAGGGTCAACTGACTATCAAATCTGGTTCTGAAACCAAGACCATTCCGGTGACGCTGAAGGTTTCTAATGGAAAAGAGCCGACCTCCAAACCGATACCGACAACTGAGCCTATTGTGGCGACAGAAAAACAAACTATCGAAGTTAAACATGGTGAACGGGCCAGTATGAAGGTTCCAATTAACCTTTCTGCTGGTCAAAAGTGTGGTGTTGAGATTAGTCATACCGAAAACAGTGGCCCGATACTTGATGTCAGAATTAAACTCTCAAACTCAGCAGATACGCCAGGCGGTCAGCAACATTTAATTCTCAACGGTCATCCCTTGCAAGCCGGAAAATCTATTGTAACCGTAACATGTACCAATCCTGATGATACAAAGACGGAGTACATCTATACCGTCATTGCTACGGGAGATTTCAACGACGTTCAGACACCGTCCCCAACATCAACACCAAACCCGAATACAGTGCCGCCATACAACTCGCCCGATGGTCAAGGCGACCAAACAGGCAACCGCATGGCTCGCCAAGACGCGTCGTTCAGTTGGTGTGACGAACATGGCTGCACACCGGTTAAAAATCAAGGGCAGTGTGGCAGTTGTTGGGCCTTTACCACCGCCGCCGTCATGGAGAACGCCATCCTAGCCAAAGATAAACAGACGACAGACCTGTCTGAGCAATCGTTGGTGTCATGTAATACCAGTAACTACAGTTGTAATGGGGGCTGGTTTGCCTTTGGCTACTATCAAGATACACCCTACACCGAGTTTGAATCAGGTGTGGTTTACGAGAATGATTACCCCTACACTGCCGAATCGACCTCGGCCTGTCAAGCCGGAACAACCGTCGATACCAATAAGAAGATTGTGTCATGGAGCTATACCGAGTATGACCGAACGACCAACTTAGCCTCGATAGACGCGATTAAATCCGCCATCTCCACATACGGGCCAGTGGCGAGTTCGGTTTGTGTGGGCAACGAGTTCTACAATTACAAAGCTGGTGAAGTTTTTGCCACCGACGAAACGAGCGCATGTGGTAGTTCCAAAATCAACCATGCTATCGTGCTAGTTGGTTGGGATGATACTAAAGGAGCTTGGCTCCTGCGTAACTCTTGGGGTACTAGTTGGGGTGACGCTGGTTACATGTGGATTAAGTACGGGGTCTCAAGTGTGGGCTTCCGTCCGGCCTATGTGGTCTATCAGGCAGACCCGAACGCCTCACCTGATACCGCGGTTGTTAATATTCCCACCAATCTGGATGGCAATGTCTCTGGTGAACAGGTTGACCTGAGTTGGGATGCCACCACTGGCGCGACCAGTTACAAGGTAGAACGAGCATTAGCCAAAACCAGATCAGATTGGCAAGAAATTGGCACAGTGCAAGTCAACAGTAACCAACGGGCCAGCCAAGTTAGTTATAGTGATAAGGACGTTAGCTGTAACACCAGCTACATGTATCGAGTTCTAGCCACTAGCAATGACAACACATCTGACCCCAGTAATACGGTTGAGGTGACTACCGAGAACTGTGCCAGCTTGACTATTCCGTCTAATGTCAGTGCCACCGGTGAAGCCAGTGGTATCAAACTCGAGTGGGCGGGCGATGGTCAAGAAGATGGGTTTGAGATTTGGCGTTGGAATGGTACCGATGCATGGGAAAAAATCGGCGAGGTTGGCGCAAACGCAAGGAGTTACACCGACAGTGGCCTAACCCGTGGCGAGACCTACTACTACAAGATTCGTACCTACGAAGGCTCTAACTTCTCCGACTATAGTGAGACAGCAGAAACACAATTGGCCGACTTGGTCATCAACGGGCCAACCTCAGCCCAAGCCAAGCCTACGGTTGGTTCAGAGGATCAGGTCGATCTATCTTGGACAGACAACAGTGATATTGAGGGTGGTTTTAATATTGAACGCTGGGATACTACAGTTGGTCAATGGCAACAGATGACCACAACCGGCGCGAATGTGACCAGCTATAGTGATGAAGAGTTAGCCTGTGGGTCGAGCTACTCCTATCGAGTGGTGGCCTTCTTGGGTGGCGACCTTTCTACCTATAGTAACTTGGCTCAGGCGACTACTTCGATTTGTGGTAGTACTGGTGGTACGAATACTTACTTGCCAGTTGTCGTGAAAAACTAGGGTAATGAATATGCGAATGGACGAATAACTCACTATCCAACCAAAAAGAGCTAACCAAGTAAGGCTATCAACGTAAGCCAAGACATGTAGCACATGCTTCAGCCTGTGCCGCACAGTCTAAAGACTGTGTTACGATATTATCTGTCGCACGTTAAGTTGATAGCCCCAAGTAATGAAGAATGAAAAAGCGTCTCGTTCCCTTTTTAGGAACGAGACGCTTTATGTTTTCACGCCTTTCGACATATCCTCGCCCCGTTCTATTTTGGCATTGTTAACGCTTGTGGTATCCTACCTTTGTCGATTCAGCGATTCAGACGATTCAGCGATTCATCCGAATCGCTGAATCATAAAAATATTATGACAATCAAATTTGGCACGGATGGCTGGCGAGCCATCATTGCCGACAGTTACACCTACGCCAATGTTCGCCGCTGTGCGGTCGGGTTGGGTCGCTATCTGCAAACCCAACATCAAGCCAACAAAGGAGTCGTGGTTGGGTATGATACCCGATTCGGCTCACCCGCTTTTGCCGAAGTAACCGCCTCCACCCTGACCGCGCTCGGTATTCCGGTCTATCTATGCGACCGTCCAGCCCCTACGCCGACGGTATCTTATTCAATTTTAGGCCAAAACGCGGCCGGATGTGTCATCATCACGGCCAGCCATAACCCATCCAACTACAATGGTTTTAAGTTTCGGCCCGACTACGCCGGATCAGCCCGACCCGAAATCGTCACTGCGGTCGAGAGCCACATCCCAGATGAGGCCGTCCAGTATCAAAAACCGTTAGCTATAGCTAGGCAAGAAGGTCTGCTGACCGACTTTAATCCCCTGCCTAACTATCTAGCTAAACTAGATTCGTTGACCAACATCAACCGAATCCAAGAAGCCGAGTTCAATATCATAGTCGATGCCATGCATGGCGCGGGCGGCGGTCTGTGGCCAACCTTGCTGGATGGCGGTCAAACCAAGCTGACCGAGATTCGGGGTGAGCCGAACCCGAACTTCCCCGGTATGCACAACCCCGAGCCGTTGGCCCACAACCTAACCGAGTTGTCTGCGGCGATTAAACAGGGCGGCTACGACATCGGCATTGCCCCCGACGGAGACGCGGATCGGATTGGCATTTTAGACGAGTATGGCGAGTTCGTCAACCCCCTACAACTGTACGCCCTCCTGCTGATGTATAATCTTGAGGTGCGCGGTCTGCGTGGCCCGATTGTCCGCACCATCACCTGTACGGCCATGGCGAATAAGCTGGCCGCCAAGTATGACCTGCCAGTGCATGAAGTGCCGATTGGCTTTAAGTATGTCGGGCCGAAAATGGTCGATGTGGGGGCGATTTTTGGCGGCGAGGAGAGTGGCGGTTATGCCTACGGCGACCATATCCCAGAGCGGGACGGCTTTGCCTCTGGGCTGTTCCTGCTCGATTTTATGGCCGTCACCGGACGGAGCATGCGGGGGCTGGTTGATTATCTGTTTGAGCAGATTGGCCCGCACTTTTATGACCGCATCGACCTGACCTACGAGGCCACTCAACGAGCCGAGATTCTGGCGCGAGTGCAACAGGCCAAACCAGATCAACTGGCTGGCCTAAAAGTAACCAGCATCCTGACCATCGACGGCTACCGCTTCGACCTAGAGAATGATGGCTGGCTGATTATCCGCTTCTCCGGCACGGAGCCGCTACTGCGAGTCTACTGCGAGACCATGCACGGCGACAAGGTGGACGCGCTCCTCAACGCCGGGCGAGAGTTGGTGGGGGTTGCGTAATCTTTGGTAGCGTTGCCACGTTGACTGATGACCATGTCACTCTGAGCGCAACGAAGTGGAGAAGAGTGACATGGCCGACTATCAACGTAGGCCGAGACATGTAGCACATGCTTCAGCCTGTGCCGCACACAGTCTAAAGACTGTGCTACGATATTATCTGTCGCACGTTAAGTTGATAGCCACATGGCCCAAACAAAGATCAAGGCCCAATTCCATTCACGGTATCGCTAAATTAGCTTCAATCAAACTCACAATAATTGACTTAATCGCTTTTAAGGCCCTCAAAATATCGGCAATTTCAGCTTTTGTTGCCACGTATGCCGAACTGATGGTGTACTGTTTTTTATGCAGTATCATAAAATACCAGTCTGCGCCAATCACATGACAACCATAAATCGGGTGTCGTTGCTCATTTTTGGCTTGTCCAACCAACATGGCGGCTAAGGCTTGCCCCGCTGGGTCTCCTTGAGGGTCGCGGTGCCGCTTATGCTCTTGAAAAGAAAAGTAGGGCTGTTCCGGTTCCCGAAAACCGCTCGCAATCATGCCATCTGGATCGCCACTCAAGGTAATGCCGTCAACCACACCACTCAAGCGACGTTCGGCAAATAAGGAAAATCGTTTGTCAGAGGAGAAATCAACCAAGGCAAACAAGGGAGCGATAAAGTTCTGGAGCAGTTCAGCCTCATTCCAATGCTTGACATTGAGGTTCAGTTGGTGCTGTAAATGAGTAATAGTTTGGGTTTCAAACTCTGTCACCATCACTTGCTGATTGAGCCAATCATCTAACATTGAGGAGTCAAAAACTTCATCCAGTTCAAATAGTTTATCCAATTTTGCTAACGTACACTCACTAAAGGTCAGTGTTTTTGGCTTTTTCATATAAAGTCACTTGCTACCTGACAAAGTGGTTTAGGGAAGGCTAAAACAGAAACACAGAGTTTCACAGAGAAAAAGCGAATTATTTTTCCCTCTGTGCGTCTCTGTGAAACTCTGTGCTAATTAGTTTTGGCAACTTTTCTGTCGGGTACTGAGATAAAGTCATCCAGAAAAGTTTTCTTCATAATGTTCTAATTGTACCACACAAGCTATTCAACAGAAAAAACAAATCGGGTTGTCGTATAGTGCGAATCTTGGCCTAGTTCATTTTGAGGTGAATGATCTTTACAAATTGCGATGTCCGGTAGGGGCTAGGCAGGGCGGTCTAGACTTGGAATGTGCGACCATCTCCGCTCCGCCCCTGCCTCGCCCGTTTACTCGGAGATAGCGTTCCCTGTGGGCTACGGGCGAGGTAAGGCGGATGAAAGTTCTGATTTCAAACCATGATACTTGCCGCCTTACCTAGCCCCTACGTAATCTATCGCCATACCTAATTTGTAAAGGATGAAGTCCTTCATTTTGAACCATGCCCGAATCTTGTCGAGTAACAAATAGAGGAATCATTAAAAATTCCCCCTTGACAAACCTACTAGGATATGTTATACTCAAACTTAGTAAAGTCATTGAACTTATTAAGTTTCTCCCCTAAAGTATCATCCTAAATTCGTTTACCAAAACCTATCAATGTCTCAGTAAGTAGACAATTTTAATTGGAATAGTGCTGAGTAGTGAAACGGGACAGGTGATGACCATCCGGGCATCATATTTCACGTCTCACCATTCAAATGTCTGTGTTAGAGATGATGACAGGTTTTATAAAATATCTTACATTTAAGTATTGATGGTTTTTGATTACCAAAAGGAGCATGATGAAGAGAATCTACTATTTAGTAGCTATTAGCTTGTTATTGTTTTTAACTGGGTGTGCCTCAACAGGTGGGCCAGTGCAACCCACTGAAACCCCGAAGGAAGAACCGAAGGCAGAAGCACCTCAAGAAGAGACAAAAGAAGAACCCGCCACCGATGAAAAAGTAACCCTAACGATTGAAAGTTGGCGAAATGACGATTTGGCGATTTGGCAAGATGTGTTAATTCCGGCCTTTAACGTCCATTATCCGAATATTGAAGTTGTTTTTGCCCCAACTGCTCCAGCAGAGTACAACTCAGTGCTGAACACCAAGTTGGAAGGTGGTACCGCCGGTGACTTGATTACCTGTCGCCCATTTGATACCTCACTAGGCTTATACCAAGCCGGACATCTCGTCTCTCTGAATGATTTAGCGGGCATGGAGAACTTCGGTAGCGTCGCTAAAAGCGCTTGGACGACTGATGACGGCTCGAACACCTTCTGTGTGCCAATGGCTTCGGTCATTCATGGTTTCATCTATAACGCCGATATTTTTGCTGAACTCGGCCTGAGCAAACCAGCCACAGAATCTGAATTTTACGCCATGCTTGACGCAGTCAAAGCTGATGGCAACTACGCCCCACTGGTTATGGGAACTATCGACCAATGGGAATCCGCCACCATGGGCTACCAAAACATCGGCCCCAACTACTGGAACGGTGAAGATGGTCGCCTTGGTTTGATTGCTGGAACAGACAAATTAAACGACCCGCAATACGTGGCCGTGCTAGAATCCCTCGCCAAATGGGGGGCATACATGGCTGACGGCTACGAAGCCCAAACTTATCCTGACTCCCAAAACCTGTTCACCTTGGGTCAAGGCGCTGTTTATCCGGCGGGATCATGGGACATCTCCCTCTTTAATGACCAAGCCGACTTTGCCCTTGGCGCTTTCGCACCGCCTGTGCCGGATGGCTCAGACAAATGTTACATCAGCGACCATACCGACATCGGTTTAGGCATCAACAACGCTTCCCCGAACGCCGCCGCCGCTAAAACCTTCCTTGAGTGGATGACTACCCAAGAGTTTGCCGAACTGTACGGCAATCAGTTACCGGGTTTCTTCCCCTTGGCAAACCACTCAATCAGTCTGGGCGACCCGATTGCTCAAGAATTTGTTGACTGGCGCAACAAGTGTGAATCGACCATTCGTAACTCCTACCAGATTTTATCTCGTGGTGAGCCGAACTTAGAAAATGAACTGTGGAGCGTTAGCGCCCAAATTATCAACGGTACGCTGTCTCCGGCTGATGGAGCGCAACAACTGCAAGACGGTCTCGATGTCTGGTACACCCCCGGCGAGATCAGCACCTCTGCTCCGGCTGAAGAATCTGCCGCCCCAAGCAGTGATGTGAGTGGCGAACTGCTGATTGAAAGTTGGCGAAACGACGATTTAGCCATCTGGGAAGATGTGTTAATTCCGGCCTTTAACGCCCACTACCCGAATGTAAATGTCACCTTCGCCCCAACTGCTCCGGCAGAGTATAACTCCGTGTTGAACACCAAACTTGAAGGCGGTACCGCCGGTGATTTGATTACCTGTCGCCCGTTTGATACCTCATTGGGTTTATATGATAATGGACACCTCGCGAACTTGAAGGACCTACCCGGTCTGAGCAACTTTAGCGATGTCGCCAAGAGTGCCTGGACAACAGACGATGGTTCAGCCACCTTCTGTATGCCAATGGCCTCAGTCATCCACGGTTTCCTTTATAATGCTGATGCTTTTGCTGAACTTGGTGTCAGCGAACCGACCACTGAATCTGAATTTTACGCCCTGCTCGATGCCATCAAGGCTGACGGAACCTACGCCCCACTGGTCATGGGAACCATCGACCAATGGGAATCCGCCACAATGGGCTTCCAAAACATCGGCCCGAACTATTGGAACGGCGAAGATGGTCGGCTTGGCTTGATTAACGGCTCAGAAAAACTGAATGACTCGCAGTATGTCGCGGTGTTAGAATCCCTCGCCAAATGGGGTGCATATCTGCCCGATGGCTTTGAAGCTCAAACCTATCCTGACTCACAAAACTTCTTCTCTCTCGGTATGGGAGCCATCTATCCGGCTGGTTCATGGGATATCGCTCTCTTTAATGACCAAGCCGACTTCGCCCTTGGTGCTTTCCCACCACCTGTACCGGACGGATCTGACAAATGTTACATCAGCGACCATACTGACATCGGATTGGGCATGAATACCTCAACCGCCAATGCAGAAGCGGCTAAAGCCTTCCTCGATTGGGTCACCACCCAAGAATTTGCCGAACTGTATGGCAACCAACTACCCGGTTTCTTCCCCTTAGCAAATCACTCTATCAGCCTGAGCGACCCGATTGCTCAAGAGTTTGTCGATTGGCGAGGCGAGTGTGAATCAACCATTCGTAACTCTTACCAGATTCTCTCTCGTGGTGAGCCGAACTTAGAAAATGAACTGTGGAGCGTTAGCGCTCAGGTCATCAACGGAAGTTTATCTCCGGCTGATGGAGCGCAACAACTGCAAGACGGTCTTGATGTTTGGTATACCCCCGCTGGTGGCTCAGTGGATGCAGCGACCGAAGAAGAAAGTAATGCTGGCATGTCCGAAGATGAAATGGCCGCCGCATCTGGCGACCTACTGATTGAAAGCTGGCGAAACGACGATTTGGCGATTTGGGAAGACATCTTAATTCCGGCCTTTAACGCCAAATACCCGAACATCAACGTCACTTTTGCCCCAACTGCTCCGGCTGAGTACAACTCGGTGCTGAACACAAAACTGGAAGGCGGTACTGCCGGTGATTTGATCACCTGTCGCCCGTTTGATACCTCATTAGGACTGTATAGCAACGGACGGTTAGCCTCTTTGAACGACCTAGCTGGTTTGAGCAACTTTAGTGATGTCGCCAAGAGCGCATGGACGACAGATGATGGTTCTGTGACCTTCTGTGTACCAATGGCCTCAGTCATTCACGGTTTCATCTACAACGCCGATGCCTTTGCCGAACTGGGTTTGAACGAACCGACCACCGAAGCTGAATTCTTTGAAGTGCTAGAAGCAATCAAAGCTGACGGCACCTACTATGCTCTCGACATGGGAACTGCCGACCAATGGGAAGCGGCCACGATGGGCTTCCAAAACATCGGCCCGAACTACTGGAACGGTGAAACTGGTCGTAATGGCTTGCTTGACGGTTCAGAAAAACTGACTGACCCGCAGTATGTCGCTACCTTTGAATCACTCGCCAAATGGGGGCCATATCTGCCCGACGGTTTTGAAGCCCAAACCTACCCCGACTCACAAAACCTGTTTACCTTGGGCATGGCCGCCATCTATCCGGCTGGCTCGTGGGACATCTCCCTCTTTAACAACGATGCCGAGTTTGCCCTCGGAGCCTTCCATCCGCCCGTACCAGAAGGTGGTAGCAGCTGTTACATCAGCGACCACACTGACATCGGCTTGGGCATGAACGCCTCAACTGAAAATGCTGACGCGGCTAAAGTGTTCCTAGATTGGGTCTCCTCGGCTGAGTTTGCTGGTCTGTATGGCAACCAACTGCCGGGCTTCTTCCCCTTATCAAACCACTCCGTCAGCCTGAGCGACCCGATTGCTCAAGAGTTTGTTGACTGGCGCGATGAGTGTGAATCAACCATCCGTAACTCCTACCAAATCCTATCACGCGGTGAGCCAAACTTAGAAAACGAACTGTGGAGTGTCAGTGCCCAAGTTATAAACGGCACCTTGACTCCCGAAGAGGCAACCGAGCAATTACAAAGTGGTTTAGCGAAATGGTACGAGCCACAACAGTAAGGAATCGGGATTAAATAAGTTGTGCATTTCGGCACTCGATGACGTAGCACCTTGGTTCGTAGTACCCAATTCATTGGGTGCTACGAACGGAATCGTTTGACCTGTTGACTGATGGCCTTGGGCTAAAGCCACAAGGCTAAAAACTGAATACCGCTAAAGCGGCCTATATAGCTGGCTTTAGCCTGCTTAAACTTTTAGCATAAGTAAGAACAATTTAAGGGAGAAATAAGATGTATAGCGGATTATCAACGCAGAAGCGTTCCGTGATGTTATTAGTAGGTTGTTTGTTGTTAGGTTTTGCAGTGTTATCGTTACTGGCACCAAGAATCACTTTGGCGGCAGATAACTTATTAGAAAATGGTGATTTTTCAAGTGATGAACTTGATCCTTGGTGGCCTTATATCGACGATGCGGCCACGGGTCAAGCCAGTGTGGTTGACGGCATGGCCGAACTTGCCATTACCGACGGTGGCACTGCCGATTGGCATGTCATTTTAGGATACAGTGGTGTGCCCATTGTAGAAGGCACCACCTATGAGGTCAGTTTTAAGGCCAAAGCCGATAAAGCGGTGAACGTACCATTTTTATGGCAAGAAGCCGCCGACCCATACACCACCTATTTTGGTGAAACGGTTGCCCTGACCACCGAATTAAAAGAGTATAAATACAGCTTTACCTCTGAATATAGTGATTCTGCCGCCGACTTTGCCTTTCAGGCTGGTGCATTAGGCGCATTTACTATGTGGCTGGATGATGTGGTGATTATACCTACCGCCACTGGTGGTCTGCCCAATCAGATAAAAAATGGTGATTTTTCTGATGGTAATACCAATTGGAAATTTAACGCTTATGCAGATAACGGCGGAGAAGCGACTTTTACCACCACTGATGAAATACTTCAGGCAGATGTTACTAAAGGTGGCGATGAAGGCTGGGTGGTTTCGGTTGAGTACCCTCAACTAGAAGTTGCCGAAGGTGAAGCCTATACCTTAACCCTTTCTG
>JAUCGB010000094.1 GCA_030377895.1 Anaerolineales bacterium HSG24
CAAACACAATTCATGATGTTGCAAGACAAGCGGGCGTAGGGATTGGAACTGTTTCGAGTGTACTCAACAATAGCCGTCCTGTTAGTCAAGCTACCCGCGAAAAGGTCTTAGCGGCCATTGACAAATTGGAAGTGACATAGTTATCGTGAAGCGTGAAGCGTGAAACGTGAGAATCAAGGGTATCACGTGCCACGTTTTCACGCGTTTTAAATCTTAATAAATAGTTTGTTGAACACTCGGTGTTTGATATTCGACGTAGTTATAATATTTGTCTCTGGAGCGATAGTTGTAGTGACCATAACCAGTGTGAGGGTGTTGGTAACGGATATAACCAACCTCCGGCAGTTGGCAAGGTTGACAAGGAGGTGGGATGTAAGGAGGTGGGGCATATTGAGGTGGGGCACACGGGTAACAGGGTTGATAAACCACCGGCCCTCCCGCCAAGGCTGCGCCAGACCATCCCAAACCAAGCAATATTAAAAGTGACAGAACTATCAATGTACGTTTCATGCTTCTTCTCCATAAGGAACATCATTCAAAATAAGTGGGTTAGTTTGTTCCATTGTAACGAGAATTAAAAACAATGACAAGTTATCCCCCCATATTTTGACTCATCCTGTTTCCAATAGTTGTCTGGCCCATTCTTTATCCTCACTTGAAAAACGAGGCGTAGGAGGATGTTGATAGTTAATGGTTAAATCATACCCGCCCTCATCATACAGGTGATGGATGGTATGATTGAGGGGTAACAGAGGTTCTGGTTCACCCGCTCGTAGGGGGATGGGAATATCAGGGATAGCCTCTCGCATACTAAAGAGGTAAATATCGGCTTGAGGGCGTTGATGGCTCCGACTGACCACGATTCGATAGTCCGATTTTTGTTTGATGCTCATCGGCATGGCTGACCCAGCCCTGAGCAAATCAATCTCGACCATATTAGTTTGACTACGGAGAACCTGCCGTCGTTTTTGAAGATACTCGTTCCGCCCTTTTCCAGCCAATTTATTGGTGGGCGAGAGAAGTTCAATCACCGTGACAATCTCCTCCGAGTCGGCATGGTATATATGAAGATACTGCTCCACCACCTCTTCTGGCTCTGGCATGGGTAAATCGGCGGTGATGGGTTTAAAGGCGAGTTGCGACATGGTAACTGTCGCCGCAGTGGAATCTGGCTGTTCCCAAGGAGATATAATCAGAACATCAGGCATGCCAGTATGTTGAGGCGGTAAAACGGCTAGATATGTCCGCTGGTCTATCTCGACAAAATAACGGGGCCGTAACAAGCGGGTCAGATACCGTTGCATATCGACCAATAGATTGGTATGGACTTGATGCCAATAACGATTTTGTTCTAAGTATGGATCCATTCCCGGAAATGGTGTGGGCATAGAGTGCCTCCTGATGTTCCTTTGAGAAAAAATTATCGTTCTGCCAGTTAAAAATGGGACATCCAAATCATTCAAGACGGTCACGAATTGATCAAGTGTTAAGCTGTTATCAAGACTATTTTCTGTGACTTTCATCACTTTCCTAAAACTTGATTAACCTCCGCCACTGGCAAATCGGTCATCTCGGCGACGACAGTTGGCTCGAACCCTTTTTGGAGCATGCGTCGAGCGGTCTCTATGGCTCGCTTTCTATCCCCTTCCTCCAACCCACTTGCATGACCTTCTCGCCGAAAACGGGTCTTGGCTCGTTCCCAGGCGGCATCATCCTTGATTTCAGCCAACATCTCAGGGCTGATGGTGGTTTGGCGCATGGCCGCGATCATCTCTTGAAACAGGGGGCGAGGATGGGCGCTCTCTTGCACCTCTTCATCAAGCGAGTCCAGAATCAGCTCTAGCCACTCGCGGATGGCGGGCGGAGTCTGCTCGTTGACCAACCGTGGCACCAGAAATATCAAACGATGGGGATAAACCGCTACCCGATTTCCAAACTCGGTGCGTGGACTCATATCGCTGACACCGTGGCTAAAGTTAATCGTGCCATCACGCGGCACACTGGTCAAAACCACGATGGTGTAGACCGCATGGGCAAAGCTGTAATCTTGATAACTCTTAACCTGCTCAGCCAAGCTAATCAGATGATAATAGAGAAAGCGATCAAAAAAATCCCCCTCTTTGACGTGCTGAATCTCTACAGTCACCCGTTGTTCCTCATCTTCGGCATACGCAGTTTTCACAAAGCCGATCGGCTTAGGATACTCATACTCGGTATGGACTTTCGTAATGTTCAACTTCAGGCCCAACACATCCTCGGCAAAGGCTTGAAACACCTTGGGTTGGCTAAATATTCGCTTGAAAATAGTGCCGTATCGTAACGGAATTACTTTGACCATGATCTGCTCCTTTTTTGTCCCATCCGGTTTCCGACAGGGTAGTCCTGCATAGGTAGTGGTCAAGCACCGTTCTACAGTGCCTCAGAAATCGCATGTAACGAGACATCATACCGATGCTGAGTATGCCGATGCCCGCCGTCAAACTCCTCATGATGATGGGCCACGCCCAGTTTTTCCAACCGTTGGGCCATGATGCGCGCTCCGTACTGCAAGGCATACTCATCCCGATTGCCGCAGTCCAGGAAAACCAGCTTGGCCTGTTTGAGGGCTTCGACATGGGCTGGAGATTCCAGCATGGTCAGCGGGTCATGCTTAAGCCAGCGCGCCCACACCTCGGCTTTGAGTTCACCAGTATATTGGTCAACCGGCAGGTCAAACCCACATACCGAATCGGGGTTAGGCGAATAACAGGCCGACATGGCCGCAGTATGAATCACATCAAAAAAGCTACTCGGCTTGGGGTACATTTTGGGCGAGAAATTGCCCATAAATTCAGCCAATTTTTCGGGTGTGGTCAGCCCCAATTTGCCCGTAGCGTTGAGGAATTTCACAAAATCGGGCTTATAGCCGTACTCAAAATACATGTCCCCACTATGGCAGGCCACTAGACCAAACAGGTCGGGGTATTTCATAGCCTGCACCAAAGCCCCGTATCCGCCCGATGATTTGCCAGCAATGGCCCGATAACTTGGCTCGGCTTTAGTGCGATAATGCTGATCCACAAACGGCATAATTTCTTGGATGAGATAATCCTCGTACCGTCCAATGGCGCTGGAGTTCAGGTATTGACTGCCGCCGTAGCGGGTAAATCCATCTGGCAAAACCAGAATCATGGGCTGAATCGTGCCTGATTGAATCAGACGGTCAGCCCGTTCTTGGATTGTCTCATCAAACACGGAATCGTTTAGCATGAGGCTACCCCGTCCGGCAAATCCGGCTAACAGGTAGACCACCGGATAAAATTCTGTGCTATCATCATAACCGGATGGTAGATAAATCGGTAGGCTACGACAAGGCGAATCGCCAAGGGGGTTATTTTGTAAGACATGACTGTTGATAGTGTTGATAATTATTTGGCTCATAGGTTTTTATACTCCTTTGTGGTTTACCATGCTCTCAGTACCGACAGAAAAATTAGCCAAAACTCTGTGTTCCTGTTTTAGCCTTCCCTAAATCACCTTGTCGGGTAGCAAGGTTCGTAGTAGGCACTTCAGTGCTTTTGAAGGCGATAAATCGCCTACTACAAACGTTAAGTTGACACTTATGGTTCTAAGGCAAATGGGGCGACAAAATCCTACACCGCAAATCAACAATAAGCGGATGATCAAGGTCGTATTCTTTGGGAGCGCGTTTAAGGGATGTCCCCCCTAACGTCCAACGCCTGACGCATTTCGGTAGCCAGAGCATGGACACTATCCACCGACTCGCCCGCTCGTTTGACCAAAGCACTGCCAACAATCACCCCGTCGGCGATGTTGCCCACGATGCGAGCCTGTTCGCCATTGCCAATGCCAAATCCGACGGCTAACGGCTTGTCGGTTTCGGCTCGGACTCGCTCGATGAAGGTGGCGAGGTCGGTGGGCAGAGCCTGTCGTGCGCCGGTCACGCCGGTCAACGAGACTAGATAGACGAACCCTTGTGACTTCTCAACGAGCAGTTTAATCCGTTCCTGAGTGCTAGTCGGGGCCAGTAGATAGATGAGGGCCAAGCCATGAGTGGCACAAATTGTCTCAAGTGGCTCGGCCTCTTCGGGTGGTAAATCGGGGATGATAAAGCCATCCACGCCCGCAGTCACACAGTTGGCAACCAGTTGCTCAAAGCCGTAAGCCAGCATGGGGTTGACATAGCCCATTAACACGGCAGGCGTATCGACTCCGTCCTGCCGCAGTTCTTGAGCCATGTCGAGGCAATCTTTGAGGGTGGTTCCGTTCTCCAACGATTGTTGGGTGGCGGCCTGAATCGTCGGCCCATCGGCCAGCGGGTCAGAGAAGGGAACGCCCAACTCTAACAGGTCTGCGCCCGCCTCGGCCAGCGTCTTGACCACGTTCAGACTAGTGGCTCGGTCGGGATAGCCCAACACGCTGTAGGGCATAAAAGCAGTATGGCCTTTGGTAAAGGCATTTGATATACGTTCTATTCCAGTCATGAATTTTATTCCTTTTCTGGTTTGATGATGAAACTGTCTGGCTCCTTGCTACCCGACAAAGGAATCGGAATTAAGGCACTTTCCGGTAAAAGATTGGATTTTGTCGTCCAAGTAGTAATACCAGCCCATAATCTGCTCTTCTGGGCCATAAGCATCCACAATCGCTTCATCAGCGATACGTCCTTCACGAACTTCATCCTTTTTTACTGGCATTATCATTTCCTGTTACAAATTGAATTACCATCTGCTTTAACAGCTTCAAAATACGAAAAACATCAAATATATCATCTCGCGTAATGATGTGTCCATCACTAATCCCGTAATTTTTCTCTTTTAAGGCCATAAAAAACCATGTTCGGCCAATCACATAACAGCCATAAACAGGATGTTGATGTTCATTAATTTCTTGGGCCACTAACATGGCCGCTAAGGCTTGTCCCGCTGGGTCGCCATCCGGGTCTTTTTCCTTCTTATACTCCTGAAAACAAAAATATGGTTTTTCTGGTTCTCGAAAGCCACTGGCGATGATACCATCTGGGCGACCAGACATCTCAATTCCCTCAACTGTACCACCAAATGACCGTTCTGCAAACAGAGCAAAGCGTTGACTGGAAAAATTTACCAAAGCAAATAGCGGCCCAATAAAATGTTGTGATAGTTCTGTTTCGTTCCAATCATGAATATGCAGTTTCGCATTTTCCTGTAACATTAACAAAACTGTTCGCTCAAGCTCAGAGATTTCGGCTTCTTGCTCCAGCCAATCATCTAAAATTGAGCAGTTTAGCCTTTGTCTTAGGCCGAACATTTTGTCTAATTGGGCGAGAGTACAGTCCCTAAAATTTATCATAATCAGCCTTTCATATATCACTTTCCCAGCACCTCACCCAACGTCTTGACAACATGTTTTAGGTCATCTTGTTCAATCGTTAGGGGTGGCAGTAGACGTAACACATTCAAACCGGCGGGTAAGGCCCAGACACCTTGGGCGATCAGTTGTTGCAGAATAGGGGTCACTTTGTTTTTGAGTTGGATACCAATCATCAGACCCAGGCCTCGAACCTCGCGGATTTTAGGACTATCGAGAGCCGATATTTCATCCATCAACCAGCCCCCCAAATAGGCGGCGCGCTCGACCAACTGCTCCTCGGCCATGACCTCGATAACGGCTCGACTGGCAACACAGGCTAACGGATTGCCGCCGAAGGTACTGCCATGTGTGCCGGGCTTAAAGCGTCCGACTTTGGTTTGCCAAGCCGTCACCCCCATAGGCAGACCGCCCCCAATCGACTTGCCCAAAGTAATCACATCGGGAGTTAAACCATGATGCTCCGAGGCGAACCATTTGCCAGTACGTCCCACGCCAGTTTGAATCTCATCCACAATCAGGAGCGCGCCATGCTGGTCACACAATTGACGCATTTTTTGGAAATATTCTTCATCACCGAGATGTACGCCCCCTTCACCCTGCACGATTTCGACTAACACGGCGGCGGTTTTATCGCTGATGGCCGCGCTCAGTTTGTCGATATTATTATACGGCACATGGGTAATTTCAGGAATTAGCGGCTCAAAGGGAATACGATATTTTTTGTTCCAAGTGGTACTCAGCGCACCCATAGTTCGGCCATGAAAGCCCCGTACCATAGCGATAATTTCGGTGCGTCTGGTCACAAATCGGGCCAATTTTAGGGCTGCTTCATTGGCCTCCGTACCACTGTTGGAGGGGTGGATGTAACAGTCAGCCCAGTTTAGACGCGGGTTGAGCGTGTCGGCCAGAGCCTGCATCCACAAGGCTCGCTGGTCGTTGTAGGAGGATTCTTGTGAGGCAACCAACGTCTCCAATTGTCGCTGAATCGCCGCCGTCACGGTGGGGTGACTGTGCCCCACATTGGCCCAGCCCTGCGCCGCGGCACAGTCGATATATTCGTTCCCCTCACTGTCCCACAATCTTGCGCCTTGGGCCTTCACCAACGCAATCGGACGACGACCCACTCCGCCGGAGTTGTAAGTCGCTTCGATTTGTTCAATATCTGTATAATTCATGGTAAATTACCTTTTTGGATAAAAGTTGGTAGGTAGTAGGGGCAAGAAAATAAATTTTCCACAATCAATGAAGAGTCGGCTTCTAGCCGACATGTTGGCAGGAAGCCAACTCTCCGGTTGGGAGGTTTTAAAAGTTGGAACTGCCTAAGAAACAGGACATTACCCTCATGCTTCCTATAATTTTTGGTGTGGATATTGGTCGATAATGTAGCCGTGCATGTATCGGCCTTTAGAATCGGCATCTTCTAAGCCCTCAACCACCGATTTTGGCACGTTTGTATACCGATAGGTGCCGCCCTTGTTAAACTTAACCTCTAAGACCTGTTTACTTTCGTCATACCCAAACCCACTAATCATGCTAGAATCAACGTCCTGCCATGTCATTTTGCTCATCAAAATAGCTCCTTCATTAATATTAATTCACGCATCACGTTTTCACGCTTTCACGTTTCCTAAAGAATCGGAATTAAATAAGTCGCGCGTTTCGCCTTCGACAAGACTTCGGCGTGAACTCAGTCGAACGCTCAGGCTACGCCTCGCCGCCTGAGCTTGTCGAAGGCGGACTACCAGCATCATGATCGTCAACTTAAGAAGTTAATTAATGCTCATTCCTAATGATAGTGCGAAATTCAATTTTAGCAAGCAGTTCACCTCTCCAACGAATAAGCGAGAAATTGGCGATTGTTAATTTAGTTGTGTTATAATGGTAAATTGTCAGGCGCAGGCCTGATATTTTTATGATGTGATATTAAGGAGATCGAATGAATGAGTCAACATTATCCCCAACCCGGCTACTATCCGCCACAGGGTAATCCAGAGAGTGGTTACGAAGAGGAATATGATGAATATGAATACGAGGATGAAAGCGGTGGCGGCGGCTCTGCGCTTCCGTTTGTGTTTGGCTGTTTTAGCGGCGGTTGTCTAGTTGTTTTAGGATTAACCATCTGTTTTTTCTTGATGGCGGGGCTGTGGGTGTTAGACCCCGGATCCGACATGTTCGCCACCACCTATCCGGGCGATGACATTGGTTTGACCTTTGACAAACCGGCTCGCTCGACGGAAGCGATTGTCAGCGAACAGGGTCTGCGTCTTTCGATTAAGGATGTTAACCGTAATGCCGCCTCAAATACCATTCCCCAAGTTGACGGGGCCGAGATTATCGTCATTACCGTTGAGTTGGAAAACCTCAGCTCTGAGGATGTTAGCTATGATGATGAACGAGAATTTAAGCTACTTAACCAAACCGAAGGGTTTTATGACCCGCAAGTTGGGGCGATGGAAGGGGCGTTAGGATTCGGTACTATCCTTACCGAAACTGGCACCCAAGGACGGTTAGTCTTCCAAGTGTTGACCAATGAAACCGGCCTTGTGCTTGAATGGCAATCGCCTAAAGGCCCAGTCAAATATATCGAGATAGAATAATATCTAAAAATTTGTCAATTTTTCGGACATGAATTGACACGGAAAATATGTTGTATCAAAAGTCCGATAAAAAGTCGGTAAAAACGCCTAAAAATCTGATTTCTTTGAGAAATCGGACTTCTGACGCTCTTTCCGGCGAATATTTACTCCGCGTTTACCCGTGTCCAAAATCCAATGCAACGAGGCAAAAACGCAAAGGCAATATCGTGTCTTTGCGTTTTTGTTTGGAAAATCAACATATATGACCATTAATCTGCGAGTATGGCAACAGGAAGCCATGCAAAACTATCAGCAAGCCCTTAAGGAGTCGCGGCGCTCCTTGTTGTGGGAGGCTACGCCCGGCTCGGGCAAAACCACCGCGGCCCTGCAACTGTGTCGGCATCAAATGCAAGAGTTTGGCCGGGAGCGGCTGATTATCGTCGTGCCGACCACCCACCTCAAAAGTCAGTGGACGCAGGCAGCCAGACGGTTTCAACTCGATATCGACAGTAAATTCCGCAATCGGCGCAACTGGGCGATAGACTATCATGGCGTAACCGTGACTTATCAGCAAATCGCCAATCATCCTAAACTGTACCAGCGTCTCAGCGAGGGCGCGGTGGTGGTGTTGGATGAAATTCATCATGCTGGCGATGGGCTGAGTTGGGGAGACGGTTTGCGGGAGGCGTTTAAGGAGGCCGGATTTGTGCTGGCCCTGTCTGGCACGGCCTTTCGGAGCGACAACAGCACCATCCCCTTTGTGCAGTATGAGGATGACATCAGTCAGCCTGATTATGTGTATGCTTATGGGCGAGCGATTGAAGACGGAGTTTGTCGCTCGGTGGCCTTTTTCACCTACGGCGGTGAAATGGCTTGGGTCGAAGATGGGGATATTATCGAGGCCAAGTTTACCGACCGGCTCACTTCGAGCAGTGAGAGCCGTCGCCTACGAGCCGCGCTCGAACCGACTAGTGGCTGGATGCACACCATGCTCGAAGATGCCCATAAGATGCTGGTCGAAACTCGGCGGGAACATCCCGACGCGGCTGGTCTGCTGGTGGCAGCTGACCAAGAGCATGCCCATCAACTGGGCGCGCTTCTACAAGAGGTCAGTCGCACTCGCCCTACGGTGGTGGTTTCAGATGATCGCACCGCGTCCAATAAAATCAAAAAATTCGCCGACAGTCAACGTCCGTGGTTGGTGGCGGTCAACATGGTCAGTGAGGGGGTTGATATTCCTCGTTTGCGAGTGGGAGTCTATGCCACCACAGTCACGACACGGCTCTACTTCCGGCAATTTTTAGGACGCATCGTGCGGATGACTTCTCAGCCAGAAGGGGTGCAGGTGGCCTACTGTTATCTGCCTGCCGATTTACGGCTCAAGATGTTGGCCGAGCAGATTGAGCGGGAACAGCGTCACTTCATCGCTGCCCAAACCGAGCGGGAAGAGGATGACGATAATGTTGAACCACTAGTCCGTCAACCAGCCCCTGAATGGCAGGCCCTTCGCTCGACCAATCATGGCATCGAATCGGTGATTGTACATGGCGGACAGTTATCGCTGTGGGGCGATTCGAATCTGGCCGGACAACCGGCAGTGGTCAAAAAACAACTCAAACAAAAGGTGGCCGAACGGGTGGTGTTAGCCACTAAAAATGAGAAAAAAATGGCCTTAAGTAAGCAAATCAAACATCTGGTGGCCGCATATCATCATAAATCGGGTAATCCTTATCCTAAAATCCATGCCTATCTGAACCAAAAACAGGGTGTGTCCTCTCAGGCCGACTGCACCGAACGCCAACTTGAGCGTCGAGTGGAAATATTGAGAGTGTTGTTGCAGAAGATATAACTAACCGATTTGACGATTTAAGGCTGTTTAGGTATAATCTGTTTTCGTCTGCAATAACCTTTATTAGCCGAAGTGGCGGAACTGGCAGACGCGCTACATTCAGGGTGTAGTGAGGGGTAACCTCGTGTGGGTTCGAATCCCACCTTCGGCATTATGATGACTGTGGTTCAGTCATCCTCCATCCTTAAGGCGCACCAATTGGTGCGCCTTTTTGTTTCTGGAACGAGCTAATATGCGAATGGCGACTACCAAAGGCGGATTACCATGGGCATGGTTCAGAATAGACCAAATCATCTTTACAAATTTCTTGACGATGTAGACGATGTAGGTCACGCTTGTAGCGTGACAATAATCGTTCGCCTGTATTGCTTGAGGTATTACGGTGTTTATTAAGCAAACTAGTGACGCTACAAGCGTCACCTACAATGGTTTTATTTGTAAAGCAAACTCAACGGGCAATGAACCATGCCATTACCATGAATAAGTTCCGAAAAATCGGGTTTCTAAGACCCATAGCCACCCTCTTTCTGTTAGTCCTCTTACTGACTCTGCCTGCCGACCCCCGCGAGTTAGACCTCGGGCCGCAACAAACCGTACAAACCATCAACCCCAAAATGGGAATCCACACCCGCTTGACCGATGAGGTCGAGCCGTGGAAGATTCAGCGCACCCTGCAAATGGTTCGAGAGATGGGCACTCCGTGGATTGTCGAATATTTTCCTTGGGCCTATCGCGAGCCAAGCGCAGGATATTTCGATTGGAGTCATAGCGACCTCGTGATTGAGCATGCCAATCAACAAGGGTTGACCGTGATTGGGCGGTTAGGCTTTGTCCCCGAATGGGCCAGACCAGAGGATTCGGCCTCGTCTTATTTGCCGCCGGAGCGATACGACGATTTTGGTCGATATGTGCGGGCCTTTGTTGAGCGGTACGGGGAGCAGGTGCCGATTATCATTATCTGGAATGAGCCGAATCTGGCCTTAGAGTGGGGGTTTCAGCCGGTTGATCCAGAGGGGTATACCGAGTTGTTGCGGGTGGCGTATCAACAGGCCAAGCAGGCCGACGAGCGGGTTATTGTGTTGGGTGGAGCGTTGGCTCCGACCCTCGCTCCGCCGGGGGATGCACAGGGCATGGATGACCTGATATATCTGGAGCGCATGCTAAATGTGGGCGCGGGGGAGGTGATGGATGGGCTATCGGTGCATGCTTACGGTTGGGTTTTTCCGGCTGACGACCCGCCCGACCCGCAAGTAGTCAATTTTCGGCGCATCGAGTTGGTGCGGCAACTGCTGGTTGAGCATGACCATGCTGACTTGCCAATTTACGTCACCGAGGGAGGCTGGAACGACCATCCTCGCTGGACGAAAGCGGTCAAGCCCGGTCAACGAATCGAGAACACGATTCGGGCCTATCAACTGGCCGAGGAGTGGCCTTGGCTCAAGGTGATGGGATTGTGGGCCTTTCGCTATCCGTGGTCGAGCAAAACCTACCTCGATTACTTTACTTTTGTTACCCCCGATTTTGAACCTAAACCGATTTATTTGGAGGTGCAGGAGTATGCGACGAAGGGCTAGTACTGCTCGGCATGCAAAGGAATGAGCATTAATTGCGCGTTTGGCAATCGTAGGGGCTAGGCAAGGCGGTGTAGCGTTGATTTGAAATCAGAACTCCAATCCGCCTTGCCTAGCCCTGAAACTATGGAATGACGGGCGAGGCAGGGGCGGAGATGGTCGCACATTCCAAGTCTAGACCGCCCTGCCTAGCCCCTACCATAATCTCCGACGCAAATGTACATGTTAATTAATGCTCATTCCTAATTAACATGTGCATGCTGATAGTTCGCCTTCGACAAGCCCAACTTATTCAATTCCGATTCCTTACCGCTCCAACCCAATTTGTCCGAACTCAACAAAGCCATCCTGATTGGCATCAAGCACCGGCAAACGCTGATTGTTCAGCGAGGGCAGATACAAACCCACCCGTAACCTATATCGCCCCGGCTGGATGTCGGCGGGCAGATTCAAGCTAATCGGGTCGGTGATGATCTCGTCGGGGAGCCAACCTGTGGTCGGCTGTTTGCCTCGGATGCCCGGTATTTTATCCTGTTGAGCTACTAGATTCCCCTCGTTATCCACCAAATGAAGAAAAACAGTATATAGTTCAGCCATCTCCTCGATGCCTTGCCAGTAGAGTTCGAGGTCGAGTTGGCATGGTTCGGGGCAATCGTTCAGGTTGATATGGGGGTCATGCTCGGTGAGCAGATTGTAGCCGAGCAGTCGCAGTCGATTATCAAAATTGGCAGAGACGACATGCTCGATAGGCGGTGGCTCAAAGACACGCCTCTTTTTCTCTGTCACATCTAACGACTTCAAATCGAGATAGTCGCTGAGGGGTAACAGCCAGTAGCGACTGCTTAGGGCTGACCCGTCCGGCCTGAACCAGCGGAGGCGCACTCGAATCGCCTCCTGGCCGAGGGGCGTGCTGGCCGGTAGCACCAAATCAACTTGATTGCGGACAAACTGACCCGTTAGCCAAGCTGATGTCGGCAGGTCGGGCGACTGTTCGACCTGTCGCAAGACCGCGCCCGATTGGTCAACCAGTTCGGCTTGTAGGCGATAATTATCAACCGGCTGTTGTCGAGCCTGCCAAATCATGCGGAGAGCAAACCCCTTCCCCTGCCCAACTCGGCGGACGCTGTACTCATAGTTGAACAAAACCAGTTCGTTGTTAAAGTCGTACCGATTGACCCACGCGGGCGGAACTGTTGGCGAGGTCAGTTTCACTTCGGCCAAATCTAACACATGACCGCCATCCGGCAGAGGCCACGGTTGGCTATGATGGCGGTAGACGACCAGTTGCAGGCGATACCGACCGGGCAGGGTTCCAACCGGAATCGGGATGGGGGCGTAACTGAGCAGATATTGATTGGCGGCCAGATTTTGGTGCGGAAACCAGCCACTGACCAGACTATCATCCAGTTGAGCCACAATCCGGTCTCCGGCGGTCAAACGTAGGGATATGGTCGTTTCTGGCGGCAAATCAGTCAGCGTTTGCCATGTGAGCGTGACGGGAAAGTCGGAGTTCAAGACCCTAAAGGTTTTAGAAACCTTTAGGGTCTGTTCGTCCGATGGAAAATCAGCCCCAATCAGGTGTAACTTTTCACCAAACGATTGCTCAATGGGATGGGGCAAGGTCGGCAGAAGGGTTTGCGGATTGCTAGCCAAGGGAGCTAGACGCACCAGTCGCCCCCACGGGAGTAGTTGGTAGCGATTCTCCATCTCAGCGACCCATGCTCGATCGGGTTGAGTGGGGTCGAGTAATCCGGCGATGTAAAGCGGTCGCTCTGTTTGCAGATAGCTCTCGACCGTTTCGACATTCGGCGGATAGATGCCTCGCAAATCGGGGCGTTGTTGCTCGGCATGTTGCAGATACCAGAAGGAGGTCAAATCAGCCCACTCGGCCAGCAGTCCGGCGGACGGCTCTAGGGGATGGTTGAGCGCGTCTGACCATGCGTCATGCATCTCCCAACCCCATTTATGAGTCAGCCAGTTGATGTTGTTTTCGATTTGAGGCCGAATCAGCAAAACGACTAGAAGCATGGTCATGAGGCTGGTGATCAAAACCGGAGTCCAAACCTTCAGCCCCTCAATCCCCCCCAAAGGGAGGGAGGTTGATTCGTTTTTCCCCTTTTGGGGGGAGTTAGAGAGAGGGCTGAAGGTTTGGACTCCATTTACAACCCGCTCACTCATCCAGG
>JAUCGB010000095.1 GCA_030377895.1 Anaerolineales bacterium HSG24
GATACCCCTCCCTTATTGCAAAGTGTATTCATGAACTCACCCGTTTTTGGAGGGCAGGTGAAAAACGTGGTCAATGAGGTCACCAAACGGCAAAAACAGGGAGACCGCGTCTTAATGATATCTCGTCAAGCGAATCGGCTGAGTAACCTGTTTAGAGATCAGGCCGATTTTATCGTTACCCCCATCGACAGCTTGAACGCTGGTATGCCACCGCCAAATTCGGGGAGCGTGACCCTCATCAACAGTGTGTTGATGGAAGGGTGGGCCTTGAAGCATGACCAAACGGTGATTACCGTTCTAACCGATTCGGAGATTTTCGGATGGAAAAAGCCGACCACGACTCGTCGACGGAAGCCACGTAAGGGTATTACACCAGAAACTTTCTTTGCTGATGTAAATCCCGGTGATTTGGTAGTTCATATTGAGCATGGCATCGGTTGCTATGTGGGCCTCGTCAAGATTGAACTAGATGGCACAATTCGCGAATATTTGGCGGTGGAGTACGCAAAATCAGACAAATTGTATGTGCCAATCCATCAAGCTGACCGACTGGCGCGGTATGTGGGCGTTGAGGACAAAGGACCCGGCTTAACTCGGCTAGGGAGCGCAGATTGGAACACGGTGAAACGTCGAGCCAAAAAAGCGATTAAGGATTTGGCTCAGGATTTGCTCAAACTGTATGCTCAACGGGAGGTGGTGCCGGGTCGGGCCTTCGCGGCTGATTCGGAGTGGCAAACCGAGTTGGAGGATACTTTTTCTTTTGTCGAGACGGATGATCAACTGCAAGCGATTAACGATGTGAAAGCGGACATGGAGAAAACTCGGCCCATGGATCGCTTGGTCTGTGGTGATGTCGGGTACGGTAAAACTGAGGTCGCCCTGAGAGCGGCATTTAAGGCGGTTTTGGATGGGACTCAGGTTGCCATTTTAGTGCCAACCACCGTTTTGGCCCAACAACATTATCAGACCTTTATCGACCGCTTGCGTAATTATCCGGTTGAAATCGAGATGTTATCTCGTTTCCGAACCAAAAAACAGCAAGAGCAGACGCTTCTTAAGTTAGCCATGGGTACGGTTGACATTGTGATTGGCACGCATCGTTTGATTCAAAAAGATGTCGTATTCAAAAATCTAGGATTATTGGTGATTGATGAGGAACAACGGTTCGGGGTGACACATAAAGAGAAGCTGAAAGATATGCGAGCCAACGCCGTGACCGGCAAAAGTGTGGATGCTCTGACTCTGACCGCGACCCCAATTCCGCGCACTCTGCACATGTCGCTGAGTGGGATGCGAGATTTGAGCATTATCTCCACCCCACCGGAGGAACGATTACCAATCCATACGACAGTGGCCGAATACGACGAGATTTTAATCAAAACAGCGATTAGTCGCGAACTTGCTCGAGGCGGACAGGTGTTTTATGTCTTTAACCGAGTCATGGGGATTGAACAGAAGGCCAACCGAATTCGGAGTCTTCTGCCCGATGCCAAAGTATCGGTTGGGCATGGGCAGATGAGTGAGCGTAAGCTAGAGCGGGTCATGGTCGATTTTGTGTCTGGTGAGAATGATGTGTTGGTCTGTACCACTATTGTCGAAAGTGGGCTTGACCTGCCCAACGTCAACACAATCATCATTGACCGAGCCGACAAGATGGGGCTGGCCCAGCTATATCAGCTACGAGGTCGGGTCGGGCGAGGAGCTAGACAAGCATACGCTTATCTGCTCACGGCAAAACACCATAAACTCAAGCAGGATGCCTACAAACGGTTAGAGGCGATTACCGAGGCGAATGAGTTGGGGGCTGGTTTCCAAATTGCCATGCGGGATTTGGAGATTCGGGGTGCGGGTGAACTACTCGGCTCGCGGCAACATGGTCAGATTAGCGCGGTCGGTTTTGATCTGTACACTCGGTTGTTGGCGCAAGCGGTTAACGACCTTGGCGGCATGCCGAATGAAACTAGCAAAGGCATGAATGAAGCGTTGACCTATCTGACTCCCTTATCGGAGGGGATTCAACTGAATCTGCCGATTCCGGCTTATGTGCCAGAAAACTATCTACCCGAAGAAAAGATTCGACTGCGCCTTTATCGTCGCTTGGCCGGATTAACCACCTTGTCTGAAATTGAGGACATGTCGAAAGAGTTGGAAGACCGATTTGGCGAAATGCCAGAACCTGTAGCCAATTTGCTCTACCAGCTTAAGTTGAAGATATTGGCGCAGGAGGCCAAAGCCAAGGCTGTCATCACCGAATCAGGTCAACTGGTGATTAAGGCCGATAGCTTAGAGTGGATTGACCGAGATGGCCTACAACGCCGAGCAAAGACGATTACCAAGATGACTCCCCGTCAACTGTGGATGTCCCTCCACCCCGACTCGGAGGTGTGGCAAGCGGAGTTGGAGAAGGTACTCCGCTTAATTGGACGCATGGTCAACGACCCCGGCCGATGATGTCATCATATCATCATCATCCTTAACTACAATTAAGGCAAGATTTGACGAAAGTGAGCGAGTATGGTAAATTAGGGTCGCTCTACTTAGTAATTCAGTTACTCAAGCAATTGTTTAAATTTTCTCTGTTGAGAAGAGGGAGAATACTCATAGGCATTAGAAGACCTCGAAAAAAGTATAATAAACCCATTCGTATCAGCCGTAAAATCAACCGACAAATTAGAGCACCTCAGGTGCGGTTAGTTGGTATCGACGGCGCTCAGTTAGGTGTCAAGCCATTGACTGAGGCGTTGTCGATTGCGGCTGAACATAATACTGACTTGGTTGAGGTAGCCCCAAAGGCTAAACCACCTGTATGTCGTTTAATGGATTATGGTAAATTTCTTTATGAAGCCCAGAAAAAAGAGAAAGATGCCAGAAAATCTCAAACCAAAGTCGAAATTAAAGAGATTCGCCTGCGTCCTAAAACGGGCACTCATGACATTGATTACAAGGTTAAAAACGCGCGCAAGTTTTTGATGAACGGTTCTAAAGTTAAGGTGCGGGTTCGTTTTCGTGGCCGAGAAGTAACACACCCTGAAGTCGCGAGGGGCCTTATGCATCGAATTTCTTCTGCACTAGAAGATGTCGCGATTATCGAAAAACGTCCTTCTATGGAAGGAATGACAATGTTAATGATTTTAGGACCAAAGCCTAAATAGTTGCCTTTGTAGCACAGCAAGTTTAAACTTATTTATTATTTATTAAATGAAGTGTCTTCATGATTTAGGGGACACTTTGATTTTGTGGTGCAGATGTAGTGATCCGGAGTGCAAAGCTTGCTTTGCATGCAAGGCAAGCCTTGCACTCCGGATTTCCCGATTTTGTTTAGTAAAAATGGGTAGTGGTACAAAAGTAGTGATAAGGAGTCCAAAGATTATCACCACATGTACAGGACTACCAAAAAATGATAGGATGTGAAATATGCCAAAGATGAAGACCCATAAAGCAACGTCAAAACGGTTTAAGTATACTGGCTCTGGTAAATTAATGCGTACCAAAATCGGTAAAAGCCATTTACGCCGTAAAAAGAAACGACGAGTTAAGGCTCAGTTCGATTCGATGTTAGAAGTGAAAGACCAAGGCACGATTAAACGTGTCCAAAAACTTATGCCATATGCAAAAAAGAAAGGCAAGTAGAGGTATATAATGAGAGTAAAAACCGGCCCACGTACACAGCGTAGACATAAAAAAGTATTAGCCTTAACAAAAGGTCAAAAAGGGAGTAAACATAAGCTATTTAAACGCGCTAATGAAGCGATGATGCAATCGCTTGAATACTCCTATCGTGACCGACGAACACGTAAACGACAGTTCCGACGTTTATGGATTACTCGGATTAATGCTGCCGCTCGGCAACACGGCTTGAGCTACAGCAAATTTATGAATGGCCTAAGCAAAGCAGGGATTGAACTTGACCGTAAAGTATTAGCCGATCTTGCTTATCGCGATGATGCCGCGTTTGGTCAACTGGTTGATCAAGTGAAAGCCGCTCTGTAAGCATTAGTTTCAATGTAATCATTCCATGACTGTCAACTTAAAAAGTTCGTAGTAGGCACTTCAGTGCCTTTGAGGGGCGATAAATCACCTACTACAAATGTTAAGTTGACACTTAGGAATGGGCATTAATTAACATGTGCATTTGCGTCGGAGATTATTGTAGGGGCTAGGCAGGGCGGTCTAGACTTGGAATGTGCGACCATCTCCGCTCCGCCCCTGCCTCGCCCGTCATTCCGTGGATTCAGGGCGAGGCAAGGCGGATTGGAGTTCTGATTTCAAACCAACGCTACACCGCCTTGCCTAGCCCCTACAATTGCCAAACGCGCAAGTTATTAAAATCCCGTTCCTTATGGTAATCATTCAGCCCCCTTGTTCCCAATCTGGGGGTGAACTGTAATCAAAAAGGCGAGGTAATCACCTCGCCTTTTTTTGGTTTTCTCGTAAAGCCATCCTAGAAACCCGATTTCAAACCCGATTTCTTTGAGAAATCGGGTTTTTTACACCCCGTTACATTCTACTTAATCGTAATCGGTGCATAAGCTCCAGAGGTATAGTTAACCTCTGGATTCCAGACCATGAACCCTTCACTACCGGAGTCAAAACAGCCTTTAATCTGTTGCTGAATCTCCTGTTTACCGTAAACTCGCGCCTCAAAACTGTGATCGGGGAAATCTTGAATCCACGGGCGGACGGTGCAACTTAAGCCGTTAATCCGTTGGATGGCTCGTTCTGCGCTTCGATAAACCACCTCGTAGGGGTGGGCAACCGCATTTTTGTAACCCGGGATCCCTTTGTTAAAGATAGAGGGGTACAACATGGGGCATAAAACATCCACATGGTGAGCCAATCGTTCAATATCTTGACCGATCAAGGTGTCGTCGCGTCGCCAGCAGGCATAGCCAAAGATGTCGGCGGCAATTTTCACTTGGAAGGGGCTAAGTTGCCCACGAGCCATGCTCAAAAAACTGGTAATCGCCGAGACCCGCGAGTCACGAGTGATGTTTTGTGAGAAATACGGCTCGCCATATTGGCTGGTAGTGGGGAAGCGAAGATAATCAAACTGAATTTCGTCAAACCCCAACTGAACTGCCTCAACCGCGATTTGTAGATTATAGCCCCAACCCGGTGTTAAAAACGGGTCACTCCAATGTTGTCCCTCGTTATCTTGCCATAAATCCTTGCTCCCCTGTGTTTTAACTGCATATTCAGGGTAGTTTTTGGCAAAAAGATGATCCTTAAAGGTGACAATACGGGCAACGGTGTAGACATGTCGCTTTTTGAGTTCGGCCATAAATTCAACAAAGTTATTATGGCTAGGGGTGGCCGCTCCAATCTCTTTGGCGATGGGGATTTGGGTGGGATAGCTAATTAAGCTATTATCACTTTTAGCGTCTATGACCACCGCGTTCAGTTCAGTGGAGTCCAACCAGCGAAGCACCCGCTGACGATAGGTCGATTGACCAAGGGCCGAGTAGCTCATGTATAAGGCCCGGACTGCCTCTAAAGAGCCAATCGGGGGGAAATCTGGGTCTGTGTGATAGGTTGGAACAACTGGAATGATTTCGGGTTCTGGCTCAGTTGGTTCCGGTTTGACAATAATTGGTGGGGGAACAATCGGCTCAGGTTCAAGCGGAATCGTTTCGTCAACGAGGTCATCAATTATTAATGTCTGAGGCTCTTCATCAAACGACGGTACTTCGTCAAACGATGGTGCTTCATCAAACGATGGTGCTTCATCAAACGATGGTGCTTCATCAAGTGATGGCACTTCATCAAGCGATGGTGCTTCATCAAACGACGGCACTTCATCAAGCGATGGTGCTTCATCATACGATGGTGCTTCATCAAGCGATGGTGCTTCATCATACGATGGTGCTTCATCATACGACGGTGCTTCATCTATAGGTAAATCAGGTATAGGTAAATCAGGCTCAACGTCCAAAACCGTGTCGATTGGCTCTCGTTCCGGTATGGCTTCTATCGCCATGGTTGCTGGTTCAGGAGGTGGTTCTTCCGCCACAATCGGCTCTGGTAGTATTGGCTCCTCGATAGGCTCTGGTTCTGGTTCAATCACAGGTATGATTGGCTCTGATTCAATTACCGGCGCGGGAACAGGTTTCGTTTCAACCGGCGGCAGTTTTGGTATATCCGCCACTTTATCGGGCAGAGCAGGTAATAAATGTTCATATCCATCAGGTGCACCAGCACCCAACCAGATCATAAAACGAATGTATAGCTCAAATAGTTTACTCATATTTCACGTTAGCGTATTTAATGTAATTTTGAAAATAGTTAATTTAATCAGGGCGATTATACCATACATGTTGACATAATCATACTGATTCTTATTAGTTTGAGCGAAGCACACTCACAACTTTTTTTTCTTATCCGGATCATTCAAAAAATTGGTTACGGCAGAAAAAATGTCGATGGGAACAGGGAAGACGACGGTTGAGTTACGTTCTGCCGCGATTTCGGTTAAGGTTTGCAGATAACGTAACTGAATGGTAGCTGGTTCTTGTCCAATAATATGAGCCGCTTCGGCGAGTTGTTTTGAGGCTTCCAACTCACCATAGGCATGGATAATTTTGGCTCGTTTTTCCCGCTCCGCTTCGGCCTGTTTGGCCATGGCCCGTTGCATGGTTTGAGGCAGTTCTAAATCTTTCACCTCTACCAGCGAGACTTTGATTCCCCACGGCTCGGTCTGCTCATCAATAATTTTTTGCAGTTCGTTATTGGTTTTCTCTCGATGGGCTAATATCTCATCAAGTTCACTTTGACCAATTACATTCCGCAAGGTGGTTTGAGCAATTTCCCGGGTGGCGCGACGATAATCTTCAACTTGAATAATCGCATCACCGGGATCATAGACTCGGAAATATACCACCGCATTAACTTTGATGGTGACGTTGTCGCGGGTAATCGCTTCCTGAGTGGGGACATCAAGCGTCACCGTCCGTAAATCGACTTTAGACATAATGTCAATAAAAGGCACTAGAAAAAACAGCCCTGGCCCTTTTGATCCGGCAAAACGACCTAAACGAAAAATTACCCCTCGCTCATACTCTTTTACGACTCTGACTGCTTGCAAAAAGAGAAATGCTACGATAATTGCCATAAATCCCATACATGGCAGTAATGCTAAAATAGCCTCCATATCAACACCTCGCTACATATATTGGTAATGCTACCATGTTGACTGATATCCATGTCATTCTCAACGTAACGAAGTGGGTAGTCCTGCACAAGTAGTGATGGCAGAATCCGGAGTGCAAGGCTTGCCTTGCAAGCAAAGCGAGCTTTGCACTCCTTATCACTACCTTTGCACCTCTACCACGAAGTGGAGAGAGATTCCTCGGTTCCGCTACGTTCGGAATGACATGGAACGCATATCAATCAATAGGTCATCATTTACCCATAACATTAGTACTCAACTTGATATTTCCAGTTGGTCTAATCATTATAACCGAAAAGTTTGTAAAACAACAAGGTCATGTCAGAAATACAACCGCGAATGATGCTGACTTTTTCTTTGGTTTAGCCGGAATCAACACTACAGTCTTTCAGATAATGGTTTTCAATTCAAGACCAACCTTCCCGCAAGTTTAGAACTTGCGGGAAGGTAACGGCTGAAAATGTTTATCTGAACATCTATACAACGGATACTGGCTATCAACTTAACATGCGACAGATAATATCGTAGCACAGTCTTTAGACTGTGTACGGCACAGGCTGAAGCATGTGCTACATGTCTCGGCTTACGTTGATAGCCCGGATACTTAACTGCGGAACGGATGGTTTTCATCTGTATATAATCGCTGTAAATAGCAAAGAAATCCCGTTATTGGCGAAATATATCCGTTGAGTTTTGAAGTATCCGCTGTAGTGGATTCAGGGCGAGGCAAGGCGGATTGGAGTTCTGATTTCAAACCAACGCTACACCGCCTTGCCTAGCCCCTACGATTACCAAACGCGCAACTTATTTAGGATTCCTTAGTCAACTTCATGTGTCTTTTTCACATTGGTAGAATAAGAGATTTGTGGGGTTATTGGGCTTAAGGTAAAATGTCAATCTTAACCAATCTTTGAGGAGCAGAGATACTTAGGAATGAGCATTAATTAACGTGTGCATGTTGATAGTTCGTCTTCGACAAGACTTCGGCTACGTCTCGCCGCCTGAGCGTTCGACTGAGCTTACGCCGAAGTCTTGTCGAAGGCGATATCGAAACGCGCAAGTTATTAAAATCCCGTTCCTTAATACAATCATAGGTAGTGGTGCAGAAGTAGTGATATATATCAGTTACCTACCCGCAAGTTTGGAACTTGCGCGTAGGTGATCACTACATGTGCAGGACTACCCAATCATAATGAAGTTAAATCATCGAACTCAAACCGTAATTCTTAAAGCAATTGACGGGGCTATCGTTGGGGTTATTGGCGGTATAATTTTAGGCGCGGTGGGTGGTGTTTTTTTATTAGCCATTATTTTTCTAACCTTAGAGCCGGAAACAGCGGCCATTCCCCGCACATTGATAGATTATGTTTTTTATGGGGCTGTGCTAGGCATCCCTGTTGGTGGCGGACTTGGTATTGTGGGCGGCATGTTTGTCGGGCTGTTGTGGCCTCAAAAACAGGTGGATTAAATCGCCCCCTATGCCTCCATTTTGTTACGCTACAAGCGTGACCTTCATACATCCATATCCGGCCAAATTACTGTAGGTGACGCTTGTAGCGTCACGATTATGCCCACAAGCGTGACCTCCATACATACATACATCCATCCATATCCGGCCAAATTACTGTAGGTGACGCTTGTAGCGTCACGATTTTAATAACTTGCGCGTTTGTATCGGAGATTATGGTAGGGGCTAGGCAGGGCGGTCTGATTTTGAAACGTACATCCATGTTCTCTCCGCCCCTGCCTCGCCCGTCATTCCGTAGATTCAGGGCGAGGCAAGGCGGATTGGGCTTTGATTTCAAACCAATGCTACACCGCCTTGCCTAGCCCCTACGATTGCCAAACGCGCAAGTTAATTAATCCCGATTCCTAGCGTCACGATTATGCCCACAAGCGTGACCTCCATACTTAAGAAGTTCGTAGTAGGCATTTAGTGCCTCAGAAGGCGATAAATCGCCTACTACAAACGTTAAGTTGATACTTATGGAATAACAACATGGCCCAAAAAAAACCAACTTACGAAGAACTAGTCCAAGCAAACATGGCTCTGCAAGATGAAATTGCCGAACATAAGCTGGCTCAAGAAGAGATGGCGAAACACTGCGAGCATCTTGAACGGTTGGTGGAAAAATACACCACCGAATTGGACTTGACGAATACTCGTATGCAAACAGAAACCCACAAATGCAAACGGCGGGAGGAGGCGTTGCAGGAGAGTATGGGACAAATCGCGCTGGCAAAGCAAGAATGGGAGATCACCGCCGATTCACTCTCCCAACTCGTTTGTCTGATTGATAACCAAGGACGTGTCTTGCGGGCCAACCGAACCGTGGAGCGATGGGGGCTTGCACAGGTCACAGATGTAGAGGGCCTGGAAGCACACGAACTCCTCCACCCCGGTTGCACCGATTCAGCATGTTATCTGAACAAATTTAGGCATCATGCCTGGGAAAAGTTGATTTGTGGTCAGCCCGCAGAATGTGAAGCCAAAGACGAGATATTGAAACGTGACCTTCACATTCAATTTTTACCGTTTTTGGTTCAAGGTGGGAAGCGAGATGGGAAAAGCGAGGTGACAACCAACTTCATTGTGGTCATTATACACGATATTACTAAGCGCAAGCAAACGGAAAAGGTATTGCAAGAGAACGAACTGCGTTATCGTAATCTGGTGGAATTTTCTCCAGATATGATTATCATTCACAGTGAGGGAAAGTTTAACTATATCAATCCGGCGGGACTGAAACTCATCGGTGCATCCAGTCCAGAAGAACTGCTCGGCAAGCCAATTATAGATTTTGTTCATCCAGATTATCGGCAAATTGCATTAGACCGAATCAAACAGACCCAGCAGAGAAATGTTCAGGTTCCATTCTCGGAACATAAACTCCTGAAACTTGATGGACAATTTTTTGACGCAGAAGTGGCCGGTATCCCATTTGTCCATGCTGGCAAACCAGCAACCCAAACCATTATCAGGGACATCACCGAGCGCAAACAACTGGAGGATGCCTTATTCTCAGAATATGATCGACTAAACAATATCCTAGATGCGATAGAGGATGGTATCTATATTGTGGATCCGCAGTGTAATATTCAGTACATTAATCCTGTGATCGAGAAAGAATTCGGACATGTCAGCAATCGTAAATGTTATGAGTATTTCCATGATCGTACTGACCCCTGCCCTTGGTGTCAGAAGGAAGACGTTTTAGCAGGTAAATCTGTACATTGGGAGTGGTATTCATTTAAGAACAATAAATACTATGATCTTTTTGATACACCTTTTGTAAATCAGGATGGAAGCATCTCCAAGTTTGAAATATTCCACGACATCACTGCCCGCAAACAGGCAGAGAGACAAATCCGACAACAAAATAAGTTTCTGAACAATGTCTTAGAATCACTGTCTAATCCGTTCTATGTCATCGACGCAAATGATTACCGCATTGTTATCGCCAATTCAAGTGCATGGGCCTTGGGTGATGGCAGTCAAAAAACCTGCTATGCCCTAACCCACAATCAGCATAATCCATGTGAGGGCCTATACCATGTTTGCCCCTTGCAAGAGATAAAACGAACCAAAAAACCGCTTATTGTAGAGCATGTTCATTTTGACGACGATGGCAATCCTAGAAATATTGAGATGCACGGCTTTCCCATCTTGAATAGCGAAGGGGAGGTTATCCAGATGATTGAATATACTCTGGACATCACCGAGCGTGGGCTGGTAGAAGAGGCGTTGCGGGAAAGTGAAATAAAACTCAATGCTTTAATTCATAATATTCCAGGGATGGTTTACAGAGCATTCCCCGATTGGTCGGTGGAGATAGTTAGAGGTAGCCGAGAGCTTTGTGGATATTCAGCAGAAGAACTTACATCCAATAAGGTGAACTGGCTCAATATAATTCATCCTGATGACAAAGAATGGGTGTTCAGTAGAAGCGCGAAATTAGTAAAAAATGGAAATAGTATAACTCAAACATATCGAATTATAACCAAAAATGGAAATATGCGTTGGGTTGAAGACCATAAATCACCGTTTTTTCACGAAAATGGGAAGTTTTTGGGAGTAGATGGGGTTGTAATTGATATCACCGAACGTGGGCTGGCAGAAGAGGCGTTGCGGGAAAGTGAAACAAAATTCAATACTTTAATTCGTAATATTCCGGGGATGGTTTACAAAGCATTCCCCGATTGGTCAGCGGAGATAGTTAGAGGTAGCCGAGAGCTTTGTGGATATTCAGCAGAAGAACTTACATCCAATAAGGTGAACTGGCTCAATATAATTCATCCTGATGACAAAGAATGGGTGTTCAGTACAAGCTCGAAATTAGCAGAAAATAGAAATAGTATAATTCAAACATATCGAATTATAACCAAAGATGGAGACGTGCGCTGGGTTGAAGACTTTAAATCGCCGTTTTTTCATGAAAACGGAGCATTTTTTGGAATAGATGGAATTGTAATTGATGTCACCGAACGTAAACGGGCAGAAAAGGCGTTGCTGGAATCGAAAGAAAGATGGCATTCTCTACTCCAAAATATGCCCGATATCGTTTTAACTACAACCCCTGATGGAACAATTACAACCATAAATCGTGCCCTGTCCTATGACACCGTAGAGGAGGTAATCGGCAAAAGTATTTATGACTATATCTCTCCCGATTATCATAAAACCATAAGGGACGCTCTGGAACAGGTCTTCCGAACTGGCAAAACCGCCACCTACGAGATCATTGGGTTTGTGTTTAATGGTCAAAATCAGGCCTGGCATGAAACCCGAGCTGTGCCTCTCAAGCGCGATAAACAAACGACATCCATCTTGTTAATTAGCCGGAATATCACCGAGCGTAAACAGATAGATGAAGCATTGCAACAGGCCAAGGAAGATGCCGAACTTGCTAATCAAGCCAAAAGTAAATTTTTAGCCAACATGAGCCATGAATTCCGAACTCCCCTTAACGCTATTTTGGGATTTACCCAAATATTCCAAAATGATAAAGACCTGATGAATATGCAAGGTGACGCTATCAAAACTGTTCATCGTAGTGGCAAACATTTATTGAACCTAATCAATGATATTTTAGATATTGCTAAAATTGAAGCTGAATATATGGAACTCGATCCGCATGAGTTCCAATTTTTAGATTTTTTAGCCAATGTTGTTGAAATGGCTAAGGTACGTGCCCAGCAAAAGGGGATTACCTTCAAGTATGAAGTTTTGACCAATGTTCCACGGTATGTTTATGCTGACGAGAAACGTGTTCGTCAAATTTTGTTAAATCTATTGAGCAATGCAGTTAAATATACTGAAAAGGGTCTGGTTAGAGTTACGATCAATTCTATTTTGCACGAAAATAAGGAACAAAAAACGATTCGCTTTGAGGTAGAGGACACAGGAATTGGAATTTCGCCCGAAGCATTAGCCAAAATTTTCTTACCTTTTTATCAAGCCAGGGGGCAACATATCGAGGGTACCGGCTTGGGTTTAGCTATTTGTCAGACACTACTTCACCTAATGGATAGTGAATTACATGTGAAAAGTATTATGGGCAAAGGGAGTTGCTTTTGGTTTGAACTAGATTTGCTAGAAATTTCCAATGAGACTAAACTTGTTAAACTAGAGGAAAGACACAAAACAGGATACACTAGTCCCAAGGGAGTACTAAAAATCTTACTTGTGGATGATGTGCCGGAAAATCTCGAATTTTTAGACACATTGCTATCCCGATTAGGATTTAATACCATGATCGCGGTTGACGGATTGGATGGACTCAACAAAGCCATCAAATTTCAACCTGATTTGATTTTGCTCGATTTGTTCATGCCCAATATGAATGGGTTTGATGTTGTACGGCACATTCGACAATTATCTACGCTACAAGATACAGTTATAATTGCTATCTCAGCCAGTGTATTTGACCAAACAAAACAAGATAGTTTAGCCTCCGGCTGTGATGACTTTATCGCTAAACCAGTTAATTTGGATGAACTATTACTCAAACTAGAAACTAATTTGGAGTTAACTTGGCTTTATGATGAAGTTACTAAAATTGAGCCGAAACAATCATCAGAAACCACCATGATTATTCCCCCACAAGAAAACCTAGAAACTTTGTTGATGTTAACAACCATGCAGAACATTACTGGGATTCAAACCTATATTGAACAGCTTAACTCATTAGATCCCAAATTTAATCAATTTACAAAAAAAGTTACTGATTTGGCGAAAAAATATCAATTTAGGCTAATTATTGAGTTTATCAAACCTTATATGAAATAAACAGGATAGAGGATA
>JAUCGB010000096.1 GCA_030377895.1 Anaerolineales bacterium HSG24
CCTGCTCATACCGCTGCCGGGCCGTCTCGTAATCGCCGGTGTTATGGGCCAACCACCCCAACTGGTGATAACTGCTGGCCAGTCCGGCCTTATCTCCCAACGCTTCTTTGATTTCTAACGCCTGCTCATACCGCTGCCGGGCCGTCTCGTAATCGCCGGTGTCCTGGGCTAGGATGGCCGCGTTGTGCAGGAAGGCGGCTTCGTTCTGTTGATGACCCTCAGTTTGGGCGGCGGTGATGGCTTGCCCTAGGCAGGTGTGGAGTTGCTCCCAATGGCCGCGTACACCTAACACTCCAGTTATTGGTATGCTAATCGCCGAAGCAAAACGGCGCACCATGCTCCACGCTTGGTTGTCGTAGGCCCGTTGCATGCCATTCAGGATGTTGATGAGTTCGACTTCCAGGGCATCATAAGCCGCGGCTGTCGGTTGTTTATACTGCTCGGCATAGGTCAAGTAGTAGTCAGCATGCTTGTCTAGGCTCTGTTGTCGTCTACGGTGGTAATAGTTTTTATCGCGCATAATGATAGTGATGAATGAAACGTGAGGCGTGAAACGTGAAACGTGAGGCGTGAAACGTGAGGCGTGAAACGTGAAACGTGAGGCGTGAGGCGTGAAACGTGAGGCGTGAAACGTGAAACGTGAGGCGTGAAACGTGAAACGTAACACAATTCCTCATTCCCCATTCCCCATTCCTCATTCCTCATTCCTCATTCCCCATTCCTAATTCCCCATTCCTCATTCCCCAATTTGCCAATTCGTTAAAAGCGTATTATAATCCAGCCACATTAAAAATTTACTTTCTATTTGGATGGAGTCACTCCCCATAGCGAGGAGCAGACTCCAAACTCCACACTGGTGAGATTATCACCGTGAGGCGAGACCGATTATAACATTGTGTTTGTCGTTAGGCAGACAGTTCGGCTACCCTGTACGTGAATAAGCATGGCCTTATGAGCGCCATCCTAAACGGCAGGACGGCTAAACAACTTGTCCAACAGAACTCATGTTACAGGATGGAATCTATACCTCCACGGTGTAATCACTGCGGAGGTTTTTTATTTCTTTATTTCAGTATGTAGGAACAATAAATGGTAGTGTTACCATGTTGACTGATGACCATGTCACTTTGGCTCTTCGGAAAGAGATTATCAGGTGAGGCTAGGAATGGGTATTAATTAACTTGCGCGTTTGGCAATCGTAGGGGCTAGGCAAGGCGGTGTAGCGTTGGTTTGAAATCAGAACTCCAATCCGCCTTGCCTCGCCCTGAATCCACGGAATGACGGGCGAGGCAGGGGCGGAGAGGAGTTGGCCGCACGTTCCAAAATCAGACCGCCCTGCCTAGCCCCTACCATAATCTCCGACGGAAACGCGCAAGTTATTAAAATCACGTTCCTTAACTACGGAACGGATGGTTTTCATCCGTATATAATTACTGTGAATAGCAAAGAAGTCCTGTTATTGGCGAATTATATCCGTTGAGTTTTGAAGTATCCGCTGTAGTGTTCCCGCTAAAGAATCCGTTAGCGTTAGGAGTATCCATAGAGTCGTCACTCTGATCGTAACGAAGTGGAGAGAAGAGTCCCCCCTAGAGCTTATAGGGGGGAACTGAGGGGCGAGACTCTACATCTCGGAATGACATGAGGTCTTATCAGTCAGTAGGTCAGCATTACCCAAAAAAGGAGGATAGAGGAGGGCGCAGGGAACGGTTTGGGAGTTGTTATACCCTTTCCTACATTCTCCCCTAAAACTTATGCTCAACAAAGAGTTCAAAAAGCTGCTCACAGAGTGGGCACAGGAACAAATTAAGGCAGAAATGGCGATTGGTCGTATAATTTGCCAAATTGAGGCCATTTGGCAAGAGGCCGCATCGCTTAAAAAAACGCAAGGCCAGCAAGACAAGGCCCTGCGAGAGGCAAAACGAGAAAGAATCCATTTGCAGGCGGAGATAAAGCGTCTGCTCAAGCACAATGACCTTAAGCCGCTTGATCCCGATAAGCCGCCAAAACGGCGACCGCCTCGCAAAGATAAAGATTGGTGGGAGGATGCGGACGTGAATTAATTGTGAATTATCCCCCTATGGGGAGGCTTCGCGCTGAATGAAAAAGCGTCTCGTTCCCAATCTGGAGATTGGGAACGAGGGGCGAAGATTCTCCAGTAGATAATTGGAGGTCACGCTTGTAGCGTGACAATAATCGCCTGTATTGCTTGAGGTATTACTCAATTGTGAAATAGGTTTTGTGGGGTTTTTGCAGTTGTTGTAAAAATTCTATCATCCTTGAAATTCTGCTCTTTTATGGCTGGTTTAGAGCAGAATTTCAAGGATGATAGAATAAAAAAGCCTAATAATACAATATGCCTAAACGATCAAATTTCAGGCAAGACTTATTTAACGCTGTAATTACGGCGTTTATTAAGCAAACTAGTGACGCTACAAGCGTCACCTACGATAATTGGAAGATCTTCGCCGAATTTAGTTTACGGTGTACTAAGCCACTTTATCGGGTGGAAAAATATCGGACACCTTCAAGGAGAAAAACATACCTTGAAGGAGGCTACAGTCTTTCAGATAATGGTTTTCAATTCAAGACCAACCTTCCCGCAAGTTCTAAACTTGCGGGAAGGTAACGGCTGAAAATGTTTATCTGAACATCTATAGTTTACAGGTTATCGTCTGGCTTTTTCTTTCCTCTTTTTCTTCAATGACGTAGTTTTACGGGTTGCCCCGTTGCCAGTGAGCTTATCGGTTTTCATGTGGCAACTTTTATATTTTTTGCCACTGCCACACCAACAGATAGCGTTGCGACTCAACGTTTTTTGTACTCGAATCGGTTGTTGTGCTTGCCGAGTTGCGCCCGGTGTTGTCTCTGTAGTTTTTGACCTTTCCTCATTATCGGCATCGGCGTTAGCGTTGGCATCTCGATGGATGGCTTGCACGTTTTTCGGTTTGGGTGCTTCCGGAGGAGCAATTCGCACATGGAACATCCGTCGCACGATCCGTTCTTTGATGGCATCCCGAAGTTGGTTGTACATCTCAAACCCTTCTCTTTTGTAGGCCACCAGCGGGTCTTGTTGTCCATAAGCCCGCAAACCAATCCCCTGCCGGAGCGAGTCGAGGGCCGTCAGGTGACGCACCCACAACATGTCAGTCGATTGAAGCATGATCGATTTCTCGACCCTACGCATGACCTCTTCACCCAAATCTTCTTCTAGCAGGTCATATTTCTCTTCGGCGATGCTCATAATATCCTCTTCAATCTCTTCCGGATCCATATCGACCCACCGTCTGGAAACCATAGTCGCTTCAAGGGGGACGATAATCCGAAATTCGCTCATGAGAGCGACCAAGTCCCACTCTTCCGGATCTTCGCTGGCTGTGAAGATATGCACCAAACTACTTATGTGATCCTCCAACATAGCCCATATAACATGCGATATATCAGGATTATTCAGAATCCTCTTACGCTCGGCATAAATTACCTCGCGTTGCTGATTAATCACATCATCATACTTAATCAAATGTTTCCGAATGTCGAAGTTATGCCCTTCGACTTTGGTTTGAGCGTTCTCAATTGCCCTGCTGACGACGCTAACCTCTAACGGAGTATCCTCCTCCAACCGGAATCGTTCCATCATGTTCGAGACGGTCTGACCGCCAAACCGCATCATCAAGTCATCCTCTAGCGAAACGAAGAAACGACTAGCTCCGGGGTCACCCTGTCGCCCAGCTCGACCGCGCAACTGATTGTCAATCCGACGAGCATCATGCCGTTCGGTGCCAATCACATACAACCCGCCTAACTCCAAGACTGTCTCTCGGTCTTTTGCTACAACCGCGGCCCATTTTTTGCGTGTTTTCTCCCATTCTTCTGCTGCAATTTCGGTTAAATCACGCCCCCCACGTCGCAGTTCATCACGAGCCAACCCTTCTGGATTACCACCGAGCAGAATATCAACTCCCCGCCCAGCCATGTTGGTGGCGATAGTCACTCGTCCGGGGCGACCAGCTTGGGTGATGATTTCAGCTTCCCGCTCATGGTTTTTGGCGTTTAGCACCTCATGCTTCACTCCGGCTCGCTCTAACTGTTTCGCCAAATATTCTGAGGTTTCAATGGCGATTGTCCCCACCAAAACAGGTTGACCAGCATCTTGACAAGCCTTAAGCTCCTCGACTACGGCCTGAAACTTGACCCGCGGATTTTTATAAATCACATCTGGATAATCAGCCCGTTTATAGAATATTTTACCATCAGGGCTATGATAAGTAACTAACTCGGCTCCATTTTTTTTGTGAGACCGTTTGTCCAACTCACCTTGCAACGATCTGTATTCGATGTTGGTGGGCAAAATAGTCACTTCTATCTTATAGGTTTCGCTGAACTCCTCCGCTTCCGTCTCTGCCGTTCCGGTCATTCCGGCCAGTTTGTTATACATACGGAAGAAATTTTGGAAGGTGATGGTGGCCCAAGTAAAACTCTCGTTCTGGACGTTGACTCCCTCTTTGGCCTCAATCGCTTGATGTAACCCTTCGCTATAGCGACGACCTTCCATCAACCTGCCGGTAAACTCATCAACAATAACCACCTGACCATCGCTCACCACGTAATCAATATCATTTTTGAACAGCGCATGGGCACGCAAGGCATTATCGAGATAGGGCGTTAAATCAGCCGTGTCCCCTTCATAAATATTCTCTACGCCCAAGGCCCGCTCAATCTTTTCGATTCCCTGCTCCGTCAAATAGACAATCCGAGCTTTGGCATCAATCACATAATCGCCATCCGGCTCGGCCTCTTCGTCATCAACGCTTGCCTTGCTACTTGGTTTTAAGGGGCGAACTAATTGTGAGAATTGGCGATACTGCTCGCTACTCTCTTCTGCCTGACCAGAGATAATCAACGGTGTACGAGCCTCATCAACGAGAATATTGTCAACCTCGTCGATAATAGCATAATGACGCTCTCGTTGTGCCACCTTTTTCAAATCTGTGACCATGTTATCCCGCAGATAATCAAAACCATACTCGTTATTAGTGCCATAAGTGATGTCGCAGGCATAAGCCTGTTGGCGAGTGATTGGCTCTAAAAACTGGAACCTGTCATCATTACTTTGGTAATCTGGGTTATAACGGAAGGAGGCTTTATCAACCCCACCTCCGCCCGCGCTCTGAATCACAGCCACACTGAAACCCAAAATATGGTAAACCGGCCCCATCCATTGACAGTCACGCTTAGCCAGATAGTCGTTGACGGTGATGACATGCGCCCCCCACCCAGTTAAGGCGTTGAGGGCTGTGGGCATGGTGGCGACCAGCGTTTTCCCTTCACCCGTCCGCATCTCGACCACTTTACCTTCATGCAAAATCGCCCCGCCCACAATCTGGACATCATAATGGATCAGGCCGATGGTGCGCCGACTAGCCTCTCGCACTGCGGCAAAAACATCAACCTGCATGTCGGCCAGCAACTCTTTTTCTAAATTGAGCAGATCCTTCTCCTGTTGCTCAATCTGGACTTGTACCTTTTGTCGTTCTTGACGGTCAAGCTTAACCACATCTTGTTTCAGTTCGGCAATCTCGGCTTTGAGGTCTGCGGTTTCAATTTGAATCTCCTCTCGGAACTCAGCCATCATGGTTTGTAACTCTTCGTCACTCTTTTGTTGCATTTCATCGGCTAACTCATTAACCTTATCCACAACCGGGATGTATCGTTTAATCTCTTTCTTATGAGGGTCGCCCATAATCATATTTATGAATTTTTTTAACATAATTTATCTCCTGCTTGATAATTGGGACATGTGTTTCGATCTTGTCCCTTAACCTCAAAATCTAATTATTGGTTATGCGTTCAAAGATTTAACATTTTCAAGACAACAGAAGATTGTACCATAACTATCAATTGTTCTCAAAAGTGAGCCATAGTGCAAGATTTAACATTTTCATCAAAGTTGTGTTATGATGTCTGGCTACGTGCGACAGATAATATCGTAACACAGTCTTTAGACTGTGCGGCACAGGCTGAAGCATGTGCTACATGTCTCGGCTTACGTTGATAGCGTGAACGTGAGGTCTGGGGCATAGAGTAGTTGGGGGAGTGCAGAATATGACCGCTAATCCAGTTGACGCGAATGAGTCACCTCCGACAACAGACCTCTTTTTGGCTCAAAATTCATCCTGCGAGTGACAATTCGCGGGCTTTTTGATTGGCGGTCATATCCCCCTACGGGTCGCCCGTCATTCCGTAGATTCAGGGCGAGGCAAGGCGGATTGGAGTTCTGATTTCAAACCAACACTACACCGCCTTGCCTAGCCCCTACGATGTTGAAACGCGCAACTTATTTAGGACTCATTCCTCATTCCTCATTCCTCATTCCCCATTCCCCATTCCCATTTCCCATTTCCCATTCCCCATTCCCCATTCCCCATTCCCCATTCCTTAACTCGGCAACAAACAGGAAATTATCATGACCACAACTTTCAAACAAGATGCAACAGCCTTGTCATTGGCTCGGTTAGAGTTTTTGATCGGCATGCGAGACACCATCCCCTTACTTGTGGGCGCGATTCCATTTGGGATTATCTTTGGCACCTTGGCGATTAGTAGCGGCCTCTCCTTTTGGGAAACTTTAGCCATGTCGGCCTTTGTATTTGCCGGATCAGCGCAATTTATCGCCTTGGGGCTGTTAGCCATCGGCACCAGTTGGCCGATTATCATCTTGACCACCTTTGTCGTCAACCTGCGCCATTTGTTATACGCGGTCACGCTTCTGCCCCATGTAAAATCGTTGCCTCAACACTGGCAGATTCCTTTAGCCTTCTGGTTGACCGATGAAACCTTCGCTGTGGTGATTAAGCGATATGACCAGCCCGATAGTTCCCCGTATAAACGGTGGTACCATCTCGGCTCGGCCTTGGCTATGTATTTCAACTGGCTATTTTGCACTTTTTTGGGTTTAACCATCGGGCATACATTTCCATACATCTCTGCTTGGGGCTTAGATTTTGCCATGCCCGTCACCTTTATCGGTATGATTATCCCCTATTTGAAGAATCACCCCATGTGGGCCGCGGTCTTGATTGCGGGGAGTGTATCCTTAGCGACTTACTCGCTTCCGTATAAGTTAGGCTTAATTCTGGCCGCCTTAGCCGGTGTAGTGGGTGGCTACATGGTCGAGCAGTTTACTAAATCAAACGTGAGGCGTGAAACATGAGATTTCACATATTCACGTTTCACATATTCACGCCTCACGTTTCACATTTTCACGCCTCACGTTTCACATATTCACGTTTCACGCCTCACATATTCACATAAAAGGAGCTATTATGGTCATTACACACCAATTTCAACTATCAAGTCGGGGATTTTGTGATTTTCACAACATCACCTCAGAGGTAGAGCAGGGCGTACAACAAAGTGGTTTAATCAATGGAATCGCCACCATATTTACACCGAGTGCAACGAGCGCAATCACTACAGTAGAGTATGAATCGGGCATGCTGGCCGATTTTGAGCGATTGTTGGAACAGGTGGCCGCGCAGGCCGGACATTATAAGCATAACGACCGCTGGCACGACGGGAATGGGTTCTCTCATGTGCGAGCTGCGCTACTCGGCCCATCAGTTACCGTGCCATTCGTAAATAAACAGCTTACCTTGGGCACATGGCAACAGATTGCCTTCATGGATTTCGACAATCGCCCCCGTACTCGGCCCATCATTGTCCAGATGATTGGGGAATAGCCTCGTCTAATGCTCAATAAAAAAACTGACGCTAACGGAATCTTTGGCGGGAACACTACAGCGGATACTTCAAAACTCAACGGATATATTTCGCCAATAACGGAATTTCTTTGCTATTTGCAGTGATTATATACGGATGAAAACCATCCGTTCCGTAGTTAAGTATCCGTTGTAGTGTTGATTTCGGCTAAACCAAAGAAAAAGTTAGCATCAAAAAAAAACCCTCCTGTTACAGGAGGGTTTTTTTATTGAGCTTACGCCGAAGTCTTGTCGAAGGCTAAACGCGCAAGTTATTAAAATCCCGTTCTTATAATGTAAAATGTAGATACCCCCGGCAGGACTCGAACCTGCGACGCAGAGTTTAGGAAACTCACGCTCTATCCCCTGAGCTACGGGGGCAAATTTTTGGCTATACTGACCTACAAATCATCCTGACCCAAAATCGTATCAAAAATCGTTTGGAGATCATCATCTGAATAAAAATGGATGACAATTTTTCCTCGATCATCGTCCGTCCGACTTAATTCGACTTTGGTGCCTAAGGTCGATTCAAACTTCTTAACCAAGTTTCGATCTTGCGGAGTCCAGCGCGATTTTTTGGCTGGTGTCGGTTTCGGCGTAATAGATTCCCCTTTAATAATACGTTTGACCATCTGCTCAGTTTGACGAACCGTCATCCCCAGATTAATCACTTGGGCCATGACCTCAAGTTGATGGTCAGTCCGTTTCAGGCTCAATAATGCTCTGGCATGCCCACCACTAATTTTACCCGTAATCAAGGCCCGTTGCGCTTCATCTGGTAGATTTAGCAGGCGGACGGTGTTGGCTACGGCGGTTCGGCTTTTTCCGACTCGCTCGGCCACTGCCTCTTGGGTCAGGCCAAATTCAGCGATAAGCTGGCGGTATGAGGTTGCCTCTTCGAGCGGATTCAGGTCGGCCCGTTGGATGTTTTCGACCAAAGCCAACTCTAACATCTCTTGCGAGGTGACCTCTTTAACGATGACCGGCACCTGCTCAAAACCAGCCAACTGACAGGCGCGCCAACGCCGTTCTCCGGCAATTAGTTGATAGGTTGAGCCGACTTGAGTCACAATGAGCGGTTGAATCAGCCCATGTTTGGTGATAGAATCGGCCAACTCTTGTAAGGCGGTCTGGTCAATCGACTGGCGGGGTTGATGGGGATTTGGGGAGATTTGATCGGTCGGCACATCAATAGAGCCAGCCGATGAAGCGGGCGCGGAAACTGTAGAGGTCGAAATAAGTGCGCCGAGTCCTTTACCTAACCCTCGTTTTTTCGTCATCGTTATTGTGTCAGTCGGTCAGCGAACAAGTCACGTTATAAGTACCCAAGCAAAAATTTTGCGGAGTGATAAGGAGTGCAAAGCTCGCTTTGCCTGCAAGGCAAGCCTTGCACTCCGGATTCTGTCATCACTACTTGTGCAAGGTTTTTAAAACTTTTAGGGTCTTTTTTGGCTACGATGACCTTCTCGCTGACACATAATTTATTAGGCTAAAATTTTTTGCTTCGATGTAACAGCTCTTTGGTTACGGCTTGATAGGCCACACTACCGGATGAACGGGGAGCATAAGTAAAAATATCTTCCCCGTGGCTAGGTGATTCGCTCAACCGGATGTTACGTGGAACCACCGCATCAAAGGTTTCTTCAGGAAAATAAATGCGAACTTCATTAACGACTTGCGAGGCTAATTTAGTCCGACTATCAAACATGGTCATCAACACCCCAGCAATTTGCAAATTTGCGTTCAGATTATCACGAATAAGCCGGATGGTGTTCAACAAATGACCCAACCCTTCTAAGGCCAAATATTCACTCTGTACAGGAATGATAACCCCATGACTAGACGCTGTCAAAGCGTTAATCGTTAATACGCCCAAACTGGGTGGGGTGTCGATAAAGATGAAATCAAATTTTGTAGTAAGTGCCCCAATCGCCTTTTTTAGAACCTGTTCGCGAGCCAAAAACTGCACCATCTCGACTTCAGCGGCGGCTAAATCAGGCGTGGCGGGAACGATAAAAAGTTTGGGTCGATAGGTAGATTGAATAGCCTCGTCAAGTGGGCGTTTGTTGACTAAAACATCGTACAATGTTATACCATTTTCCGGGACTTTAACCCCTAAACTAGAGGTCGCATTGGATTGAGGGTCAGAATCGATAATCAGAACTCGTTTATTTTGCTCGGAAACCAATGCCGCCAAATTAACCGCAGTTGTAGTTTTACCCACACCACCTTTTTGGTTGGCGATGCTATATATTATTGCTGATGATTGAGATTGAGACATAACTTTTTGGGGGACACGGATTAGCACCGATTTATATGGATAAAGAATAAAATCCTGTGTTTATCCGTGTCTGATTCAAAAATCAAGGTTTGTGCCAAGTAAGGAAACGAAGCCCACCTTAGAAGCACGGAAAGAAATAATTATCCCATGTGATTCCTCGCTTCGCTTTGGAATGACATGTTGGGATGTTTTATTTCCACATTCCTTAAGGTGGGCCAACGTTGGTCAAAATTTACTCAGAGACGACAGATTTTCGTCTACTTTGGAATAATGGTCACTTTACGATTATCGTTACCACCAATACTTTTGGTACGAACCGATTTATGGTTTCGTAAATAAACATGGATAATTCGCCGTTCGTATGCCGACATGGCTTCTAACACCACGCGTCGCCGTGTTTTAATGGCTTGATCTGCCATTTGTAGGGCAAGTTGTTGTAATGATTGACGACGACGGACACGATACGATTCCACATCAACCAAAATTGGTTTCCGGTTTCCGGTTGCTTTATTGATCGATAAACGCGTAATATATTGTAAAGAGCGCAGGGTTGCATTACGACGACCAATCAAAATTCCTAAGTCTCGGCCTGTAATATCAAACACAAGGGGAGGGGATTCGCCTTCATCAATCAAATCGGTTCCCAATCGAGATGTCACCTCAGCCTGAATCCCCATATTATCCAACAAATCGGATAGATAATTGATACCACATGTTTCAATATCTGTCCGAGTTTGGTCTGGTTCATCTTTAACTGTATCTTCGGAATCCGTTGTCTCTGTTGAATCCGTGGAGACGGTTTCTGACACTGGTTCCGGTTCTAATTCTTCAATCAGTTCTGGTGTTTTAGGGACAGCCGTTTCGGGTGGGGGCGGTGGAGGCGGCGGTGGTGGCTTTATTTTGCGGGGGGTGATGATAATTCGGGCATCTTCTGCCCCAATACCAAATACTCCCCGTCTTCCTTCTTTTATAATTTGAATGTCAACTTGGTCTCGGGGTAGCCCGAGCTGAGCTAACCCTTTGACAATTGCGTCATCGACCGTCTTAGCGCTTACGTCTAGATTTGTTTCTTGCATGTTTTGTTTTTCTACCTTCTTTTGGTTTGGTATTTGCAGACTTGGTCTTTGCAGGCTTGGTCTTTGCAGGCGGTGACGGGTCACTAGCTTCGGCGGTTGGTGGAGCCGCCGGCTCAAGGTGAGTTTTTGTGAAATATTGCTGAACAACCATCAATATGTTATTGGTAAACCAATATAAGGTTAATCCCGCTGGAACAATCAGGGCGAAATAACCAAACATTAACGGCATGAATTTCATCATCGTCTGCATTTGTGCTTGCTGTGGATCCGTGGAGGGGGGAGTCATCATCTGTTGCATGTACATTTGTGAAACTACCAATAGCACGGGCAAAATCAGATATGATAAAGCTGGGCCCCAACCGATTGAAGGAGGGAATGGATAAAGCCACCCAAAACTCGCTTCTCGATAAGCGACGGGGCCACCCAAACTCGGAATCCAGAAGAATCCTTCAGTTAAAGCTCCCTCCAATGATAGTTGTACCAAGGCCCAATATAATGAAATCCAAATTGGCATTTGGATAAGCATAGGCAAACAGCCCCCTAATGGGTTAACCCCTGCTTCCTTATATAAGTTCATCTGAGCCATGGCTAGCTCTTCGCGGTTATCTTTATATTTTTCTTGCAGAGCTTTTAATTGTGGTTGCAACTCTTGCATCGCTTTAGACGATTTAATTTGTTGCATGTTTAGAGGAAACGTAACCCCTCGAATGGTCACAGTAAACAGGATAATGGCAAAACCGAAAGTGTAGGGAGTAGTTGTTTGCTGCAACATGGAATCAATCAATATCAAGGCCCAAGTAATTCCCTTGACAAATGGATTTAAAAACATCCATATTATGCCGTAATATCCCTCTTGAGTAGTAACAGTTGCCACCGATTGAATTTGATTATCACCAAACGTTAAAGAGGCAATATTACTAATTTCTATATCGGCTGCACCTAACGAGGATGGGATGGTATTATAAATGATTTCAACATCTTCACCAGACGCTAAATCACCCTGCCACGATATTGTCTGTCCCTCAACAGAAGCAACCCCGATGGTCGCGCTCACGGTATCTGGCAACAGGATTAATTCTGCGGGAATATCATCCGCCATGGTCGAATCAACCGTCGAGGAGCCATTGTTTGTAATGGTAATGCTATAACTGAAAATCTCTCCTAAATTAACCAGTTCTAAGCTAGGAACGTTTTCAATAATACCATCGTTTTCCTGATTAGTGGGGGCAAGCGGTTGCGATGAGGCATTAACGGGGTCATATACCGTAATGAATACAACTAAGCCTAATCCAAATAAAAGAATAGACCAATATTTTATAAACTGCATATTTTTGTTTGAAAAAAATTAGTAATGAATAACAATCCGAAGTTTATTATTTCTCAGGAATGAGTCCTAATAAGTTGCGCGTCTCGACATCGCCTTCGACAAGCTCAGGCGGCGCTACGTAGCCTGAGCTTGTCGAAGGCGGACTATCAGCATGCACAGTTAATTAATGCTCATTCCTCAGTAAGATTAGATGCTGGACACCGATATTTTTGTATTATCCGTGTTTTTCTATATTCTTCCGTGTCTTAAAATCTGTAGCTCGACAAACTTTTGAACAATATTTATTACTGATTAGTTGAGTTTTAGTTATCGGCTATCAACTTAACGTGCGACAGATAATATCGTAGCACAGTCTTTAGACTGTGTACGGCACAGGCTGAAGCATGTGCTACATGTCTCGGCTTACGTTGATAGCCCAAGTTATGGAACCGGATCATAGCCGCCGGGGTTAAAAGGATGACACCGCCCTATCCGTTTGGTCGCCAACCAGCCACCTTTGAAAAGTCCATACTTCTCGATAGCTTGGTGAGCATAGTGGGAACAGCTTGGCTCAAAACGACAAGCAGGAGGGTATAACGGTGAAATAAATTTTTGGTAAAATCGGATAATTCCTAAAGCAAGATATTTCATCCTAACTCTAGCCTCATGCTTGCGTCAACAAGTTAGCCTTTTTTAGTAATTTTGTGATGGTTCGCTCTATCATACGATAGTCAGCCCGACGAATTGGCTTACGCGAGATAAACACCAAATCAAATCCTGACTTTAGGATGGGTAGCTGTAAACGTGTTGCTTCTTTCATCCGACGTTTAATTTTATTGCGCTGAACGGCATTGCCTAAACGTCTATTGACCACAAACCCAACACGGCTATGTTCCTGATTATTTTGTAGAAAAGCCAGCACAATAAGTGGGCTGGCATAAAATTTACCACTACGCCGAACTCGTTGAAAATCATGGTTGCGACGTAAACGATACCTGCGTTTCATGGGAAGACAAGTATATCAAGATTTAAGGT